>NZ_JALAYA010000005.1:0-65885 GCF_026796395.1 Bacillus sp. T17B1
TAAAATGGATCACAGGTTAAGTTCACCGCATCCTGCGGTGACACCTGTGTGACCTGCGTCGTGCAGGCCTTAGTTTGACTGACTACGCACATCGCTGTGCGATTTTATAAAAATGAATTAACAGGTACGTTTTGTCTTGTTTAGTTTTCAAAGATCATTTCGTTGCTTCTCAATGAAGCAGCTTTATTACTATAACATTTAGCTTCTGTTAAGTCAACAACTTTTTTCAAAGTGTTTAATGAAGCTTTTAGTTATGCCGGCTGTTTATCAGCGACGAATAATAATATATCACGGATATTATCAAAAGGTCAACAACAAATTTAAGCTGTATGTAAAGAGACATTTTATCGGTTATATTCAATCGGCCATGCTCATAAGATGTAACACAGGAATGATGGACAAGATAAGGAGGCATCATCAGTGAATCACTTCTATGTGTGGCACATTAAACGAGTGAAGCAATTTATTATTATACTTATCGCTGCATTCGCAGCAGCCAGTTTTTTTTACATTCAAAGAGCTGTCCCGCTTCCCGTGTTTTCAACTGACACTGGACCTAAAGCCATCTATAAAGGAGAAACGGATTCGAAGGACATCGCACTTACGTTTGATATCAGCTGGGGGGATAAGAAAGCAGAACCCATTCTTGACACCTTGAAAGCGAATGGGATTAAAAATGCGACATTTTTCCTTTCCGCTTCTTGGGCCGAACGCCACCCTGACACAGTGGCACGTATAGTGAAGGATGGTCATCAAATCGGGAGCATGGGGTACGCCTATAAAAACTATGCTAATTTAGAAAGCAGCGAAATCAAAAAGGACATTAACCGTGCACAAACCGCCTTTGGAAAGTTAGGAATCAAAGACATACAGCTATTAAGACCCCCTACCGGACAATTCAATCAGAATGTTCTAACGGTCGCAAAGCAATACAATTATACAGTTGTGCATTACAGTGTGAACTCTCATGATTGGACAAATCCCGGGGTTGATAAAATCATCAACAATGTGACCAAGCAAGTTTCCGGAGGAGACATCATTCTTTTACACGCCTCCGACTCGGCAAAACAAACAGAAGAAGCGTTACCCGATATCATCCACCAGCTGAAAGAAAAAGGATTAAAAAACGTAACCGTAGGTGATCTCATTGCAAATGCAGATGCCAAATCCGCAGAGGTAAAGTAATCACTTCGCTGCAAATTTTGGCAGCATCAGCAGTTGAAAAGCATTACACGCCATTAACGGGAAAAGCATTAAATAAAGCCAGTCCTCATCATTTACTCTTAGCGCAGGGAACCATTCTAATGCGGTAATCACAACCATTAGAAACAACGATGACACAAACGTTTTCTTAGAGGACTGCTTTTGCTTTATATAAGCTGTAATTACTCCAAAAATCAATAAAAACAAAGGTAACCACGCATAGCCAGCCAGCAAATCCCCGCTCTCTCCAAAAAATAAAAAACGCACATACATTAAATCAAAAGCAACAAACAGGATAAAAAACAGCTGAAGCAAGTTCCACATAGACGAGGACCTTAATATCTCAAGCGCAAACCGGTGAACTGTTAAAAACACAAAAAAACCCATTTGGCTGATTACACTGAATATCATGCCTACACCGATAAACCAAAATAAAACAGAGAAAATCTGTCCCGCTTCAAAAGCAAGAAACAGTCCCCTATATTCTCCCCATTTTAGAGCAAAACCCACAATACTCGTGATAACCGCTCCAACAGCTAAAATAGAAAAGAAAAAACGAACTAAACCACGGCTTTTCATTTCTTTATTCATCCCCTCAAAAATCGCAAAGGCGATATTTTGTTATGTATAAATCCAAACAGATGAATCATATTAAAAGTAAGACAAGTATGTGAAAGGAGCTTATGCATGTCAAAAGCCAAAATGCTATTGATGAGCTGTTTTTTGTTATTATCTGTAACAGCTTGCGCTCCAAAAGACCAAGCAGCGGATATGGACTATGATCAGACCAAAAAAATGGTTGTTGATATATTAAAAACTGATGACGGAAAGAAAGCGATTAAGGAATTATTAAACGATGATGCGATGAATGAAGCGCTGGTGATTGATCAAGATGCAATTAAAGGAACAATAGAAAAAACACTCACCTCTAAAAAAGGTGAAGAATTCTGGAAAAACATCTTTGAAGACACTGATTTTGCTCAAGGCTTTGCCAAAACTCTTCAGACAGAGCATGAGAAAGTGATTAAAAAACTGATGAAGGATCCGGATTACCAGAAGATGCTGATGGGCGTTATGCAGGATCCGGGCATGAACAAAAAGTATAGCGAACTGGCAAAAAGCCAAGAATTCCGCAGTTATTTAGAAGAGGTTATTAATGAGACACTTTCTAGTCCGCTTTACAAAAAACAGTTCGAAGATGAGCTAAAAAAAGCAGCAAAAGACACTGCCAAAGAAAGTGAATAAAGGGAGAGCCGGGATCTAGAATCCCGGTTCACCTTTTTTATACTTGCACTGACAATTTTGCAACTATATTTTTTGCAATGTCCTGATATATTTCTCCAATTGGATGATTTTCATCGTAAACAGACGGCGCAAATTGGTCCTGATTCCAATCAGGCTGTTTCAACGGGATTCTGCCGAGCAAAGGCACGTTGAGTTCCTCAGCTAGTTTATCTCCCCCGCCTTTTCCAAAGACATATTCTCTTTCCCCTGTCTTTGCACTTTCATAATAAGCCATGTTTTCTATGACACCAACGACCTCATGATCGGTTTTAATCGCCATAGAACCCGCTCTCGCTGCGACAAAAGCAGCTGTTGGATGCGGAGTCGATACAATGATTTCTTTGCAGCTTGGAAGCATAGTATGTACATCGAGAGCAACATCCCCCGTCCCAGGCGGAAGATCAAGAACGATATAATCTACTTCTCCCCACTCTACTTCGTGGAAAAAGTTGTTTAGCATTTTGCCAAGCATCGGCCCTCTCCACACGACCGGAGCATTTTCTTCTACGAAGAAGCCCATTGACATCACCTTTACCCCAAAGCGTTCAACAGGAAGCAGTTTCTCTCCTTCAATAGTAGGGCGCACAGTGATACCCATCATGTCCGGCACACTGAAGCCATAAATATCCGCATCAATTAAACCGACCTTTTTCCCAAGACGAGCCAGAGAAATAGCAAGGTTTACTGACACAGTTGATTTGCCTACGCCGCCTTTTCCGCTTGCTACAGCAAGAAAGACTGGTGGGTTATCCATATTTAACAATGTTTTTTTCTCAGCTGACGGCGCCCGGAATTTTGCAACCGTTTCTTCAGGCAGCTCTTCAAAACGAAGGCCGACCGTCTCAGCGCCTGCCCCTTTTAAGATGTTTACGATCTCTTGCTGAATCTGCATTTGTTCTGCAGTTCCGGTTTTTGCAAGAGCGACTTTTACACTAACATGCCGTTTTTCAGGCTTTATTTTAATTTCCTTAACGGCATCCAATTCTCCCAGAGGTCTTTGAAGAAAAGGTTCGCGCATTTCACCGACTAGTTTTCTTACTTCATCTTCTCTTATCATCGAACCTCACCCTTTTGTGTATTCGTTTACAAGCATTATTATATCATACATAAATGGCGGGTGTCTTATGCTTAGAACCTAAGAAAACCCTCCTTTACTCCGGAGGGTCTCCTTTTTCTGTGAAATATCGCAAAATGCCTTTATATATGGAAGATGCCACCTTGTCCTGATATTTCGACTTCCCGAGCAGCCTTGCTTCATTTGGATTGGATAAAAATCCGATTTCTACAAGCGCCCCCGGTTTGGTGACGTTTTGCATTAAGTAGATACCATGAATCCGCTTTGCTTTCCGAGTGGTGTTTTCCAAGTTTCTTCTCAACTCATCCTGAATGTATTTCGCGACTTTCTCATTTTCCGCAAATTTTCCATAATAGAAACTTTGGGCTCCGCTCCATTTTTGTGACGGAATCGCATTGAGGTGAATGCTGATATAGAGTTCAGCCTCTGAATGGTTTATTAAATGAACTCGCTGCCTTAAGTCCTCCGCTTTTCGTCTGCTGTAGCCCTTCGTTCCTTCTGGAGCGAGATCAGTATCACTTTCTCTGGTCATGATGACAAGCGCGCCTTGTTCTTGAAGATAATCCCTGACTCTAAAGGCCACTTCCAGGGTTACATCCTTCTCTAACAGCTTTCCGCCGACTGCTCCGCCGTCGGGCCCGCCATGACCTGGATCCAAATAAATAATTTTCCCGCTCAAGGGCAGACTCCACGGCTTCCAAGAATCGTTATCGCTGAACTGATACTTGAATAGAAATAGTAATACGATGAAGCCTAGCAAAAAACCAAGCCATTTAAGCTTTTTCCTCATCCCTTCCCCTCCCGCTTGTCCGTTACTACATAACTATGGGACAGGGCAGGGAAATATGATTAACGCATGCGAAGCTTACACTGTTTTTCTCGTTGGACAAACCCCTCTGTCCACCAGTCTTTAATGAACTTGCGTGCTGCTTCGTATACCGTATTTTTATCAAATGCTGCGTATTGCTCGTGTGTCCAATTATAGAGATAATCAAAAAACTCCATACGAAGCTCTTCTTCTTCTCTTGCAGAGCGGGCACTGATGCTTTGCATGGATTCTCCGTAATAACCGAATATCCCAAATCGCCCGCCTAACAAATAGGCTTCTATCGCAAAATCAATACAGCCTTCGGTAATAATATCTCTTTCATCATGTAGGAATGGAAATAATGGTTCCAAACAGTCCTTAACAGACTGGATAATTTGTCTCAGAGAGAGTTCTTTGAGCAAGTTCTTTTCTAATTCAAAATCCTTTTGGCGTTTCACATCCATAAAAGACAGTACTTCTGCCATACAATTCACTCTCCTTTTACCGGTTATTTTGAGGTTTGGGTGGTGAATCAATGCCCGAATTCGATTGGAAATTCGCCCAAATGAAGGTGCCGAATCGATAATAAGGAGAGGAATAGCAGCTTTCCGCAGATCCAGAACGAACGTTCCTGTTAGTGGTTATTAAAAAAGCAGCCCTTTAACAGGTCGCTGCTTTTTCATAATTTCACGCTTCTTGTTGCAGAATATGTATGAATATACTGGTCCAATACAAACCCGCCTTTATCTTCATAAAAACCTGTGACGATAAAACCGGCATCAATTTGGCCTTTGATTTGGTCTTCTAGAGAATGGCCGAATTCCAGAGCCTCCTGATTTTCAATCAATTTTTTCACTTTATGTTTTGGGAGATCTTCTGAGTCGGCATATGGAATGGAGTGTTTGACTTTTAAAATCCCTTGCTGTTCCAATTCAACATCAAACAGGAACACGACTGGATTTACAAACCCTGAAATGAGAGCGCCGTTTCTTTTCAGCACACGGTGCGCTTCCTTCCATACCGGGAGAACATTCTCAACAAAAACATTGGCAACAGGATGTACAATAACATCAAAAGATTCATCCTTAAACTGACTGAGATCGTCCATGCTTCCTTTGACAGTATGTATTGTGAGACCGTCGCGCTTAGCAACCATTCTATCCTGATCCAGCTGTTTCTCCGAATTATCCAATACAGTGACATCCGCTCCTGCAGCTGCTAAAATCGGGCCTTGCTGGCCGCCACCTGATGCTAAACAGAGTACTTTCAGTCCGTTGACAGGGGGAAACCAATCCCTCGGTACATCTTTCATTGGTGTTACCCTTATATCCCAATTGCCTGTTTTCGCTTGTTCGATGACATGCTGATCAACAGCAACAGTCCATTCATTGCCTGTTTCTACTTTTTGATCCCAGGCTTTGCTATTATGGTTTATTAACGCATTCATGAATCGTTCTCCTTACTTTAATGTATAGAGTATAACAAATATTTCTAGGTTGTTATCGCTTTCCCTTTGTATATCTAGAAAAAAGTTCATAAAAACGCAAAAAAATCACAAAGGAAATGTGATTTTTTTGGCCAGTGAATATCATATCATTTTTTTGAATCATATAAGTGGCAAAACACTTGGTGCTGCTTGGACATATTGCTTAGCATCAGCATCTTTGTTTTGCATTGCTCCATGACAGCAGGGCATCTGGTATGAAATGGACAGCCGGCAGGCGGATTTGAAGGGCTAGGCAAATCACCTTTAAGCAAGATGCGTTCCTTTCTGCGATGCGGGTCTGGGATCGGGACAGCTGACAGCAACGCTTTTGTATACGGGTGCTTCGGATTCTGTATAATTGAATCGCGATCGCCAACTTCAACCAGTTTGCCAAGATACATCACACCTATACGGTCACTTATAAAATCAACGACACTTAAATCATGTGCTATAAACAAATAGGTTAAACCAAATTCCTTCTGCAGGTCCTTCATCAGGTTAAGTATCTGCGACTGAATCGATACATCGAGTGCGGAAACAGCCTCATCGGCAATAATTAGTTTCGGATTAACAGCAAGAGCCCGGGCGATTCCGATTCTTTGCCTTTGCCCGCCGCTGAATTCATGCGGAAAACGACTGCCGTGCTGGCGGGACAGCCCCACTGTATCCAAAAGCTGATGCACTTTTCTTTCACGTTCAGAAGAAGTCATGAGTCCATGAACAATCAACGGTTCTTCTATGATTTCTTTCACTCTCATTCTGGGATTCAATGAGGCATAAGGATCTTGAAACACCATTTGAAAATCTTTACGCAAATTACGCACGTCTTTCTCATTCATTTTCGTAATATCCTGTCCGTTAAACAGAATACTGCCTTCTGTCGGCTCCAGTAGCTTCATTAACATCCGTCCGGTTGTCGACTTTCCGCATCCGCTCTCTCCGACAAGGCCGAAAGTTTCTCCGCGATTAATAGTAAATGATATATCATCCACCGCTCTCACGGGCTTTGATTTTTTAAAAAGGCCGGATGAATCTGCAAAGATTTTTTTCAAGTGTTTCACTTCAACTAAAGGCTCATCATTCATATGCTTGCCCCTCCTTTCCCTCATTTTCATTCAGCCAGCATCGGCTTGTTCTTCCTTCCCCCACGTTTAGCAACGGCGGCTCTTTTTTCAGGCATTTATCAAAGACAAACGGACAGCGTGATGCAAATTTGCATCCGGCCGGCCAATCCTCTGCCATCGGGACATTTCCTTGGATAGAATGCAACCGTTCCTGTCGCCTTCCGATACGAGGGATGGATTCCAGCAGCCCTTTTGTATACGGATGCTTTGGATCATCAAACAGATCATAAACCGAGCCTTGTTCTACAATTCTCCCTGCATACATTACAGCCAGTCGGTCACACGTTTCAGCGATGACGCCAAGATCATGTGTGATCAACAATATCGATGTGCCGTGTTTCTCCTGCATATCTTTCATGACATCTAGTATTTGGGCTTGAATCGTCACATCAAGCGCTGTCGTAGGTTCATCGGCGATTAATAATTTAGGCGAGCAAGACATGGCCATGGCGATCATGACGCGCTGCCTCATTCCTCCGGACAATTGGTGAGGGTACTGCTGTAAAATTTCATCAGCCCTTGAAATACCGACTTGTGTCAGCATTGAAACTGCATGTTGATCCGCTTTCTTGCGTGAATAATTGAGGTGCTTTTTAATCGCCTCTCTTAGCTGATTCCCTATCGTTAAAACAGGGTTTAATGAAGTCATCGGCTCTTGAAATATCATGGCGATCTCATTCCCCCTCAGTTCCCGTACTTCTTTTTCTAAGAGAGCTAATAGGTCTCTGCCGTCAAAATGAATCGATCCGCCGACGACTTTTCCCGGTGTGTCTTTTAACAGTTTCATAATGGATAAAGAGGTGACGCTTTTTCCGCTCCCGGATTCACCGACAATACCCAGAATCTCACCTTCGTTTATCGTAAAATCAACTCCGTCAACTGCAGGAATTTCCTTACCGTTTACAAAAAAGCTCGTCCGTAGCTGATTGACGTTTAATATCGGTTTCATTCATTTACCTCCTAATCCTTTATCTTAGGATCAAGCGCGTCCCGGAGTCCGTCACCAAGCAGATTAAAAGCTAAAACGGTGAGAAAGATTGCAAGGCCCGGAAAAATCGTCACATGCGGAGCTGTGTTTAAGTAGTTGTGCCCATCACTCAGCATAGCGCCCCATTCAGGAGTAGAGGGATCTGCTCCTAATCCTAAAAAACTAAGTCCTGCCGCTATTAAAATAGCGGAACCGATTCTCATTGTGAAATACACGATAATCGTTGAGAATGTACCCGGCAAGATGTGTTTAAGAATAATGCGTGTATTTTTAGCACCTGTTGATTTTGCCGCTTCCACATACAGGCTTGATTTCATATCCAGTACACTGCTTCGAACAATCCGCGCAAATACAGGCACACTGAATATAGCAACTGCAAAGACCACATTCATTAAACCTGTTCCAAGGATTGCGATAATGCCGATGGCCAGCAGCATTCCCGGAAAAGCTAATAAAATATCGCAAAATCTCATAATCAAACTATCAATCCACTTACCAAAATAGCCGCTTATAATGCCAAGTGCACTCCCGGCTAAAGCTCCCAAGAAAACAGAAGACAAGCCAACAAACAACGAAATTCTGGCTCCTACTAAGATCCTGCTGAAGATATCCCTTCCGTATGCATCAGTCCCCGCCAAATGAGCCGCTGAAGGCTTTAAAAATAATTGGCCATAATCTACTTTTGCAGGGTCGTATGGCACAAAATACTGGCCGAATAATGCAACAAGAAATAATAGTAAAAGAAATACAGCGGATATCATCGATACTTTTTGTTTCTTAAAAGAAATCCAAAAATCGTGTAATCTGTTGCTTTTCGCCGGCTTCTCAACATGCTTTACCTCCATTTGAAATCCTCCTTCCTATGATCCGTAGCGTACTCTCGGGTTCAGCCAGCCATATAATAAATCAACAATTAAATTAATGAGTAGAAATTCAAAAGAAAATAATAAAAGTTCAGCTTGTATAACCGGATAATCCCTTGACACAATTGAATTAATTAATAGACGTCCCAGTCCAGGCCAGCTGAATAATGTTTCTGTAATAATTGATCCGCTCAGCATAAACCCGAACTGTAATCCAGTCATCGTGACTACCGGAATCATTGCATTTCTGAAGGCATACTTCATAAGAACCGTATATTCATGCAGGCCTTTGGCTCTGCTCGTCCGGATATAATCATTCTTTAACACATCCATGACTGCAGATCTTGTAAAGCGGGCAATGATAGCTGCAACTCCTGCTCCTAACGTAATAGAAGGGAGTATATAATGTTGCCAAGAGTCCATCCCCCCTGTAGGAAGCCAGCCTAACTGAACGGAAAATAACTGCATAAGCATAAGCCCCAGCCAGAAAGAAGGAATGGATATCGCAGAAACAGCAAAAATCATTGTGGCATGATCCTGCCACTTGTTTCTTTTGACAGCTGAAACTAAGCCGATCGGAATTCCGAATAGCAGTGACCAAAACATGCTGACAACTGTCAGCCAAAATGTCGGCATAAACCGCTCAGACAGCATCTCTGCCACAGGTCTTCCTGCCTGAATAGAGGTTCCCAGATCTCCTTGAAAGAGATTGGACATATATGAAATGTATTGTTGATATAAAGGCTGATCCAAGCCATATTTCTCTCTAACTAATTTGATTTCATCCATTGTTGCATCACTGCCTGCGATTAACCGGGCAGGGTCTCCGGGAATCATATGCACGAACATAAAGACAATGACAGTAATAATGAACAAAAGAGGAATCATCAGCAATAAACGGTTGATTGAGTATTTTATCATTAGGCGCCCTCCTTGACTTCAATAAAAGGAGGCTGACCCACATGAGTCTGCCTCCGGAACACGCTGGATTGGAGTCACCCAAGCGAGCATTATTTTTTTTCAGCCCCGCGAACATCCATCACACCTGATGGCTGCATCACCACTCCATCTACACTGTCTTTTTTCGCATAAATCAAATCTGGTACAGCAAGGAAAACCCACGGAGCATCTTCCCAAATCTGTCGCTGTGCCTTTCCATATAATTCTTTGCGTTTCGCCGTGTCAGAAGTTTGTAACGCTTGGTTCAGAAGACTGTTTACAGTACCACTTTGATAGTAAGACGTGTTATAAGAATTCGGCGGGAATGCTTCTTCTCCGCCAAAGACTGGGCGGAGACCCCAGTCGGCATCGCCGGTAGACGGAGACCATCCACCATTATAAAGCTCTAGATCAGCATCTTTCGCATTTGTAACGCCCCAGATTTTATCCCCTATTGTACCGCTTTCCATAGGAACTGTTTTTAATGTAATTCCTACTTTATCAAGCTGCTGCTTATAAAATTCCATCATTTTAACCTTATCAGAGCTGTTTCCGCCCCAGATTGTTGCCTCAAACCCATTTGGATAGCCCGCTTCTTTTAAAAGCTGCCTTGCTTTTTTGATGTTATATTCGTATGGTGTTTGTTCAGCGTAAAACTGTGTATCAGGTGCAATAGATGACTTCGCTTCAGAAGCATATCCGTTATATACAACTTTCAGGAAAGCTTCTTTATCAATTGCATAGTTAATAGCCTGGCGGACTTTCACATCATTAAAAGGCTTTTTCATTGTATTCATTGAAAAGTACTTCACAATTAAAGACGGCTTTGTAACCAGTGACAGTCCGTCGGTGTTCTCAATCGTTTTTGTATCTGTCGGAGGTACCGGATAGATAAAGTCAGCTTCTCCTGTTTGAAGCATCGCAATTCGTGCCCCATTTTCAGGAACAGGCTTAAAGACAATGTTATGTACCTTTGGAAGGTTCTTGTTCCAGTAATCTTTATTGGCAGTTAATTTAAGATATTCGCCGTGCTGCCATTTTTCTAATGTAAATGGTCCTGTTCCGACCGGGTGCTGTGATACTTTGTCGCCATATTTTTTAATCGCATCAGGACTGATCATCATAGCTGCCGGATGGGCAAAGTTGTTGATCATCGCCGCAAATGGCTTACTTAAAGTAATACGCACGGTATCATCATCTATTACTTTCGTTTCCTTTACTAACTCAAATAAACTATGTCGTTTTAGCTTGGAGTCAGGATCGGCAAGACGGTCAATGTTTGTTTTTACCGCTTGGGCATTAAAGGCCGTTCCGTCTTGGAACTTGATTCCTTTCTTCAGCTTGAACGTAAACTCAGTCGAGTCTTTGTTCACTTCATAGCTTTTGGCTAGCACAGGAATGACTTTGTTATCCTTATCAAAGCCTAAAAGTCCTTCCATCATAGCTGATTCAGCCGTATAAGAGGCATTATCGTTTGTATCATGAGGATCAAGCGTTGTCACATCACTTTCTAAAGCAACCGTGAATGTATCACTTGATGAACCCGTACTTTCTGAGGCTTTATTATTTTTATCGTCGTTACCGCATGCTGCTAAGAAAATACTGGCTATAAGTACAAATGATAAGCTGAATATAAACCGCTTTTTCACTTTAAACCCCCCGTATAAAATTGTTAAAATTTAAACTAATTGAACAATAGTGTATACTACAAGAGAAGCGAGATATTGTCAATAATGCGGATAAGTTTAATAAGCTTTATGGCAGTCTGCAGTAGAGTCAGTTGGAAGGAATGATTTTAGATGAAACCTGTTATCGGCATATCAGGAAGTATCATTATTGATCAAGGCGGGCGTTTCCCAGGTTATAAGCGTGCCTATGTGAATGATACATACGTTCAATCTGTTTTAGATGCGGGAGGCGTCCCTTTTATCGTACCAGTCGTAAATGATGAAGAAACAATCAATCAGATGATACAGCAAATAGATGGGCTTGTGATGTCTGGAGGACATGATGTTAACCCACTCCTTTACGGTGAGGAGCCTCTTGCTAAGCAAGGTTCAGTTTTCCCCGAGCGAGATGAATTTGACCAATTACTAATAAAAAAAGCCATTGCTGCCGGCAAGCCCGTATTTGCTATTTGCAGAGGATTGCAAATTTTGAATGTCGCGTTTGGCGGCTCTATTTATCAGGATCTGTCTTATATGGAGAATGCATCTATTAAACATGATCAGTACAATAATACCGAGGTACCCACTCATACCATTGATATTGAAACGGGTACACACCTTCATTCTGTATTTGGTGATACAGCGCTGGTCAATTCGTTCCATCACCAAGCGATTAAAGATGTGGCTCCCGGGTTTCTCATATCTGCCCGGGCACGGGATGAAGTCATTGAAGCAATTGAAATGGAAAACGGCACATTTGTGCTTGGGGTTCAGTGGCATCCAGAAATGTTGACAAAAGGGTACCCGCTCATGCTGAAGCTATTCGAAACTTTAGTGGAGAAAGCCAAACAGCAAAAAATGGCCGTATTATAAAGTAAAAAGCAGAAGCACTCATATAGAGGCTTCTGCTTTTTTAAACAATTTATAAAAGCTCCCAACACAAGGTCGAGAGCTTTTGAAAACGCAAAATTAACGTTTTGAGAACTGAGGTGCACGACGAGCGCCTTTAAGACCGTATTTTTTACGTTCTTTCATACGAGCGTCACGAGTCAGAAGACCTGCACGTTTAAGTGTTGCACGGTATTCTGGATCTGCTTCAAGCAAAGCACGAGCGATACCATGACGGATTGCTCCAGCTTGACCAGATAAGCCGCCTCCATGTACGTTTACTAAAACATCATAAGTGCCAGCTGTTTCAGTCAAAGTTAATGGTTGTTTGATATCTTCGATTAGAGCTGGAGATGGGATGTGCTCGCTGATTTCACGATTATTAACGACGATACGACCTTCTCCTGGAACTAAGCGCACACGCGCTACAGAACTTTTACGACGGCCAGTACCGTAATATTGAACCTGTGCCAAATTGGTAACCTCCTTTTTAATTAACCGCGAAGTTCGTAAACTTCAGGTTTTTGTGCTTCATGTGGATGCTCAGAACCACGGTATACGTTCAATTTTTTGAACATTTGACGACCTAGAGAACCTTTTGGAAGCATGCCTTTGATAGCAAGCTCAAGCATTTTCTCAGGGTAGTTTGTACGCATTTCAAGAGCAGTTCTTGATTTTAATCCGCCTGGATGTTGAGTGTGACGGTAGTAGATTTTGTCAGTTAACTTTTTACCAGTTAACTCGATTTTTTCAGCGTTGATGATGATCACATGATCTCCTGTATCAACGTGTGGTGTGTAAGTTGGTTTGTGTTTTCCGCGAAGGATAGCTGCAACTTCTGAAGAAAGACGGCCTAAAGTCTTGCCAGCAGCATCAACAACTAACCACTTGCGTTCAATAGTACTTGCGTTAGCCATAGGTGTTGTACGCATTGAATTTCCCTCCTAAATGATCTGTCATTTTCAATAAACTTCGATTACGTTCTATTTCACAACACAATAAGTTCCGGGGCTTATCGTGGGGTTGAAATACATACCATATGATATCTTATAACTTTATGCAGACTCTGTCAAGAAAATATTATACACCTGGTTTAGTTGTCATAGTAAACGTTCCATAAATATAGCCCATGCCCCGGTGCTGTACGCCCTGCCGCTTCGCGATCCTTCGCTGCCAGCATGGATTTCACATCATCGGGAGAAATTTTTCCAATACCTGCATCAAGCAAAGTACCCGCAATAATTCTGACCATATTATATAAGAAACCGCTGCCTGTGATCCGCATTTGCAGGCCGTCATCCGTCTCAGTCCAATCAAGTTCGTAAATCGTTCTTACCTTGTCCTGCACTTCTGTTTTAGCCGCGCAAAAGCTCGTGAAATCATGTGTGCCTATAAGATGCTTTGCCGCTTCTCTCATGCTCTGCACATTTAGTTGATATGAAAAATGGTAAGCGTAATGCCGTTTAAATACGTCCGGGTGTTTCTCCGTATATACAAAGTAGCGATATTCTTTTTTAACTGCGCTAAATCGTGCATGGAACCCATCATCCGCAATTTCTGCCTGTTTGACTGCGATATCGTCCGGAAGCAGTGCATTTAAAGCATATGGCCATCTCTCCGCCGGAATAGACAGCGGAGTATCAAAATGAATCACCTGTCCTGCTGCATGAACCCCGCTATCTGTTCTTCCTGATGAAACGACCGAAATTCTGTCTTTCGACTTATGAAGGACAGCCAAAGCCTTCTCCAGTTCATCCTGAACCGTTCTTTTGCCCGGCTGCACCTGATACCCATTAAACAAATGTCCGTCATAAGAAATTGTGCATTTCAATCTCATACAGCACCTCTACGTTCTTAAGAAAAATAACAAAGCAGCCAAAACCATCAAGCTCACAATGACAGAAGTGTCTTTTCCTGTCCATACAAGCTTTCTGTATTTCGTACGTCCCTCTCCGCCTTGATAGCCCCTGGCTTCCATTGCCACAGCAAGCTCTTCGGCGCGTTTGAATGCACTGACGAAGAGAGGGACAAGAAGCGGGACAATAGCCTTCACTCTGTCTTTGACAGGTCCGCTTGTAAAATCAACGCCCCGCGCCATCTGAGCCTTCATGATCTTATCCGTCTCCTCCATCAAGGTCGGGATAAACCGCAAAGAAATTGACATCATAAGAGCAAGCTCGTGAACAGGAAGCTTTATTTTTTTCAATGGATTCAGCAGCTGCTCCATTCCATCGGTAATCTCAATCGGTGTTGTCGTCAGCGTTAATAAGGTTGTCATAAAAATCAAATAGACGAATCTAAGAGAAATGAATATCCCTTGAGCCAAACCGCCCTCATAGACTTTGAAAACGCCTAATTGAAAAATAACCGGTCCTTCATGTGTCATTAAAATGTGAAGAATGAACGTAAAGAGGACAATCCAGATGATTGGCTTTAGGCCTTTCATTAAAAAAGAGAAAGGAACTCTAGTTAAAGAAACGACGCCTACAGTAAATAATCCAAGCAGCGCATATGTCTGTACATTATTGGCTAGGAATACGATGCAGACAAATAAAAAGATCGTAATGAGTTTTGTTCTGGGATCAAGCCGGTGTACAAGTGAGAAACCCGGTACATACTTGCCGATAATCATGCTGTCCATCATAAGGGCTTTTCCCCCTGGAAAAGTGCACGGATTTCAGCAGCGGCATCTTCCATTGTGAGCATAGGCTCTTTAAATCTGACGCCAAGTGCAGCTTCCAGCTGCCTTTGGAATTTTATCGTTTCCGGAAGATCCAGCCCCCAGCCAGCCATCTCTTCACCTTTTAAAAACAAATCATGCGGACTGCCTGATGCCTGTATCGTTCCTTTATGCATGACGATCATTTCATCAGCGTATGCAGCCGCATCCTCCATACTGTGTGTTACAAGAACCGTCGTCAGGTTTCCTCGTTGATGAAGCTCATAAAACATGTCCATAATCTCTTTTCGCCCTCTTGGGTCCAATCCTGCAGTCGGTTCATCCAAAACAAGCACTTCAGGATCCATTGCAAGTACGCCGGCAATTGCAACTCTGCGCATTTGCCCCCCGCTTAATTCAAAAGGCGATCTGTCCAAAAGCTCATCTGATAAACCTACAAGCTTCAGAATCTCTCTGGCTTTTTGTTCAGCATCCTCTTTTTTCACACCAAAATTCATCGGTCCGAACGATATATCTTTGAGAACTGTTTCTTCGAATAATTGATGCTCCGGAAATTGGAAAACGATTCCGACTTTTTTACGAAGGGTTTTCAGCTCTTTATTCTTTCTCCCTGCCTGAATGACAGTGCTACCTAGTGATATCTGTCCCTTCGTCGGCTTCAGAAGACCATTCAGGTGCTGAAGAAGAGTGGACTTGCCAGAGCCTGTATGCCCAATAACGGCTACGTAGCTGCCTTCTTTAATCGATGCATTGATATCATACAATGCAAGGCGCTCAAACGGCGTCTTCATCTGATAACGATGTTCTACATCTTTGATCGTAATGTCCATAGCTCTTTCACCAGCCCTTCCTGAGTCAAATGATTTTCTTCCAATGCCAGTCCATTTTCTCTTAAAAGCTGGCTAAGCTGGAATGAGAAGGGTAAATCAAGCCCAATTCGAACAAGTTCTTTATTCAATTTGAAAATTTCTTCAGGCAGCCCTTCGGCATATTTCTTACCGTCATTCATCACAATGATCCTGTCTGCTTTTGCTGCCTCATTCAGATCATGTGTGATGGATATGACAGTCGCCATGCCCTGGCCCTTTAAATGTCTTACCGTCTCTAGCACTTCTTCTCGCCCAATCGGGTCAAGCATGGATGTTGCTTCATCTAAGATAATAATATCAGGACGTGCGGCAATAACCCCCGCAATCGCAACTCTCTGCTTTTGGCCTCCGGAGAGATGGTGCGGCTCTTGATCGAGAAAATCTTGCATGTTCACCTGTTTTACTGCCCAGTCTACTCTCTCAATCATTTCTTCGCGCGGTACACCATTGTTTTCTAAACCAAAAGCCACATCATCGCGAACAGTCGTTCCGACAAATTGGTTATCCGGATTTTGAAAGACCATACCTATCTTCTTTCGCACTTCCCAAACCGATTCCTCTGTCAATTGAATCCCGGCAACCTCGATATTGCCTGATTCAGGAAGGATTAAACCATTCAATGCCCGGGCCAGTGTTGATTTCCCTGAACCATTATGACCTACAATTGCAAGCCATTCACCCTCATACACCTGCAGGGAGACGCCGTCAAGTGCCCGTCTTTCTGCGTCTTTCCGATATCGAAAAACGATATCCTCTACCGATATCAACTGATTTTGATTCATGGAAAACCGGCCTCCTCTCAGCTCATGCTCTGCTTTTCTCTTTATATAAAAAAGTTGCAGTATCTAAAAAAAGGGCATAGATCCAGTTAGAAACTGTCCCGCCCTTCTTTAGACACACAAAAATATGTGATTAAACCAATTCGATAATTGCCATTGGTGCTCCGTCACCACGGCGAGGACCAAGCTTCATAATACGTGTGTATCCACCTTGGCGCTCCTCGTAACGAGTTGCAATGTCAGAGAATAATTTTTGAAGTGCATCTTGGTTATTTTCTTCGTTAGCAACCTCGTTGCGGATGTATGCAGCAGCTTGACGGCGAGCGTGAAGATCACCGCGTTTGCCAAGCGTGATCATTTTTTCAACTACAGAGCGAAGTTCTTTCGCACGTGTTTCAGTTGTTTCGATTCTTTCGTTGATGATCAAATCAGTTGTAAGATCACGAAGCATAGCTTTACGCTGTGCACTCGTACGTCCTAGTTTTCTGTATGACATGTGATGTCCCCTCCTTTATTGAAATGCTGTTTCTGAATAATAAACACACGAAAATCCTAGTTCACAAGGGAAACTAGTCAATCGTCTTTGCGAAGTCCGAGTCCAAGTTCTTCTAGTTTCGCTTTCACTTCTTCAAGTGATTTCCGTCCTAGATTGCGAACTTTCATCATATCTTCTTCCGTCTTGTTCGCAAGCTCTTGAACCGTGTTAATACCCGCACGCTTTAAGCAGTTGTAAGAGCGAACAGAAAGATCCAATTCTTCAATTGTCATTTCAAGAACTTTCTCTTTTTGATCTTCTTCTTTTTCAACCATGATTTCAGCATGCTGAGCTTCGTCAGTTAAACCAACGAATATATTAAGGTGTTCAGTTAAAATCTTTGAACCAAGCGCAATAGCTTCTTTCGGTCCAGTGCTTCCATCAGTCCAAACATCAAGTGTAAGTTTATCATAGTTTGCAACTTGGCCTACACGAGTGTTCTCTACCTGATAAGATACACGAGAAACTGGCGTATAGATAGAATCGATCGGAATCACGCCGATTGGCTGATCGTCTCTCTTGTTTGCGTCAGCAGGCGTATACCCACGTCCTCTTTGAGCAGTAAGGCGAACTCGGAAACTCGCATTCTCACCAAGAGTCGCGATATGAAGATCAGGATTTAAGATCTCTACATCACTATCGTGTGTAATATCAGCTGCCGTTACAGTTCCTTCACCCTGTACATCAATTTCTAGCGTCTTCTCTTCATCAGAGTAGATTTTCAATGCAAGCTTTTTAATGTGTAAGATAATCGTTGTAACATCTTCCACAACGCCTTCAATTGTCGAGAATTCGTGCAGTACACCATCTATCTGGATTGATGTTACAGCGGCACCAGGGAGTGAGGATAAGAGGATACGACGTAAGGAGTTACCCAGAGTTGTACCATATCCACGCTCAAGTGGCTCTACGACAAACTTACCAAATTTGGCATCGTCGCTGATTTCAACCGTTTCGATTTTTGGTTTTTCAATCTCGATCATTACTTAAAACCCTCCTTCAAAACGTCGAAACCTCGAATAGAATCATATGAGATTCCATCCGAAATTCCCCATTGTTTAGTCCCGTATGTGCTCAGGCAACGAGTCGGTGCATTCGTTTCATAAATAACTGTATCATAACCCATTATTGACAGGGACACAAAATCTATACAAACAAATTACACGCGGCGACGTTTTGGTGGACGGCATCCGTTATGAGGAACAGGAGTTACGTCTCTGATAGCAGTGACTTCTAGTCCAGCAGCTTGAAGTGCACGGATTGCAGCTTCACGGCCTGAACCAGGGCCTTTAACAGTAACCTCAAGTGTTTTAAGACCATGTTCGATTGAACCTTTAGCAGCTGTTTCTGCAGCCATTTGCGCAGCAAAAGGAGTAGATTTACGAGAACCTCTGAATCCTAAAGCTCCGGCACTTGACCAAGAAAGAGCATTGCCATGAGTGTCAGTGATCGTAACGATCGTGTTATTGAAAGTTGAACGAATATGAGCAATTCCAGACTCAATATTCTTTTTCACGCGACGTTTACGCGTGTTAGATTTACGAGCAGCAGCCATTGTTTAAGAACCTCCCTTACTTATTTTTTCTTGTTAGCTACAGTACGACGCGGACCTTTACGAGTACGCGCATTGTTTTTAGAGTTTTGTCCGCGAACAGGTAATCCTCTGCGATGACGGATTCCGCGGTAGCTTCCGATTTCGATCAGACGTTTGATATTAAGAGAAACTTCACGGCGAAGGTCACCTTCTACTTTCAGTTTGTCAATAATATCACGGATTTTACCAAGTTCTTCTTCAGTAAGATCGCGCACACGAGTATCTTCTGAAACTCCAGCTTCTTTTAAAACTTGCTGAGCCGTTGTGCGGCCAATTCCGAAGATGTAAGTTAAAGAAATAACAACACGTTTGTCACGTGGGATATCTACACCAGCAATACGAGCCATTCTCTGGGCACCTCCTTATAAATTATCCTTGTTTTTGTTTATGCTTTGGATTTTCACAGATCACCATTACTTTTCCTTTTCTGCGAATAACTTTACATTTTTCGCAGATTGGTTTAACTGATGGTCTCACTTTCATGTGTTTCCAACCTCCTTCAGTTTCCGGAGTGCTTTATTTGTAACGGTACGTAATCCTGCCACGAGTTAAGTCATATGGAGATAATTCTACCGTAACTTTGTCTCCAGGTAAAATGCGAATGAAGTGCATGCGGATTTTACCAGATACGTGAGCCAAAACAGTGTGGCCATTTTCAAGTTCAACTTTGAACATCGCGTTTGGCAGTGTTTCGACTATCGTACCTTCCACTTCAATTACATCGTCTTTCGCCATTCAAGTGTTCTCCCTTCTTCAAATCAGTAACTTGCTTTCTGACAAATTTCAAAAGAAGTTTGTCACACGCCCTGTTTCGTTTATACTGTTCTGAACTTCCGGAGATACGCAATCATAAAGGGTTAAATGATTGATATTCTTTTTCTTAGGAGAATGTAATGTACGCTTTTCTCCGTCTGCTGTTAGTACATTGATGATGGTCAAAAATCCCAATGACAACGACAAGATGAATTCGGTCCTGCCAATGTTCATCCAAACTTTCTGCCCTATCAAGCTGGAAAAACATCTGTCTTCGGAATTATTTCATCACCTAGACTCTCGTCAGTATATCAAAACCCGTTTCCGTAATCGCAATCGTATGTTCAAAATGAGCACACTTTTTCCCATCTACCGTTACAACCGTCCAGTTATCAGCCAATGTTTTCACGTAGCGGCTGCCAGCGTTCACCATAGGTTCAATAGCGAGAACCATGCCAGGTTTAAGCCGTGGTCCTTTGTTGGGCGGACCGTAATGAGGAATTTGCGGGTCCTCATGCAAGTCTTGACCAACACCATGTCCGACATACTCCCTAACAACTGAAAACTGCTCATTTTCGACATACGTTTGTATTGCGTGGGAAATATTCGACAAACGTTCACCTGGTTTTGCTTCCTGCAAGCCTTTATATAAAGACTCCTCTGTTACTTCCAGAAGTTTTTTGTCATCATCACTGATGTTTCCTACCGGATATGTCCATGCAGAGTCACCATGATAACCATTTAATTTAGCACCGATATCAATACTGATGATGTCTCCGTCCTTTAGCACCCTGCTGCCAGGAATGCCGTGAACGAGTTCTTCATTAACTGATACGCAAATGCTCCCGCGAAACCCATTATACCCCTTAAAAGATGGGATTGCACCCTGCTTCTTAATAAAACGTTCGGCAATTTGATCCAATTCTTTTGTCGAGATTCCTGGTTTAATGTGCTTTTTTAACTCTTCATGAGTTAAAGCCACGATTCGCCCTGCTTCCCGCATGATATCAAGTTCACGTGGGGTTTTACAGATAATCATTTTTTTAATCCTCCAAGAAGATCCTTCACATCTGCATAAACGTCTTGAATGTCCTGTTGGCCATTCACGTTTGCAAGATAACCTTTCTCAGAATAGAAATCGAGTAAAGGCTGAGTTTGCTTCATGTTTACCTCAAGCCGTTTAGAGACGGTTTCCTCATTATCATCTGCCCGTTGATAGAGTTCGCCTCCGTCTTTATCACAAACACCCGGCGTTTTCGGTGGATTAAAGATTAAATGATAGGTTGTGCCGCAAACACTGCAAATTCTGCGTCCAGTCAGACGTTCCATTAGAGCGTCTTTGTCGACTTCAATGTTAATGACATAATCAATCGGCTTGCCATATTCCTCAAGAATTTCTTCAAGAGCTTCAGCTTGAGCGACTGTTCGCGGAAATCCGTCCAGAAGAAAACCTCTTTCACAATCATCTTTGCCAAGTCTTTCTTTGACAATTCCGATTGTGACTTCGTCAGGTACGAGCTCTCCCTTATCAATATAAGATTTTGCTTCGAGTCCGAGTGGCGTTTCTTCTTTCATAGCAGCACGGAACATATCTCCTGTTGAGATATGAGGAATCCCATAATCCTCAACAATTCGTTCGCCCTGTGTACCTTTACCGGCACCAGGAAGCCCCATTAAGACTAAGTTCATTCGGATTTCCCCCGTCCTCTCTTTATTAAGAGGGAATGGATAAATCCATTTCCTCTAGTTTTTCATAAATCCACGGTAGTTTCGTTTCACCAACTGGCTTTCTAGTTGTTTCATTGTCTCCAAGGCTACCCCGACAACAATTAACAAAGATGTTCCGCCAATTTGTGCACTTTGAGGCAATCCAGCGAATTGAATGAAAAAGATAGGAAGAATGGAAATCACGGCTAAGAATATAGAACCCACAAACGTAAGTCGATACAAAATGCTCGTAATTCTATCTTGAGTCATTTTCCCTGGACGAACCCCCGGGATATAGCCACCCTGTTTTTTAAGGTTATCAGCCATTTGTTCAGGATTGACCTGTACAAAAGCATAAAAGTACGTAAAGGCAATAATCAACGCAACATATATCGCCATACCCACCGGATGCGTATTATCAAAGTAGTTTTGAATCCACTTTGTCACATCGTTTGTTCCAAAGAATGACGCGATCGTCCGCGGCGTTATCAAAAACGCAACCGCAAAGATTACCGGAATAACCCCTGCAGGATTCACTTTCAATGGAAGGTGTGTAGACTGACCTCCGCCAGCAGGTGAACGACCTGTGCCTTTAGCATATTGAATTGCAATTTTCCGTACGGCTTGCTGAATGAAAATAACTCCAACAATAACTGCTAAAATCGCAATCACAAGAAGTGCGATTTTCACAATATGAATAAACAACTGATCGTTGCTGCCGACAAATTGAGTCTCATATATTTGTCCAATTGTTTTTGGAATACTAGCCACAATCCCCGCGAAGATAATGATCGATATTCCGTTGCCTACTCCATGAGTCGTAATTTGTTCTCCAAGCCACATTAAAAAGGCAGTTCCGCCAGTGAGTACTAAAGCAATGATGAGATATGTCGATATACCGGATTTTTCGATCAGCATACCGTTTGCCAGATTGTTGAATCCGTAAGACATACCTAACGCCTGGATGAAACCAAGCACAATCGTAAAGTACCTTGTGAACTGAGCTAATTTACGGCGGCCAACTTCACCTTGCTTAGACCACTCGGTAAACTTCGGCACAACATCCATCTGAAGCAGCTGAATGATGATCGAAGCTGTGATATAAGGAGTAATTCCCATTGCAAAAATGGAAAATTGGTAAAGCGCACCGCCGCCAAATGTATTAAGGAGATCAAAAACACCCATTTGAGACTGTGCCTGTAACACTTCAGCGTTAACATAAGGCACAGGAATAAACGCACCTATGCGAAAGACGATAAGCATGAGTAAAGTGAATATGATTTTATTCCTGATATCACTCACACGCATAAAGTTGGAGATTGTTTTAAACAAGTTAGATCACCTCAGCTGTACCGCCAGCAGCTTCAACAGCTTCTTTTGCAGAAGCAGAGAATTTATTGGCTTTTACAGTTAATTTTTTCTCTAATTTACCGTTGCCAAGAATCTTTACTCCTGCATTAAGTTTGCTAATAACACCAGTCTCAAGAAGAAGTTCAGGAGTGACTTCCGTTCCTTCTGCAAAACCGTTCAATTTGTCTAGGTTGACTACAGCGTAATCCTTGCGGTTAATGTTAGTGAAACCGCGTTTAGGAAGACGTTGGAATAAAGGCATTTGTCCCCCCTCGAATCCAGGGCGTACACCGCCGCCAGAACGAGCGTTTTGACCTTTGTGACCTTTACCAGCTGTTTTACCGTTGCCAGAACCAATACCACGACCTACGCGATTACGCGTTTTGCGTGAACCTTCTGAAGGTTTTAATTCATGAAGTTTCATTAGGACACCTCCTTATCCGATCAATTATTTTTATTGTTCTTTAACAGAAACTAAATGAGATACTTTATTAATCATACCACGGATCGCAGCGTTGTCTTCATGAACAACAGTTTGGTTTGTTTTCTTTAAACCAAGTGTTCTGACAGTAACGCGTTGATCTTCCGGGCGACCGATTACACTTCGTTTGAGGGTAATTTCTAATTTAGCCATTAATATTCCCTCCTTATCCTAACAGTTCTTCTACAGATTTTCCACGAAGCTTCGCAACTTCTTCAGCACGCTTAAGTTCACTTAAGCCTTGAAGTGTTGCACGAATCATGTTGATCGGTGTGTTAGAACCTAAAGACTTAGAAAGGATATCAGCTACACCAGCAAGCTCAAGTACCGCACGTACAGGGCCTCCAGCGATAACTCCAGTACCTTCAGAAGCAGGTTTTAACAAGATGTTACCTGCACCGAAACGTCCGATGATTTCGTGTGGAATTGTAGTTCCAACCATTGGTACTTCAATCAAATTCTTTTTCGCATCTTCAACAGCTTTGCGGATCGCTTCTGGTACTTCTTGTGCTTTACCAGTACCGAATCCTACGTGTCCGTTTTTGTCACCGACAACGACTAGAGCTGCGAAGCGGAAACGACGACCACCTTTAACAACTTTCGCTACGCGGTTAACCGTAACTAAGCGTTCTTCTAACTCTAATTTGCTTGGGTCAATACGACGCATAATCATGTGTCCCTCCTTCTTTTATTAAAATTTAAGTCCAGCTTCACGAGCGGCATCAGCCAAAGCTTTTACACGTCCATGGTATAAGTATCCGCCACGGTCAAATACTACGTCAGAAATGCCTTTTTCAGCAGCACGTTTTGCAACTAATTCTCCAACTTTAGTAGCAGCAGAAGTATCTCCAGTGCTTTCAACGTTCAAGTCTTTATCGAGAGTAGATGCACTAGCAAGTGTCACACCATTTACATCATCGATGATTTGAGCGTAAATGTGCTTGTTAGAACGGAAAACGTTCAGGCGCGGTCTTTCAGCAGTACCGGAAAGTTTAGCGCGAACACGAGCGTGTCTTTTAAGACGAGCAGCATTTTTGCTAGTTTTCGTAATCATCTAGGTCACTCCTTTCTTCACTTTAAGCGATCTTACTTAGCAGATTTACCTTCTTTGCGGCGAACAACTTCACCTTCGTAGCGGATTCCTTTACCTTTGTAAGGCTCTGGGGAACGGACAGCACGAATGTTAGCAGCGATAGCTCCTACACGTTCTTTGTCTGTACCTTTTACAACTACTTTAGTTTGAGAAGGAACTTCGATTTCGATGCCTTCTTCAGGAACGATCTCAACAGGGTGAGAGTATCCAACGTTTAAAACAAGTTTATTGCCAGATTTAGACGCACGGTAACCGACACCGACTAATTCCAAACCTCTTTCAAATCCTTTAGATACACCTTCAACCATGTTGCCAAGCAGACTGCGCGTCGTACCATGCAAAGCACGGTGCTCTTTTTGATCAGAAGGACGAGTGACTGTAAGCACATTGTCCTCTACTTTAATCTCCATATCAGGGTGAAACGTACGAGTTAATTCTCCTTTTGGTCCTTTCACAGCTACAGTATTGTCATCATTTAACGTTACTGTAACATCAGAAGGAATCTCAAGTAGCTTCTTACCTACACGAGACATACCAAACACCTCCATTCATGTTAAACTTCTTACCAAACGTATGCTAGAACTTCTCCACCAGCTTGTTTTGCACGGGCTTCTTTGTCCGTTAAAACACCTTGTGATGTAGAAAGAATCGCGATTCCAAGACCGTTAAGTACGCGAGGTACTTCATTAGATTTAGCATAAACACGCAAACCAGGCTTGCTGATTCTTTTAAGACCAGTGATAACGCGCTCGTTGTTTTGTCCGTATTTCAAGAAAACGCGGATGATACCTTGTTTGCTGTCTTCTACGAACTCAACGTCACGAATGAAACCTTCACGCTTTAAAATTTCAGCAATTTCTCTTTTCAATTTAGAAGCAGGAATTTCAAGCTTCTCATGACGTACCATGTTTGCATTGCGAATACGAGTTAGCATATCTGCAATTGGATCTGTCATAACCATTATATAATTACCTCCTTCCCTTTCTTGGGGATTACCAGCTGGCTTTTTTCACGCCAGGAATTTGTCCTTTATATGCAAGCTCACGGAAACAAATACGGCAAAGTTTAAATTTACGAATGACTGAATGCGGACGTCCGCAGCGTTCACAGCGTGTGTACTCTTGTACTTTAAACTTTGGTGTACGTTGTTGTTTCGCAATCATAGACTTTTTAGCCACGATTTCGCCTCCCTTTCATTGATTATTTCTGGAACGGCATACCTACTTGAGTTAATAGCTCACGAGCTTCTTCGTCAGTATTAGCAGTTGTTACGATAACGATGTCCATTCCGCGAACCTTTGTTACTTTATCGTAGTCAATTTCAGGGAAGATTAACTGTTCTTTGATACCAAGTGTGTAGTTACCGCGACCGTCGAAAGATTTTTTAGAAACCCCGCGGAAGTCACGTACACGCGGTAAAGATACAGAAATAAGTTTATCAAGGAAATCATACATGCGCTCTCCGCGAAGAGTTACTTTCGCACCGATAGGCATTCCCTCACGAAGACGGAATCCAGCAATTGATTTCTTCGCACGAGTAACGACAGGTTTTTGACCTGCGATAAACGTTAATTCTTCAACAGCACTGTCGATTGCTTTCGCGTTTTGAACAGCGTCACCAACACCCATGTTGATTACGATTTTTTCGATTTTAGGCACTTGCATGACAGAATCATAGTTGAACTTTGTCATTAAAGCAGGTGCAATTTCTTTATTGTACTTTTCTTTAAGGCGGTTCATGAGATAGACCTCCCTTCCTTTTAATACTATTTATCTAGAACTTGCCCAGATTTTTTTGCTACACGAACTTTTTTGCCATCTTCCACTTTGTATCCTACGCGAGTCACTTCACCTGTTTTAGGATCGAGCGGCATAACGTTTGATACATGAATTGGCGCCTCTTGATTAGAAATACCGCCTTGAGGGTTAGCTTGAGTTGGTTTAGAGTGTTTCTTCACCATGTTTACACCTTCAACTAAAACGCGGTCCTTTTTAGGGAAAGCAGCAAGGATTGTTCCTTGTTTGCCTTTATCTTTACCAGAGATAACCATTACTTTATCGCCTTTTTTAACATGCATCCTGATCGCACCTCCTTGACTAAGGCATTTATTTCATTAGATAACTTCTGGAGCTAGAGAAACAATTTTCATAAAGTTGTTTTCACGCAATTCACGAGCAACTGGTCCGAAGATACGAGTTCCGCGTGGGCTCTTGTCGTCACGGATGATAACACATGCATTCTCATCGAAGCTGATGTATGAACCGTCACTTCTGCGCGCTCCGCTTTTAGTGCGAACGATAACAGCTTTTACGACTTCACCTTTTTTGACAACGCCTCCTGGTGTTGCTTGTTTAACCGTGCAAACAATTACATCACCAATGTTAGCTGTTTTACGTCCAGAACCACCAAGAACTTTAATAGTAAGTACTTCACGTGCGCCAGAGTTGTCAGCTACTTTTAAACGAGTCTCTTGTTGAATCATTATTTGTTACCTCCCTTCGGAAAAAGAATTCCGAACTTTATTAGATAATAACAGCTTCTTCGACAACTTCAACTAGACGGAAACGCTTAGTTGCAGACAATGGACGAGTTTCCATGATCTTTACGATGTCGCCAATTTTAGCTTGATTATTTTCATCATGTGCTTTGAATTTTTTTGAGTATTTTACGCGTTTACCGTAAAGTGTATGTTTTTTGTATGTTTCAACAACAACAGTGATGGTTTTATCCATTTTGTCAGAAACAACACGGCCTTGGTAAACTTTGCGCTGGTTACGTTCGCTCATGCTCACGACCTCCCCTCAGTGATTATTTATTAGCAGCAATTTCTCTTTCACGAATCACAGTTTTCATGCGCGCGATAGCTTTGCGCACTTCACGAATGCGAGCAGTATTTTCAAGTTGTCCTGTCGCTAATTGAAAGCGAAGATTGAAAAGTTCTTCTTTAAGAGACTTTACTTTTTGTTCAATTTCAGCAGTGGTAAGGTCACGAATTTCATTAGCTTTCATTTGATTCACCACCAATTTCTTCACGTTTTACGAACTTCGTTTTAATTGGCAATTTGTGAGATGCAAGACGAAGCGCTTCACGAGCAACCTCTTCAGATACACCAGAAATTTCAAATAAAACTTTGCCCGGTTTTACAACAGCTACCCAACCTTCTGGAGCCCCTTTACCGGATCCCATACGTACCTCAAGTGGTTTAGCAGTGTAAGGTTTAGAAGGGAAAATTTTGATCCAAACTTTACCGCCACGTTTCATGTAACGAGTCATCGCAATACGTGCAGCTTCGATTTGACGGTTAGTGATCCAAGATGCTTCAAGAGCTTGGATACCGAATTCACCGAAATGTACTTCAGTACCGCCTTTCGCACGGCCACGCATTTTTCCGCGATGCTCTCTGCGATATTTAACGCGTTTTGGTAATAACATATTATTTTCCTCCTTCCTCAGTTTTCTTCTTAGTAGGAAGAACCTCTCCACGATAGATCCAGACTTTCACACCAAGCTTACCGTAAGTAGTGTCAGCTTCAGATGTTGCATAGTCAATGTCCGCACGTAATGTGTGCAATGGAACAGTTCCTTCACTGTAGTATTCAGAACGAGCGATATCTGCACCGCCAAGACGACCAGAAACCATTGTTTTCACACCTTGTGCTCCAGCGCGCATAGTACGTTGGATTTGTTGTTTCTGTGCACGGCGGAAAGAAACACGGTTTTCTAATTGACGAGCGATGTTGTCAGCAACTAGCTGTGCATCAAGATCTGCTCTTTTGATTTCAAGAATGTTAATGTGTACACGCTTGCCAGTAAGGCTGTTAAGGGCTTTGCGAAGTGATTCAACTTCAGAACCGCCTTTACCGATAACCATACCAGGCTTAGCTGTGTGGATCGTAATGTTAACGCGATTTGCTGCACGCTCGATTTCCACTTTAGAAACAGAAGCGTCAGAAAGGCGTTTGCTAATGTATTCACGAATTTTTAAATCTTCGTGCAGGAAGTCAGCGTAATCTTTACCAGCGTACCACTTAGATTCCCAATCACGAATGACTCCGATACGAAGACCAACTGGATTTACCTTTTGACCCACTACTTATCCCTCCTTCTTTTCTGATACAACGATTGTAATGTGGCTCGTACGTTTGTTGATTTGGCTCGCACGTCCCATAGCACGTGGGCGAAATCTTTTTAACGTAGGGCCTTCGTCAACGAATGCTTGAGAAATAACCAGGTTGTTAGCGTCCATTTCATAGTTATGCTCAGCATTTGCAATAGCGGATTTTAATACTTTCTCGATAATCGGAGAAGCAGCTCTTGGTGTAAGGTTCAAGATTGATACTGCCTCACCTACTTGCTTGCCTCGAATCAGGTCCATTACTAGACGTGCTTTACGAGGAGCAATACGGACTGTTCTTGCAACAGCTTTAGCTTGCATTTAAAAGCCTCCTCTCTTAGCGTCTTGTTTTTTTGTCATCACTAGCATGACCTTTGTACGTACGAGTTGGAGCGAATTCACCCAACTTGTGCCCTACCATATCTTCAGAGATGAATACAGGCACGTGTTTACGTCCGTCATAGACTGCGATTGTGTGACCAATAAACTGTGGGAAAATAGTAGAACGACGAGACCAAGTTTTTACGACTTGTTTCTTGTCTGTTTCATTTAATTTCTCGATTTTTGTCATCAAGTGTCCATCGACAAATGGTCCTTTTTTCAAGCTGCGAGCCATTTTGGAACCTCCCTTCGTGATTGCACTACGGTCCGAAGTGAACCGTAGACAACCCCGTTATTTATTTTTACGACGACGTACGATAAATTTATCGGATTTGTTCTTTTTCTTACGAGTCTTGAATCCAAGAGTCGGTTTGCCCCATGGAGACATTGGTGATTTACGTCCGATTGGCGCACGTCCTTCACCACCACCGTGTGGGTGATCGTTAGGGTTCATTACAGAACCACGAACTGTAGGACGGATGCCTTTCCAGCGAGAACGTCCAGCTTTACCAATGTTGATAAGTTCGTGTTGTTCGTTACCTACTTGACCGATAGAAGCACGGCAAGCAGAAAGAATCATGCGAACTTCTCCAGAGTTAAGACGTACAAGAACGTATTTACCTTCTTTACCAAGAACCTGTGCAGATGTACCAGCTGAACGTACAAGCTGTCCGCCTTTACCAGGTTTTAATTCAATGTTATGCACAACTGTACCAACAGGGATGTTGATAAGTGGAAGTGCATTACCTACTTTAATGTCAGCTTCAGGACCTGACATAATTTCAGTACCCACTTGAATTCCTTTAGGAGCAAGAATGTAACGTTTTTCTCCGTCTGCATAGTTGATTAGAGCGATGTTAGCTGAACGGTTTGGATCGTATTCAACTGTAGCAACGCGTCCAGGTATACCATCTTTATCGCGTTTGAAGTCGATAACACGGTATTGGCGTTTATGTCCGCCACCTTGGTGACGTACAGTCAGTTTACCTTGGTTGTTACGTCCGCCTTTTTTGTGAAGGGGAGCAAGCAAGGATTTTTCCGGCTTGTCAGTCGTGATTTCAGCAAAATCTGAAGTTGTCATACCACGACGTCCATTAGAGGTCGGTTTATACTTTTTAATCGCCATTTTGAATTTCCCTCCTTCTTTTTACAGATAATTAAGCTTCAAAAATTTCGATTTCTTTGCTGTCTGCAGTAAGTTTTACGATCGCTTTTCTGCGACGGCTAGTCATACCAGTATAGCGTCCAACACGTTTTGATTTACCTTTGTAGTTCATGATGTTGACTTTGTCAACTTTCACTCCAAAGATGCTTTCAACCGCGTCTTTCACTTCTGTTTTGTTAGCTCTTACATCAACTTCAAAAGTATATTTCTTTTCAGCCATTAAATCAGCAGAACGTTCAGTAATGACGGGGCGCTTTAGAACATCACGAGGATCTTTCATTATGCAAGCACCTCCTCTACTTTTTCAACCGCTGCTTTTGTAATCAGAAGCTTCTCGTGGTTGACAACGTCTAAAACGTTGATTCCGTTAGCTTCAACTACAGTAACTCCAGGAATGTTGCGAGCAGATAAAGCTACTGCTTCGTTAGCATCCGCAGTTACGATTAAAGCTTTTTTCTCAACAGATAATCCTTTAAGGATAGCTGCCATTTCTTTTGTTTTAGCCGTATCAAGAGTAAGATCTTCAAGTACGATGATGTTGTTGTCGTTTACTTTAGAAGACAATACTGATTTGATTGCCAAGCGGCGAACTTTTTTAGGTAATTTATAAGAATAGCTGCGTGGTGTTGGGCCGAATACGACACCACCTCCGCGCCATTGCGGTGAACGGATAGAACCTTGACGGGCACGTCCAGTACCTTTTTGACGCCATGGTTTACGACCTCCGCCGCGTACTTCAGAACGATTTTTTACTTTATGAGATCCTTGACGTAAGGAAGCTCTTTGCATAAGAATAGCGTCGAATACAACACTCTCATTTGGGTCGATACCAAATACAGAAGCGTTTAATTCGATGTCACCAGCAGTAGAACCGTTTTGGTTGTATAATGCTACTTTTGGCATGATCAATTTCCTCCTTTCCTAAGAGAGTTATTTAGATTTAACAGCACTTTTAACAGTGATTAAAGATTTCTTCGCACCAGGTACGTTACCTTTGATCAAAAGAAGATTGCGTTCTGCATCAACTTTTACGATTTCAAGGTTTTGAACAGTGATTTGCTCTCCGCCCATACGTCCAGGCAATAGTTTACCTTTGAATACACGGTTAGGATCTACAGGTCCCATTGAACCAGGACGACGGTGGTAGCGTGAACCGTGAGACATAGGTCCGCGAGATTGTCCGTGGCGCTTGATTGCACCTTGGAAACCTTTACCTTTAGATACTCCTGTTACATCTACGATTTCTCCAGCAGAGAAAATTTCAACCTTGACTTCCTGACCAACTTCATACGCATCCATTTCCACTCCGCGTAATTCTTTAACGAAGCGCTTAGGAGCAGTTTCCGCTTTTGCAACGTGCCCTTTTTCAGGTTTGTTAGAAAGCTTTTCACGCTTGTCGTCAAAACCAAGCTGGATTGCTTCGTAACCGTCGTTTTCAGTTGATTTCTTTTGAAGAACAACGTTGGGAGCAGCCTCGATAACAGTTACCGGAATAAGATCACCATTCTCAGCGAATACTTGCGTCATACCAATTTTTCTTCCTAAGATTCCTTTGGTCATTCGTCACACCTCCTATTAAGATCATTCTATATTTTAGAATTAAAGTTTGATTTCGATATCGACACCAGATGGTAAGTCTAATCGCATGAGAGCATCAACAGTTTGTGGTGTTGGGTTCACAATATCGATTAAACGTTTATGTGTACGCATTTCAAATTGCTCACGAGAATCTTTGTATTTGTGCACCGCACGAAGGATTGTGTAAACTGATTTTTCAGTTGGCAACGGGATCGGACCAGATACACTAGCACCAGAACGTTTTGCCGTTTCAACAATCTTCTCTGCAGATTGATCAAGGATTCTATGATCATATGCTTTCAAACGAATACGAATTTTTTGTTTTGCCATTATTTTCCCTCCTTTTCGCCTACATCAAGTTAGACAGTTCTCCGTGAGAAAAACCTGAACACCTTTGCCATGGCAAAGCGGCCGGGTGTGTCAGCAACCTCTCACTTCATCGCAGTCAAAGACCAACATACACCATTATACAGAAAATAGACGTATGTTGCAAGACTTATTTAAAATATGCATGGTTTGCACACTTTTTTTATTATACAGGTGTTTTTCTTATTTATCAAGGACCTATCATAAGTGGTACAGTGCGTGGCGACTCAGTGTATTTGCGAATAATGACGGCTCCTCGATATGCGGGGTGTGAGCGGATTTCTCAAATTGAAACCAATGCTTTTCAGGTGCTATAAGCTCACGATAATACTGTTTCGATATTTCAGCAGGAACAATTAAATCATGTCTCCCCGAAATGAAAAAGCACGGTACTTTAATAGAAGGAACTGATCTAAATGCATTAAACCGGTATAACTCATCAGTTAAATGTTTTTTGCTGAAGTGCAATCCATTGAGGAAACTGTGCATGTTTCTTATCCCATACTCTTTGCCAGAAAGCATTTGAAATAATATAGCAAGAGATTGACGACGCTGGTGAGTGAATCCTCCCCTGCTCATCTCGACACACAACCGATAGATAAAGTGCTGGATATCCTTCTTCCAAGGTGGAGCGCCAATGAAACGTATGAGAGAGAATACGATACCTGCTTTCTTTGCAACAGAGATTTCACGTATATATTGATAAGCAGCTGATTCTTCATAGTGAGGATTAACAACCTGACTGATTCCGTAATAAGCATAAAACAAGTCCGGGCGCTGTTGCAGTACAAGAAGTGCCAGCAGCGTGCCCCACGAATGACCGGCAAGATACACTTTTGTTTTTGAAAAATAATATAAGAGCCATTGAGTGACTTGAATTGTATCATTAATGAAATGACTTATTGTCATCGAGTGATGAGGAATTCGTTTTGAATATGAAAGCCCAGATCCTCTTTGATCCCAATGTACTATCGTGAAATGCAGCTCCAGCTCTTTTTGATAATGTCTAGCATATCCGATTTGCGGCGCCCCCGGACCACCGTGTAAAAAAAGCAATAATGGATTTTTTACATCAGCCCCATTAATCATCAGCGTTTGCTTTGTATTTTCAATCCTCAGTTCTTTCATAATAGCGATTGATCTCTTTTCAGGAATCATAAGAATTAGCCCCTCAAATATGATAGATCCTATTATACAAGAAAAAGAAAAGCAAACAAAAAAAGAGACCCACAAGGGGCCTCTTTTATAATCATACTATTACTCAGTGATTGTAGAAACAACGCCTGAACCAACAGTACGTCCGCCTTCACGAATAGAGAAACGAGTTCCTTCTTCGATAGCGATTGTAGAGATAAGTTCAACGTTCATTTCAGTGTTATCTCCAGGCATAACCATTTCTACGCCTTCTGGAAGATGGATGATACCAGTTACGTCAGTTGTACGGAAGTAGAACTGAGGACGGTAGTTAGAGAAGAATGGAGTATGACGTCCACCCTCTTCTTTAGAAAGAACGTAAACTTCAGCTTTGAATTTGCTGTGTGGAGTGATTGTACCTGGTTTAGCAAGTACTTGACCACGTTGGATTTCTTCACGAGATACACCGCGAAGAAGGGCACCAATGTTGTCACCAGCTTCAGCGTAATCAAGAAGCTTACGGAACATTTCAACACCTGTAACAGTTGTTTTCTTGTTTTCTTCTTGAAGACCGATGATTTCAACTTCGTCACCGACTTTAACTTGTCCGCGTTCTACACGTCCAGTTGCAACTGTACCACGACCAGTGATTGAGAATACGTCCTCAACTGGCATCATGAATGGTTTTTCAGTGTCACGTTCTGGAGTTGGGATGTACTCATCAACTGCATCCATAAGTTCGAAGATTTTTGCTTCGTAATCAGCGTCACCTTCAAGAGCTTTAAGAGCAGAACCTTTGATTACTGGTACATCATCACCAGGGAAGTCGTATTCGCTAAGAAGATCGCGAACTTCCATTTCAACTAGTTCAAGAAGCTCTTCGTCGTCTACCATGTCGCATTTGTTCAAGAATACAACGATGTATGGTACACCAACGTTTTTAGAAAGAAGGATGTGCTCACGAGTTTGTGGCATTGGGCCATCAGCAGCAGATACTACAAGGATAGCTCCGTCCATTTGCGCAGCACCAGTGATCATGTTTTTAACATAGTCAGCGTGTCCTGGGCAGTCAACGTGTGCATAGTGACGAGTTTCAGTTTCGTACTCAACGTGTGCAGTAGAGATTGTGATACCGCGCTCGCGTTCTTCTGGTGCACCATCAATTTGATCGTACGCCATAGCTGTACCTTTACCAGATTTCTTATGAAGTACTGTTGTGATAGCAGCAGTTAAAGTTGTTTTACCATGGTCAACGTGTCCAATAGTACCAATATTGGCATGTGATTTGGAACGGTCGAATTTTTCTTTAGCCATTCTAAAATCCTCCTTAAGAGCTTTTAATTAGTAATGTATAGAGTGATAGGAAGTGAAAGAAAGCTTTCACTTCCTCATCTTACAATAGTAGTTATACTTGAGTTAAGAGGCAAAATCAATTATTCGCCTTTATTTTTTTTGATAATTTCTTCTGAAACGCTCTTCGGCACTTCTTCGTAGTGATCCATGAACATAGTAAACGTACCGCGACCTTGCGTATTAGAACGAAGTGCAGTAGCGTAACCGAACATTTCAGCAAGAGGAACCATAGCGCGTACAACTTGAGCGTTACCGCGTGCTTCCATACCTTCTACGCGTCCGCGACGTGAAGTAATATCACCCATGATATCACCCATGTATTCTTCCGGAATAACCACTTCTACTTTCATGATTGGTTCAAGAAGAACTGGGTTACATTTTTTGACTGCATTTTTCAATGCCATAGAAGCAGCAACTTTAAATGCCATTTCGTTTGAGTCAACATCATGGTAAGAACCATCGAAAAGTTTTGCTTTAATGTCGATAAGCGGGAAGCCTGCTAGTACACCATTTTCAAGTGCATCTTCCAGACCTGCTTGAACAGCTGGGATGTATTCACGTGGAACTACCCCACCGACAATCGCATTTTCAAATTCAAAGCCAGCGCCTTCTTCGTTTGGTTCGAATTCGATCCAAACGTGTCCGAACTGACCGCGTCCACCAGACTGACGTACGAATTTACCTTCAACTTTTGCACCGGTACGGAATGTTTCACGGTACGCAACCTGAGGGGCACCAACATTGGCTTCTACTTTAAATTCGCGTTTCATACGGTCAACAATGATATCGAGGTGAAGTTCACCCATACCAGAGATGATCGTTTGGCCAGTTTCTGGGTTTGTTTGAGTACGGAATGTAGGATCTTCTTCAGCAAGTTTTGCTAAAGCGATACCCATTTTATCTTGGTCAGCTTTTGATTTAGGCTCAATAGCAACGTCGATAACTGGTTCTGGGAATTCCATTGATTCAAGGATAACAAGATCCTTCTCATCACATAGAGTATCTCCAGTTGTTGTATCTTTTAGACCTACAGCAGCTGCGATATCTCCTGCGTAAACAGTAGCGATTTCTTCACGGCTGTTAGCGTGCATTTGAAGGATACGTCCAACGCGCTCACGTTTGCCTTTAGTAGAGTTTTTCACGTATGAACCGGAATCAAGTGTTCCAGAGTACACACGGAAGAACGTCAACTTACCAACGTAAGGGTCAGTCATAACTTTAAATGCTAATGCAGAGAATGGCTCTTCATCAGAAGAATGACGCTCAATCTCTTCATTTGTGTCAGGACGTGTACCTTTAATTGCAGCAACGTCAGTTGGTGCAGGAAGGTAGTCAAGAACAGCATCAAGTACTAGTTGAACACCTTTGTTTTTGAAGGCAGAACCAACAAGAACAGGGTAGAATTCAACATTCAATGTACCTTTACGAATGCCTGCTTTTAACTCGTCAATCGTAATTTCTTCGCCCTCAAGGTATTTATCCATAAGCTCTTCATCAAGCTCACAAACAGCTTCAATGAGGCTGTTGCGAAGCTCTTCAGCTTGCTCTTTGTACTCTTCAGGGATTTCTTTCGCATCAGAACGAGTTCCGAGGTCATCTTCGTAGTAATACGCAACGTTTTCTACAAGGTCGATGATACCTTCGAAGTTATCTTCAGCACCGATCGGCAATTGAATTGCATGAGCGTTTGCTTGAAGACGGTCTCTTAAAGTTCCTACAGAGTAAAGGAAGTCTGCACCGATTTTGTCCATTTTGTTAACAAAAACGATACGCGGTACTCCGTAAGTTGTTGCCTGACGCCAAACAGTTTCTGTTTGAGGCTCAACGCCTGATTGTGCGTCAAGTACAGCAACAGCACCATCAAGTACACGAAGAGAACGTTCAACTTCAACTGTGAAGTCTACGTGTCCTGGAGTATCGATGATGTTTACGCGGTATCCTTTCCACTGTGCAGTTGTCGCAGCGGAAGTGATTGTGATACCACGTTCTTGTTCCTGCTCCATCCAGTCCATTTGTGAAGCTCCTTCATGAGTTTCACCAATTTTGTGGATACGACCAGTGTAGAACAAGATACGTTCTGTAGTAGTCGTTTTACCGGCATCAATGTGAGCCATGATCCCGATATTACGAGTTTTGTCTAAGGAGAACTCTCTTGCCATTGGGTAATTTCTCCTTCCTTATTGGGAAATTGTGTTTTTAATATATAAATCCTACCAACGATAGTGAGCAAATGCTTTGTTTGCTTCAGCCATCTTATGAGTATCTTCACGTTTCTTAACAGCAGCACCAGTATTGTTGGCTGCGTCAAGGATTTCGTTAGCTAAACGCTCTTCCATCGTTTTTTCTCCGCGAAGACGAGCGTAGTTTACTAACCAGCGAAGTCCAAGAGTCGTACGACGTTCAGGACGAACTTCTACAGGAACTTGGTAGTTCGCACCACCTACACGGCGTGCTTTTACTTCAAGTACAGGCATGATGTTTTTCAATGCTTGTTCGAAAACCTCCATTGCATCATTGCCAGTACGTTCTTTAATGATATCGAATGACTTGTATAGGATTGTTTGAGACTTACCTTTTTTACCATCGATCATCATTTTGTTGATTAGACGAGATACAAGCTTAGAGTTGTAAATCGGATCAGGTAAAACGTCTCTTTTTGCTACAGGACCTTTACGTGGCATCTGAATATCCTCCCTTCATCAATTATGCGTATGTTCGTTTATTATTTTGCTTTAGGTTTTTTCGTACCGTATTTAGAACGGCCTTGTGCACGGTTTTCAACTCCAGCAGTGTCAAGCGCACCACGAACGATGTGGTAGCGTACCCCTGGTAAGTCTTTTACACGTCCGCCACGGATAAGTACAACACTGTGCTCTTGCAGGTTGTGACCGATACCAGGAATGTAAGCAGTAACCTCGATTCCGTTAGTTAAACGAACACGAGCATATTTACGAAGTGCTGAGTTCGGTTTTTTCGGTGTCATTGTACCAACACGAGTACATACCCCGCGTTTTTGTGGAGAAGATACGTTAGTGTGCTCTTTTTTAAAGCTGTTGTATCCTTTGTTAAGTGCAGGAGACTTTGAGTTTTCTACTTTACTCACGCGTCCTTTGCGAATTAGCTGATTAATTGTAGGCATGTATTTTTCCTCCCTTCATTACGTTTTATAACCCACATACCCAGGTGGTTCATCAAAAGGCAAAAAACAATGTCTTTACACAAGAACAATTCTTACGCAAAAACAAAAGTACGTTATAAAATAATGGCAACAGCGGCTGCTCCTACCTCAATTCCGCAGGCTTTGCCGAGCTTTTTCATGGATTCAACCATTGAGACAGAGATACCTTGATCTTCCGCAAGTGAAACAACACTTGACGTGAGTAGCGGATCTGCGTCTTTTGCAACGACTACTTCCTTTACTGAACCTCGTTTTAGAGCTTTCACTGTTTGCTTCGTACCAATAATAATTGATTTGGCCTGTGATACTTTATCATAAGACATAAACATATCCTCCAAAGTAACAGGTTTATTTCGAGCACCTTGGTTATATTATCATTCTAGGAGGCGAATGTCAACAAGGTATGACAATTTTTAGTTTCGCACTTCTCATAGAGTGATTTTTTATTAATTATTGCTGAAAGACTGCTTTTACAGTCTTTCAGCAACATTAAATCAGTTACTCAACCGGAACCATATCTTCAGTCGGCTGAACATTTGAAACTGGTTTTACTTTACGGTATTTCATCATACCTGTACCAGCTGGAACAAGCTTACCGATGATAACATTCTCTTTCAAGCCAAGAAGCTCATCACGCTTACCTTTGATCGCTGCGTCTGTAAGGACACGTGTTGTTTCCTGGAAGGAAGCTGCAGATAAGAATGAATCAGTTTCAAGAGATGCTTTTGTAATACCGAGCAAGACAGGACGCCCTGTAGCAGGACGATTGCCTTCAAGCAATACCTTTTTGTTTGCTTCAGTAAATTGGTGAATATCAAGCAATGTACCTGGAAGTACATCAGTGTCACCGGCGTCAATTACGCGGACTTTGCGAAGCATCTGGCGAACCATTACTTCTACGTGTTTATCGCCGATTTCAACACCCTGCATACGGTAAACCTTTTGAACTTCATGGAGAAGATACTCTTGAACAGTAGTCAGGTCAGTCACTTTAAGAAGCTCTTTCGGATCGATTGAACCTTCTGTCAGTACTTGGCCTCGAGTAATTTTATCTCCTTCCGCTACTTTCAGGCGGGAGTTATAAGGTGCCGTATAAGAACGTGTTTCCACTGCGCCTTGAACCACAATTTCCTGTTGCTTATCACGAACTTCATTGATCTCAACGACTGTACCGTCGATTTCTGTAATTGTTGCCTGACCTTTCGGATTACGCGCTTCGAAAAGCTCTTGGATACGCGGAAGACCCTGTGTGATATCGTCTCCGGCAACCCCGCCTGTATGGAATGTACGCATTGTTAACTGTGTACCAGGCTCACCGATTGATTGGGCAGCAATGATACCGACAGCTTCACCGACTTCGACATCGGAGCCAGTTGCAAGATTTCGGCCATAGCATCGTTTACATACACCATGTGGCGTATTACATGTGAAGGCAGAACGGATCCACACTTCTTCAATGCCGGCTTCAACAATCTCCAGTGCTTTATCTTCATCGATCAGTTCGTTTTCATTTACAAGCACTTCACCTGTTTCAGGGTGTTTCACTTGTTTTCTTGCAAAACGGCCAATTAAGCGTTCTTCTAAGCGCTCAATTGTTTCAGTTCCTTCTTTAAGAGGCTTAGCAAGAATGCCTCGGTCAGTTCCGCAATCAGTTTCACGAATGATAACATCCTGCGCAACGTCAACGAGACGGCGTGTAAGGTAACCTGAGTCAGCAGTTTTAAGGGCGGTATCGGCAAGACCTTTACGCGCACCGTGAGTGGAGATAAAGTACTCCAATACTGTCAGACCTTCACGGAAACTTGATTTGATCGGTAATTCAATGATACGTCCAGCCGGGTTGGCCATCAGGCCGCGCATTCCGGCAAGCTGCGTAAAGTTAGACGCGTTACCACGGGCACCAGAGTCACTCATCATGTAAATCGGGTTGAGCTCATCAAGTGATTTCATCAGTTTGCCTTGGATAACGTCTTTTGCAGCACTCCAGATAGAGATAACTCTCTCATAGCGTTCTTCTTCAGTGATTAGACCACGTCGGAATTGCTTCATGACGTTATCAACTTTGCCTTGCGCTTCCTCAAGAATTTCTTGTTTATCATCGAGTACGACGATGTCAGAAACCCCAACTGTAATACCAGCTTTTGTTGAATATTTGAAACCTAGGTTTTTCATGCGGTCAAGCATTTTAGACGTCTCCGTGATATGGAATCGTTTAAAGATTTCCGCGATGATTTTACCCAGAATACCTTTTTTAAACGGTGCATTGATTGGCTGTTGTTCAATGACAGCTTTTACATCGGCACCTTTTTCTAAGAAGAAACGGTCAGGTGTTTTCTCTTCAATGTTGCTCTTCGTTGGTTCATTCATGTAAGGGAATGATTCCGGCAGAATTTCATTGAAGACAAGCTTACCGACAGTTGTAATTAACAATTTTGAACGCTGTTCTTCCGTAAATGTCACATTCTTAAGGGAGTTAGCTGCAACAGCTACTCTCGTATGAAGGTGAACATATCCGTTTTGATAAGCAAGAAGCGCTTCGTCTGTATTCTTGAAGACCATACCTTCACCGACAGCACCGGCACGCTCAAGTGTCAGGTAATAGTTACCCAGTACCATATCCTGAGACGGTGTTACAACCGGTTTACCATCTTTAGGGTTCAAGATGTTTTGAGCAGCAAGCATCAAGATGCGTGCTTCAGCTTGAGCTTCAGCAGATAGTGGTACGTGAACCGCCATTTGGTCACCGTCAAAGTCAGCGTTGTAGGCTGTACATACGAGCGGGTGAAGACGGATTGCACGTCCTTCAACTAGCGTTGGTTCGAACGCTTGGATACCTAATCTGTGAAGTGTAGGGGCACGGTTCAGAAGTACCGGATGCTCCTTAATAACTGATTCCAATACATCCCATACTTCAGGCTGTACGCGCTCAATTTTACGTTTCGCACTCTTAATGTTGTGAGCAAGACCTTTTTCAACAAGCTCTTTCATAACGAAAGGTTTGAAAAGTTCAAGCGCCATTTCCTTTGGTAATCCGCATTGATACATTTTCAAATGAGGACCAACGACGATTACAGAACGTCCAGAGTAATCGACACGTTTACCAAGAAGGTTTTGACGGAAACGACCTTGCTTCCCTTTCAACATGTGAGAAAGAGATTTTAACGGTCTGTTACCAGGACCTGTTACAGGGCGTCCGCGGCGGCCGTTGTCAATTAAAGCATCGACAGCCTCTTGAAGCATACGCTTTTCATTTTGAACAATGATGCTAGGCGCACCAAGGTCCAAAAGGCGTTTCAAACGATTGTTACGGTTGATGACACGACGGTAAAGGTCATTCAAATCAGAAGTCGCAAAACGTCCGCCATCTAGCTGAACCATCGGTCTAAGCTCAGGAGGAATAACAGGAAGCACATCAAGGATCATCCAAGAAGGCTTGTTTCCTGAGTTACGGAAGGCTTCTAACACTTCAAGACGTTTGATCGCACGAGTACGGCGCTGTCCTTGTGAAGTTTTCAGCTCTTCTTTTAACATATCAACTTCTTTTACAAGATCGATATCTTGAAGAAGTTTATGAATCGCTTCTGCACCCATAGACGCTTGGAACTTATTACCGTATTTATCAAGATAAGCACGATATTCTTTTTCAGACAGAAGCTGTTTCTTTTCAAGCGGTGTGTTTGCCGGATCAGTTACAACGTAAGAAGCAAAGTAAATGACTTCTTCTAAAGCACGAGGTGACATATCCAGCACAAGACCCATACGGCTTGGAATACCTTTAAAATACCAAATGTGGGAAACTGGGGCAGCCAATTCAATGTGCCCCATTCTCTCACGACGGACTTTAGCCCGTGTTACTTCGACTCCGCAGCGGTCACAAACTACGCCTTTATAACGAACTCGCTTGTACTTCCCGCAATGACATTCCCAGTCCTTAGTCGGTCCGAAAATGCGTTCGCAGAATAGACCGTCCTTTTCAGGTTTTAACGTACGATAGTTTATCGTTTCAGGCTTTTTCACTTCACCAAAAGACCATGAACGGATTTTATCCGGTGAAGCAAGACCGATGTTCATATACTCAAAATTGTTCACATCTAGCAAGGGGCCTACCTCCCTTTTTATCTTCGGATTAACCGATGTCACTTGCCTTTATAACTAGAGATTATTCTTTTGTTACTACATCTCGTTCAACGTCTGCAGATGCTGTTTCTTCCGGCTCTTCATCACCTGATAATGCCAGGCCATCAGCTTGTTTCGCATCTTCTTCGTCTTCTAAATCTCTCATTTCTATTTCTTCTTCATCACCAGAAAGGATTTTGACATCCATACCTAAGCTTTGAAGCTCTTTGATTAATACTTTGAATGATTCCGGAACACCTGGTTCAGGAACATTGTCGCCTTTAACGATGGCTTCGTATGTTTTCACACGTCCAACCACGTCATCAGACTTCACAGTCAGAATCTCTTGAAGAGTGTAAGCCGCACCGTAAGCTTCAAGTGCCCATACCTCCATCTCACCGAAACGCTGTCCGCCAAATTGCGCTTTACCGCCAAGAGGCTGCTGTGTAACAAGTGAGTAAGGACCCGTAGAGCGTGCATGAAGTTTATCGTCAACCATGTGAGCCAGTTTGATCATGTACATGATACCGACAGATACGCGGTTATCAAATGGCTCCCCAGTACGTCCGTCGTAAAGCACTGTTTTAGCGTCACGAGACATGCCAGCTTCTTCAAGTGTTTCCCAAACATCCTCTTCTCGCGCTCCATCAAATACAGGAGATGCAATGTGAATGCCGAGGTACCGAGCGGCCATACCCATATGAAGCTCCAATACCTGCCCGATGTTCATACGTGATGGTACGCCCAGCGGGTTAAGCATGATATCAATTGGTGTGCCGTCAGGAAGATAAGGCATATCCTCTTCAGGAAGAATCTTAGAGATAACACCTTTGTTACCGTGACGACCGGCCATTTTATCCCCTTCAGAAATCTTACGTTTCTGAACGATATATACGCGTACTAACTGGTTAACACCTGGAGGAAGTTCGTCTCCATCTTCACGGTTGAAGACTTTAACGTCGTGGATAATTCCACCGCCGCCGTGAGGCACACGAAGTGAAGTATCACGAACCTCGCGGGCTTTTTCACCAAAGATGGCGTGAAGCAGGCGTTCTTCTGCAGTCAATTCAGTTACGCCTTTAGGCGTTACTTTACCAACAAGAAGATCTCCGTCCTTCACTTCAGCCCCAATACGGATAATTCCGCGGTCATCAAGATTGCGAAGCGCATCTTCACCGACGTTTGGAATATCGCGAGTGATTTCTTCGGGTCCAAGTTTCGTATCACGTGCTTCTGATTCGTATTCTTCGATGTGGATAGATGTATAAACATCATCCTTCACAAGGCGTTCACTCATGATGATGGCATCCTCATAGTTGTAGCCATCCCATGTCATGAAGCCGACCATGACGTTACGGCCAAGTGCAAGTTCACCAAGCTCCATAGAAGGACCGTCAGCAAGGATTTCTCCTTTTACCACTTCATCGCCAACACTTACGATCGGACGCTGGTTGTAGCACGTACCTTGGTTAGAGCGGACAAATTTCAGCAGGCTGTATTTATCCAGGTTTCCTTTTACTTTTTGACCGTCGACTTCTTCATAACGGCGAACCCAAACGTTTTTCGCTTCTACGCGTTCAACAATACCAGGGTGTTTACAAATAACAGCGGCACCAGAGTCTTTACCTGATACGTATTCCATACCAGTTCCTACGAATGGCGCTTCCGGCTGCATCAAAGGCACAGCCTGACGCTGCATGTTCGCTCCCATGAGGGCACGGTTGGAGTCATCGTTTTCTAGGAACGGGATACATGCTGTCGCGGCAGAAACAACCTGCTTAGGCGATACATCCATGTAGTCGACACGGTTTCTGGAAACAACGGTGTTCTCCCCGCGGAAACGGGCTACGATGCTGTCATCAATAAATGCGCCTTCGTCATCAAGACGAGCGTTCGCTTGAGCGACAACATAGTTATCCTCTTCATCAGCAGTTAAGTAATCGATTCTGCCTGTTACCTTCCCTGTTTCAGGGTCAACGCGGCGATATGGCGTTTCGATAAAGCCAAAACGGTTTACTTTTGCATATGATGAAAGTGAGTTGATTAAACCGATATTCGGTCCCTCAGGCGTTTCAATCGGACACATACGGCCATAGTGGGAGTAGTGAACGTCACGCACTTCCATTCCGGCACGCTCACGTGTCAATCCGCCCGGTCCTAATGCTGACAGACGGCGCTTATGCGTTAATTCAGCAAGCGGGTTCGTTTGGTCCATGAATTGAGAAAGCTGAGAGCTTCCAAAGAACTCTTTAATGGACGCAATAACAGGACGAATATTGATCAGCTGTTGAGGTGTAATTGTATTCGTATCTTGAATTGACATTCTCTCACGAACCACACGCTCCATACGGCTTAAACCGATACGGAATTGGTTTTGGAGAAGCTCACCTACAGAACGTAAACGGCGGTTTCCAAGATGATCGATATCATCTGTGTCGCCTACTCCGTGCAGTAAGTTGAAGAAGTAGCTGATAGAAGAAATAATATCAGCAGGTGTAATGTTTTTAATCTCTTCTTCAATGTAAGCATTGCCGATTACATTAATAACCTGTTCTCCTTCTTGATCAGTCGGAGCAAAGATTTTAATCGATTGAAGAGTCACTTCATCTTCAACAACACCGCCATTCGGATACAGCTTTCTGAAACCGATTCCGTTTTCTAAGTATGGCAGTACTTTATCTAGTGTTCTTCTATCAAGAATCTGACCTTTTTCAGCCAGGATTTCTCCTGTTTCTGGGTCAACAAGCGTTTCAGCAAGTCTCTGATTAAAGAGGCGATTCTTAATATGAAGTTTTTTATTAATTTTATAGCGTCCTACATTGGCAAGATCGTATCGTTTCGGATCAAAGAAACGAGAATCAAGCAAGCTTTTCGCATTTTCTACTGTAGGCGGCTCTCCAGGACGGAGACGCTCGTAAATTTCTAGCAACGCTTTGTCGCTGTTTTCTGTGTTATCTTTATCAAGCGTATTTCGCAGGTACTCGTTCTCTCCTACGAGATCAAGAATCTCTTGATCGGAACCGAAACCGAGAGCACGCAAAAGAACCGTAACCGGCAACTTACGTGTGCGATCAATGCGGACATAAACAACATCTTTCGCATCAGTTTCGTATTCTAACCATGCGCCACGGTTTGGAATGACAGTTGCGGTAAAACCTTTTTTACCGTTTTTGTCTACTTTACCACTGAAATATACACTTGGAGACCGAACAAGCTGGGAAACGATAACGCGTTCCGCACCGTTAATGATAAAAGTACCTGTGTCTGTCATAATCGGGAAATCACCCATGAAGACATCTTGGTCTTTTACCTCTCCAGTTTCTTTGTTAATTAAACGAACCTTCACTCTTAGCGGAGCTGAGTAAGTCACATCACGTTCTTTTGATTCCTCTACAGGATATTTAGGCTCACCTAAACTATAATCAATGAACTCAAGAGAGAGGTTACCAGTGAAATCCTCAATTGGCGATATGTCTTGAAACATCTCTCTAAGACCCTCATCAAGAAACCACTGATAAGAAGAGGTTTGAATTTCAATGAGATTTGGTAATTCTAACACTTCGCTAATGCGAGCATAGCTTCTGCGCTGGCGGTGTCGTCCATACTGAACTAGTTGACCTGTCAACTGATTCACCCCTCAAATCATGCGTATTATATGTGTAATAAGCATTTCTCTTCAAAGAAAAGAAAATACTTTTACAAGACAAAAGAAAAAAGGGTTTCTAATTAAGAAAACCACATCCAAAAACAAATACCGATTTTATTAGCATTTCCATACTTGTATAATTTATACATAGATATTGACAATTCATCATATCAAGCAAAATATATACATTGGCATTTTATAATATTAACATAGCTAAAATACCGAGTCAAACTTTTTTTGCTTTTATAATATAATAGCCTTTCTTTTTTTGAACGATAGAAACTTCATCGAACAGTTCCTCGAGCTTTTCAATGGCAGAAGGCGCGCCTTGCTTTTTCTGTATGACGATCCACAACTCACCTGAAGCTTTTAAGTGTTCAGCGCTTTTTTCAAAGATAGCATGGACAACTTTTTTTCCGGCTCGGATTGGGGGATTTGTAAGAATAGAAGCAAATGTTTGAGCAGCATCAACGTTCGAAAACATATCACTCTGATAAATCTTAACGTTTGTTATTCCGTTTTGTTCCGCATTTTCATTTGATAGCTCTACAGCTCTCTCATTAACGTCGATCATGTGGATGGTCCGCTCTTTAAAGTCGCTGGCCAGCGATAGACCAATCGGGCCATACCCGCAGCCTACATCCAGAATGCTGCCCTCAACTTCAGGCTCTTCAAAAGAATCAATCAGCAGACGGGATCCAAAATCAACTTCCTTTTTAGAAAAAACCCCGCTGTCGCTTGTAAACGTGAAATCTTTATTACGAAGCCTAAAAGACCAGGTTTGCTTGTTGCTTTTTACTGAAGGTTTTTCTGAATAATAGTGCTCACTCATTATTAGAACCTCCTTTTGTCATGTCTTAAAGAATGGCAAAGAAAAAGCTCGCCTCATAAAAGCGAGCTTCCCCTACAGGTAAGTGAAGATTACTTAACTTCTACAGAAGCGCCAACTTCTTCAAGTTTAGCTTTAAGCTCTTCAGCTTCTTCTTTAGCAATACCTTCTTTAAGTGGTTTTGGAGTGTTGTCAACAAGTTCTTTAGCTTCTTTCAAGCCAAGACCAGTGATTTCACGTACAACTTTGATAACTTTGATTTTTTGAGAACCTGCACCAGCAAGGATAAGGTCGAATTCGCTTTGCTCTTCAGCAGCTCCGCCTGCAGCAGCTCCGCCAGCTACAGCTACAGGAGCAGCAGCAGTTACGCCAAATTCTTCTTCGATTGCTTTTACTAGGTCGTTCAATTCAAGTACAGTTGCTTCTTTAACGGAAGCAATGATTTCTTCGATATTTAAAGCCATTTGTAATTCCTCCATTTTGTTTTAATTTATGAAAAACCGATTAGATTAAGCGCCTTGTTCTTCCTTTTGTTCTGCCACAGCTTTTGCAGCAAGAGCAAAGTTGCGAACTGGAGCTTGAAGTACGCTAAGCAACATAGAAAGCAAGCCATCGCGTGATGGAAGTTCAGCAAGAGCTTTCACTTCTTCAACAGTAGAAACTTTACCTTCGATAACGCCAGCTTTGATTTCAAGAGCTTCATGCTGTTTAGCAAACTCGTTAAGAACTTTAGCTGGAGCGACAACATCCTCAGTACTGAATGCAATGGCATTCGGTCCAGTTAAGACATCATTCAAACCATCAAGTTCAGCTTGTTCAACCGCACGGCGAGTCATTGTGTTTTTGTAAACTTTGAACTCAACGTTAGCTTCACGAAGCTGTTTACGAAGTTCTGTTACTTCAGAAACGTTAAGTCCGCGGTAATCAACGATGATCGTTGATTTACTTTCTTTCAGTTTAGAAGCAATTTCTTCAACAACAACTTTTTTTGTTTCAATTGCGCTGCTCATGGTTACACCTCCTGTAGATTCTTGTGTAACACTTATACCGTTAGGTGATCACGACTGAGACGACGGATTCCATATAAAAAGCCTCCATGAGACATGGAGGCTGTATATACAAGCATACGTAACGTAATAGCTGTGATAATATACACCTCGGTAGGATAATTAAGCGGTTAGGCCCCTACTGTCTACGGTATAAATGATATATTATATTTTACAACATTTTGAATCATATCAGAATGTTGATTTCATGTCAAATTATTTTACGTTGAAAGTTGAAGAGTCTACTTTGACACCAGGTCCCATAGTAGAAGTTACAGCAACGTTTTTCACGTAAACGCCTTTTGCTGCAGCAGGTTTAGCTTTCAGGATTGTATCGTACATTGTTGTGAAGTTCTCAACAAGTTTTTCATCCTCGAAAGAAACTTTGCCGATAGGAACATGAATGTTTCCAGCTTTATCAACGCGGTATTCAACTTTACCAGCTTTGATTTCGCCGATTGCTTTTTCAACTTCGAAAGTAACTGTACCAGTTTTAGGGTTTGGCATTAAACCTTTTGGTCCAAGTACACGACCGATTTTACCAACTTCACCCATCATGTCAGGTGTAGCTACGATTACATCGAAATCGAACCAACCTTGTTGAATTTTGTTGATGTAGTCAGTATCTCCAACGTAATCTGCACCAGCAGCTTCAGCTTCTTTCGCTTTTTCGCCTTTTGCGAAAACGAGAACGCGCTGAGTTTTACCAGTTCCGTTTGGAAGCACAACTGCTCCGCGGATTTGCTGGTCGTTTTTACGAGGGTCAACCCCTAGACGGAATGCAACTTCAACTGTAGCGTCGAATTTAGCTGTGTTTGTTTTTTTAACGAGAGCTACTGCTTCAGAAACATCGTAAGCTTTCGCACGATCTACAAGCTTAGCAGCTTCAACGTACTTTTTACCTTTTTTAGCCATTTTAAAATTTCCTCCTTATGTGGTTATAGCGGAATAACCTCCCACGAATAAGGGTTGCGAACTTGTTAAAACTCGCAACCCGACAAGAAACAAATTAATCCTCGATTACAATACCCATACTGCGGGCAGTACCTTCAACCATGCGCATTGCCGCTTCAACGTCTGCTGCGTTTAAGTCAGGCATTTTCGTTTCAGCGATTTCGCGTACTTTATCGCGCTTAACGGTTGCCACTTTATTACGGTTTGGTTCACCAGAACCAGACTCAATTCCAGCTGCTTTTTTAAGCAATACTGCAGCAGGTGGAGTTTTTGTAATAAATGTAAATGAACGGTCTTCGTAAACCGAAATTTCAACAGGAATGATTAAACCAGCTTGGTCAGCTGTACGAGCGTTAAACTCCTTACAGAATCCCATGATATTAACACCGGCTTGACCTAGTGCAGGTCCAACTGGCGGCGCTGGGTTAGCTTTTCCAGCAGGAATTTGCAATTTTACAACTTTTACTACTTTTTTAGCCACGAGACACACCTCCTTAAGTCCGTGATGTGGTAATAGGGTAAACCCTCCCACTCAAGGTTTCATTCTTTATATGAATGATGAAATATCAAGCTAGCTGCCTTGGATAAGTCCAAGACGTACCTTTGCTATATTATCATTTATATATAGCAATTTCAAGTTTTTTCACATTACAATTTGTCGATCTGGGTAAATTCCAGCTCAACCGGCGTTTCACGGCCGAACATATTAACGAAAACTTTAACCTTGCTTTTATCGTAGTCAATCTCTTCAATTGATCCAGTAAAGTTGGCAAAAGGTCCGTCTATCACTTTCACTGTCTCTTTTAATTCAAAGTCAATGTCCGTTTTGCGTTCGTCCATGCCCATTCTCTTCAGAATGGTTTCAGCTTCACCCGGAAGCAGCGGCGTCGGTTTTGAGCCAGAGCCGGCAGATCCTACGAATCCAGTAACACCCGGCGTGTTGCGGACAACATACCAAGAGTCGTCTGTCATTACAATTTCAACAAGTACATAACCAGGGAACACTTTCTTTTTCACGACTTTTTTCTTGCCGTTTTTGATATCCGTTTCTTCTTCCTCAGGTACGACTACACGGAAAATTTTATCCTGCATCCCCATTGATTCAACACGTTTTTCCAAGTTGGCTTTTACTTTATTCTCATAACCAGAGTACGTGTGAACAACATACCAATTCTTTTCCATTCTCTTCAGGACTCTCCAGTCCTTCCCTCCCCGCATTTGGTTTTTAGTGAATGACCATAACCCTTCAAAAAATAGGCAGCAAACCTATGATAACTTTCATTTTAACCCACAATAAAAAACCCGCTGAACGGGTTTTGGCAAGTGATATTATGATCTATTATAGCACGTATTGCTGATCATTATTCAACTATTAAACGAATTAATTGAGAAATTCCTGTGTCAAGGAGGGCAAAAAAGAGAATAAAAAAGATAACTGTTGAAATTACCGTAATGGTATAACGCGTTAACTCTTTTCCTTTAGGCCAGCTTACCTTTTTCATTTCTTTCCCAACATCTTTAAAGAATCTCATAATACGCATGTAAAAGACCTCCACAATTTAAAAGCGCAAACACTATTTTGTTTCAAGATGAGCTGTATGTGAATTGCAAGTACTGCAGTATTTCTTTACTTCTAATCGCTCAGCCGCTGATGCAGAGCTCTTCATTGTCGTATAATTACGGTTTCCGCATGTCTTGCATGCTAACGTAATCTTTTTTCTCATGTCATTACACCTTTTTCTAAATAGACATTAGTACTTATCTCTAGTAACATATCACAGTCAGAAAATTACTGTCAATACAACATAAAACCATATTACAAACTGATTTCGCGAATTTCCAAGTACTTTTCCAGCTTGCGTTTCACACGCTGAAGGGCATTATCGATCGATTTCACATGCCGGTTCAGTTCATCGGAAATCTCTTGGTAACTTCTCCCGTCGAGATATAAGACGAGTACTTTTCTCTCTAAATCACTTAATAGTTCTCCCATTTTCATTTCAATGTCATCAAATTCTTCCTGATTGATAATCATTTCTTCAGGATTTAAGGTTTTCGCTCCTGAAATGACATCAAGCAGCGTTCGGTCTGATTCTTCATCAAAAATCGGTTTATCTAATGAGACGTAGGAATTCAAAGGAATGTGTTTCTGGCGAGTAGCTGTTTTTATTGCGGTAATAATTTGGCGGGTAATACATAATTCTGCGAAAGCTTTGAAGGAGGTAAGCTTGTCCTCTTTGAAGTCACGAATAGACTTATAGAGGCCTATCATACCTTCCTGAACAATATCTTCTCTGTCCGCTCCTATTAAAAAATAGGATCTTGCTTTTGCCCGAACAAAGTTTCGGTACTTTGTAATCAAGTAATCTAACGCATCACTGTCCCCAACATGAACCTTTTCAATGACCTGCTCGTCCTCCAACTGGCAAAACTGCTCTTTGTTGAATTTTCCCTTGTTGTTCTGTAGATTCACTCCGATCCCCCCGGCGCACGTAGATAGAAATATTATACAGTATTGGGCAAAAAAGCGTCAACTTAATCTAAGTCTCCCCGCCTCCACTTTTCAAACGTTTTCAAAACCTCTTCCGATAAAGCAATTTTACCCGCCGGCTTTTCGGAAGTGATTTTTCTTACCCGTCTCTCTATTCGCCTTTCAATCGCTTCTACCTCTCTCAAAAGCTCCCGGGCCGATTTCCGCAATGCTCCCTGTCCGAAAATCGCCCACTGTTCAGTATAGTCAGAGGTTGCAACATGAATTTGAGTTGCAATATTATTCAAAGCCTGAGCAAGCTTTTCTATCCGCTCATCAGCCGTCTCATTTTCTTTTGTAAAAATCACTTCAACTCTGTGGTTGGTCTGTTTCTTCTCAAGCCCTTTTACGAGATGCGCGTCAAAAACAACAATAATCCTGTTTCCAGTATACGATTGATATTCCGCCATTTTCTGAATCAGTACGTCCCTCGCCTCTTCAAAACTGTTCGCTTTTAAATCCTTCAGCTGCGGCCAGGCTCCAATCATGTTGTATCCGTCTACTAACAGGATATCCATGGGTCTTTATTCTCCCAGAGGGTTTCGTTTCCGATAGACTTCATACATCAAAAGACCAGCCGCGACAGATGCATTCAGTGAAGTTACCTTCCCAGCCATCGGGAGTTTAATGAGAAAATCACACTTTTCTTTTACAAGGCGGCCCATCCCTTTTCCTTCACTTCCAATGACTAGAGCCAAAGGCATATTGCCGTCCATATTGCGGTAATCCTCACGCGCTGATGCATCCGTTCCGACAACCCAGATACCCCGCTCTTTTATTTCTTCTAACGTCCGCGCTAAATTGGTGACTCTCGCTACAGGGATGTGCTCAATTGCCCCTGTTGAGGCTTTTGCCACTGTTGTTGTCAGCCCGACCGCTCTCCGTTTTGGTATCACAATGCCATGTGCGCCAACCGCATCAGCTGTTCTCATAATGGAACCGAGATTATGAGGGTCTTCAAGCTCGTCCAGAATGAGGAAGAAAGGCTGTTCATTTCTTTCTTCGGCTGCTTTATATAAATCGTCCAGTTCTGCATATTCATACGCTGCAACTTGTGCCACTACGCCTTGATGCTGCCCTGTCACCATTTGATCGAGTTTTTTTCTCGGGACATATTGAATCGTGATTCCCTGCTTTTTCGCAAGCTCCATCACCTGCTGTGCTTGTCCCTTTACGGTGTTTTCCGCCATCCACAGCTTATACAGCTTACGATCTGATTTTAACGTCTCGATCACTGCATTTTTCCCTATGACGTAATCATGTTGCTGACTCATTTGTTTTCCTCCCTGACGTCCCGAATTGTATAGCTTCGGCAACGAGCTGACTAAGTCTTTCCTCTTTTTTCTCTAGAAAAAGGTGGCCCAGCAGCGCTTCAAATGCTGTACTGTAGCGGTACGTCTGAACATCTGTATTTTTAGGTGTCGTTCCCGACTTGGCATTTCTTCCTCTTTTCAGCACCGCTTCCTCTTCTTCCGTAAAAAATGATTGATCCTGCAGAAAGAATAGGATCTCAGCCTGTGACTTTGCCGATACAATCCGGCTTGATTTCTTATGAAGATCATTTGGTTTGGTAAAACCCTGCTTAAGCAGGTGATGCCTTACATACACTTCAAAAATGGCATCACCTATATAAGCAAGTGCAAGACCGTTAAGCTGCTTTGAATTTTTTATCGTTTCAAAATCAAGCATCCGTTATTCTCCCCGTTTCCAGCGAGTGCCTTGAGCCGTATCTTCGAGAATGATATTCATGCTTTTCAACTGGTCGCGGATCTGATCTGACAGTGCAAAATCGCGATTTCGGCGCGCTTCATTTCTTTTTTCGATTAAGTCTTCAATCTCTTGATCGAGAAGTTCCTGCTCGCCCAATGAAAAACCGAGAACAGATACAATGCGGTCAAACATGTCGATAAACGCCGTGATCACATGATCAGCAGTATGATCTTTCTGAAGATAATAATTGGCATGCTTCGCTAAGTCGAACAAGACAGAGATCGCATTCGCCGTATTAAAGTCATCGTCCATCGCTTCTTCGAATGCTTTGCGATGCTCTTCGACCTTCTCCAGCCATTGATCGTCATCTTCCGTTAAATTCGTACTGCTGTTCAGACGGTGCTGAAGGTTGCTGTACGCCGTTTTCAACCGGTTAAATGCGCTTTTTGTATTCTCCAGAAGCTCTTCTGAATAGTTAATCGGATGACGATAATGAACAGAAAGCATAAAGAATCTCAAAAGTTGCGGATCATGCTGTTTAATGATGTCATGCACAAGCACAAAGTTGCCTAGAGATTTTGACATTTTTTCATTATCAATATTGATATAGCCATTATGAAGCCAGTACTTCGCAAACGTTTTGCCTGTCAGCGCCTCAGATTGTGCAATTTCATTTTCATGGTGTGGGAACGTCAAATCCTGTCCGCCCGCATGGATATCAATCTGGTCACCCAAATACTTTTTCACCATCGCTGAGCATTCAATGTGCCAGCCCGGACGGCCTTTTCCCCAAGGGCTATCCCAAGAGATTTCTCCTTCTTTTGCTGCTTTCCACAACGCGAAATCAAGAGCATCTTCTTTTTTCTCGCCGACCCGGATGCGTGCACCTGATCTCAGTTCATCAATTGATTGCTGAGAAAGCTTTCCGTACCCTTCAAATGCTCTTGTTTTGAAATAAACGTCACCTTCTGATTCATAAGCGTAGCCCTTTTTCACGAGCTGATCTACGAATTCGATAATCGCATCCATGTTTTCCATCACTCGCGGATGAAGATCGGCTTTTCGGCATCCGAGCGCACCTACATCTTCAAAGTATGCCTTTATAAAACGCTCTGAAATGGCAGGTACATCCTCACCGAGTTCATTTGCCGCTTTAATTAATTTATCGTCTACGTCTGTGAAGTTTGATACATACTGCACATCATAGCCTTTATACTCCAGATAGTTTCGAACCGTATCGTATACGATAGCCGGGCGAGCGTTACCGATGTGAATGTAATTGTAAACCGTTGGTCCGCATACGTACATTTTCACTTTTCCCTCTTCAAGAGGAACGAATGTTTCCTTCTGTCTAGTCAATGTATTATAGAGAGTGATTGTCATTTTTGATTGATCCTTTCTTTTCTGTCTTCAAGTTCTGCCTTCAGCTCTAAAATCTGCTGTTCCAAAGACTTAAAGCGATCAGCAACCGGATCGGGCAAATCCTGATGGTTTAAATCGCGTCTTACTTTCTTGCCATTTTGTACAACGACCCGCCCAGGGATGCCGACAACTGTTGAAAAATCAGGAACATCGTGCAGCACGACTGAACCAGCTCCAATCTTTGAGCCTTCACCGACAGTAATTGAACCGAGCACTTTAGCACCTGTAGCTATCAATGCGTCATCTTTAATTGTTGGGTGCCTTTTTCCCTTTTCTTTCCCCGTTCCCCCGAGGGTAACCCCCTGAAAAACGGTTACGTTATTGCCGATTTCACATGTCTCCCCAATGACAACCCCCATACCGTGGTCTATGAAAAATTTTCTCCCAATCGTAGCGCCGGGGTGGATTTCGATCCCGGTAAAAAATCGGCTTACCTGAGATATAAGGCGTGCAAGGAAATAAAATTTTCGTTTATATAAAGCATGTGCAATCCGATGCGCCCATATAGCATGTAAACCGGAATAAGTTAAAATCACTTCAAAATAACTTCTTGCTGCTGGATCTTGATCGAACACTGTATCAATGTCTTCTTTGAGCATTCTAAAAAACACATGCTTCCCCCCACTTCTCTATTTGATTTCCTCTTCACCCAATAAAAAAAGCGCCTCTGCATGAAAACATGACAGAGACGCTTAAACCGCGCGGTTCCACTCTGTTTGAAAAGCAGACTCCTGCTCTCCCAACTTCAGCCTGTAACGGCGGCGGCCGCCTTTGAATACTGATTTCGAAAAATGTTCTTCAGAGGTCTTAAGGGCGCACTTCTAAAACCCGGCTCATGGATCTCTCTCAGCCAATGAAGATCCTTTCTGTAATGGCCTAAAGCTTTATACTCTTCCCTGTCAACAATCGTTTATTTAAATATTTTTCAAACGCTGAATTGCAATTTCTTTACCGATCAATTCAATTGATTGCGGCAGTTCCGGACCGTGAGTTTGCCCTGTTACAGCAACACGGATCGGCATAAACAGTTTTTTCCCTTTATGGCCAGTTTCTTTCTGCACCGCTTTGATTGATGCTTTGATGTTATCCGGAGTGAACTCCTCAAGCTCTTCAAGCTTCGCAGCGAATGTGCTGAGCACTTCAGGAACCTGCTCCTCCTCCAGAACAGCCTTTGCTTCTTGATTATACTCGATCTCATCCGTAAAGAACAAATCAGTCAACTCAACAATTTCCGCACCGTAGCTTAATTGCTCATGATACAGGGAAATCAGTTTACGAACCCATTCTTGTTCTTCAGCAGAAAGCTCAGCGCCAACTTTGCCGGCTTTTTGCAGATGCGGAAGCGTCAGTTCAACAACCTGATCAAGCTCCAGCTTCTTCACGTATTGATTGTTAACCCATTTTAGCTTATGCATATCAAATAAAGCTGGTGATTTAGATAAACGGTTTACATCAAAAATATCGATAAACTGTTCTTTTGTGAATAGCTCTTCTTCTCCAACCGGTGACCAGCCAAGCAGTCCGATAAAGTTGAACAGCGCTTCCGGCAAGTAGCCAAGCTCTTTATACTGCTCGATGAATTGAATTATGGACTCATCGCGTTTGCTGAGCTTTTTACGGCTTTCATTTACAATCAGCGTCATGTGTCCGAACTGAGGAATATCCCATCCGAATGCTTGAAAAATCATAATCTGTTTCGGTGTGTTAGAAATATGATCCTCACCGCGCAGCACGTGTGTCATTTTCATTAAGTAGTCATCAATAGCTACCGCGAAGTTGTAAGTCGGCGTTCCGTCCTTTTTCACAATAACAAAGTCGCCAATGCCATCTGATTCGAAAGAAATTTCGCCTTTTACGATATCGTTGAAGGCAATGATTTTTCCTTCCGGCACACGGAAACGAATACTTGGCTTTCTGCCTTCAGCAATAAATTTCTCCTGTTCTTCCTGAGTCAGATTTCTGTGTTTTCCGGAATAACGCGGCATTTCTCCGCGTGCAATTTGTTCTTCACGCTCTTTTTCAAGCTCTTCTTCCGTACAGTAACATTTATAAGCAAGCCCTTTTTCAAGAAGCTCTTCATAATACACTTTATAGATATCGTTACGCTCTGATTGACGGTATGGGCCGTACTCACCGCCGACATCCACACTCTCATCCCAGTCAATACCAAGCCATTTCAAATAATTAAGCTGGCTTTGTTCTCCGCCCTCAATATTGCGCTTTTTATCAGTGTCCTCAACACGAATAATAAACTTACCGCCTTGATTGCGGGCAAATAAATAATTAAAAAGCGCCGTTCTGGCATTTCCAATATGCAAATGTCCTGTTGGACTCGGTGCATAACGGACGCGTACTTCGTTTCCCATTTTCAAATACTTCCTTTCATGTCATGTATGGCCTCAGGCAAAAATGTATGAATCTATTCTACCACCAAATAGACCCGGCATCAAAGCAAGTTAGCCTTTTTGTATCAGTACTGTCGCTTGAGCCGCTATTCCTTCCGCTCGGCCTGTAAATCCAAGCTTTTCTGTCGTTGTTGCTTTTACATTTACTTGAGAAACGTCCGCCTCAAGCCCTTCAGCAATTCTTTTTCTCATATCTTCTATGTACGGCAGCATCTTTGGCTTCTGTGCAATGATGGTGCAGTCAATGTTTCCAAGAACATACCCCTTCTGTTTCACAATCCCCCAGACATGCTGAAGTAATTTGAAAGAATCTGCATCCTTGAACTCGGGATCAGTATCAGGAAAATGCTTGCCGATGTCACCTTCTCCAACAGCCCCGAGGCAGGCGTCAGCGACGGTATGCAGCAATACGTCTGCATCAGAATGGCCGAGCAGCCCTTTTTCATACGGGATTTCAATTCCGCCAATAATAAGAGGGCGGCCCTCCACTAATTGATGAACATCAAAGCCTTGTCCAATTCTAAACATGATTATTCCTACTTTCTGATTCCATGATAGCTTCAGCTGACGTTAAATCGTCTGGCGTCGTCAGCTTAATATTTGTATAGCTGCCTTCTACAACGCGGACCGAACCGCCCTCCATCTCTTCAACGAGGCTGGCGTCATCCGTCCCTAAAAATCCCTTATGCTCCGCCTCAGCGTGGGCCTTCATCAATAAAGAAAGACGAAAAGCTTGTGGCGTTTGGACAGCCCACAAGCTTGAACGTTCAATCGTCTCACAGACTTGTAAATCTTGAACGCGTTTAATCGTATCTTTTACTGGGACAGCGAGGATGGCCGCTCCTGCCTGTTCCGCTTCAGCGATCAGTTTATCTATTTGTTCATGCTTTATAAAAGGCCGGGCGCCGTCGTGAACAAGAACTATCTTTTCTTGTTTCACGGCTTTCAGCCCTTTATAAACACTGTGCTGCCGCTCATCTCCGCCTGCAACAAGCTCAATAGGAGTTTGAAATGGATAATCGGTCAGCAATTGCTGAAAGTGCTTCCGCTCGCGCTCATTAATCACCAAGATGATTTTTTCACACGGCCGGTGGCTGTCAAACACTCTTAACGTGTGAATGATCACCGGGTCTCCTTTCAGCTCAATGAACAGTTTATTTCTCCCCGCCTTCATCCGTTTTCCCTGTCCGGCTGCAGGAATCACCACATCATAACTCATTGTTTTTTCTCCCTTTACAGCGCCTTCTCCAACAGCTTGGGCTTAGCAAAAATCATTCGTCCCGCTGCTGTTTGCAGCACACTTGTAACGAGTACATCAATATGCTTGCCGATATAATTGCGCCCTTCTTCAACGACAATCATCGTACCGTCATCCAAGTAGGCAACTCCCTGATTATGCTCTTTCCCGTCCTTAATGACCTGAACATTCATTTCCTCGCCAGGAAGAACAACAGGCTTGACCGCATTGGCAAGGTCATTAATGTTTAATACTGCTACCTTCTGAAGCTCGCATACTTTATTTAGATTAAAATCATTCGTTACGACGACTCCGGATGTCAGCTTAGCGAGTTTGACGAGCTTGCTGTCAACCTCCTGGATATCTTCAAAGTCGCCTTCATAAATTTCAACTTCAATGTCTAATTCTTTCTGAATCCGGTTTAGGATATCAAGACCGCGTCGTCCTCTGTTTCGTTTTAAAACATCTGAAGAATCAGCAATATGCTGCAATTCCTCAAGGACAAACTGCGGAATCACGATAATCCCCTCTAAAAACCCAGTCTGACAAATATCTGCTATTCTCCCATCAATAATAACACTTGTGTCCAAAATTTTCAGCTTCTTGTCCTGAACCTCATGTTCTTCATCCGCTGTTCCTTTTTTCTTTTGCATTCTGGCAGAAATGGAAAACAGGCTGATCAATTCATCCTTTTTCTTAAAGCCCACCTGGAAGCCAAGATAACCGAGGAAGAACGCTAAAAACACAGGGATGATTGTACTGAATATGCGGTAAGGTATATTGTCTAAAGGAATAACATTTACGATAAGATAAGCGATTATAAGTCCAAAAACCAGGCCAAGACTTCCAAATAACAAATCTGGAACCGGCGCTTTTAACAATGAATCCTCTATCCACTTCATCCAGTTCACAACGTATTCTGTACCCCATATACTGATGAGAAAAAAGATAATTGCTCCTATTGCCGCAGACGTATATGCGTTTGTTATTAAAGGTATGTCCTGTATACTTAACAGTACAAACAATTCAGGTATTAAAAATATACCAACAACGCCGCCAAAGATAATGAAGAACGCCTGAACTATTCGTTTTAACATACCCCCACCTCCTTTTAACATTTTATTTCACAAATTTTTATGATCCTACGAATATCAGAATAAACAAAAACCAACATTAATATACCCGTATTCATAAGGTTTTAACCGAAATCACAGCTGTCTATCTAAATAATGCTTCTCTTGCAGGCGTTTTAAACCTTTTTTGATTTTTTGGGCTCGTACTTCACCGATTCCCTCAACTTCATCTAGTTCTTCTGCACTCGCCTCAATAATCCTTGGTAGGACTCCAAATGCTTCTACAACATTTTCAACAATCGGCATCGGAAGACGCGGTATCTTATTTAACAGCCTGTATCCTCTAGGCAATACATAATCATCAAGATTTGTAGAAGCCGGATAACCGAGGAGCTTATACACAATGGAATCATCCAGCAGATCATAACTGGACATATCCTGCAGCTCTTTCAAGAGAACAAACGGATCTTTAATCTTTTCTTTCACATAATCCTTAATAAATAAAGCGGCCTCTTCTTCCATATCCGTAATCAATTCAATAACTTGCAGCTTGATCAGATGTCCTTCTGTTCCCAGCTCTTTGATATACATGTTGATTTCGTTTTTGATTCTCAGCACCATTTCATAACGATGCATGACAGACAAGACATCACTGAAGGTAACAAGCTCCTCAAACTCTAATGCATTCAGTGCGTTAATTGTTTTGTCGAGGATTGTCTTATATTTTTCAAGTGTTTGTATAGCTTGGTTCGCTTTGGTTAAAATAAATCCTATGTCTTTTAGTGTATACTTCATGTTTTCCTGATATAACGTTATAACATTTCTTCTTTCAGAAATAGCAATCACGAGACAGCCAGTTTGCTTAGCTACTCTTTCGGCAGTACGGTGCCGCATTCCTGTTTCTGACGAAGAAATTGTGGCATCTGGCATCAGTTGTGTATTAGCGTAGAGGATTTTTTGACCTGAATCACTTAAAATGATCGCTCCATCCATTTTAGCCAACTCATACAAATGAGCCGGAGAAAAAGCCGTATTTATGTGAAAGCCGCCGTCCACTACTTCTTTTACTTTATCATTATATCCAACAACAATCAGACCGCCTGTATTTGCTCTCAAGACGTTTTCCATCCCTGCTCTGAGCGGTGTACCCGGAGCAACAAACTGCAATATAGATGACAGGTCTAACTCGTGTTTCGCCCCTTTTTTCTCTTTTTCCATCTATTATCCTCCTAATGAAGTACGAAGCGCCTCTGCAACATTTGCTACTCCGATAACCTCAATCCCTTTTGGTTTCGTCCATCCATCCAGATTTGCCGCGGGTATGATCATGCGTGTAAAACCAAGCTTAGCCGCTTCTTTCACACGCTGTTCAATTCTTGAAACCCGCCGGACTTCTCCGGTTAATCCCACTTCTCCTATAAAACAATCTGCAGGATTTGGAGGTGTATCTCTAAAGCTGGATGCGATACTGATCGCAATAGCAAGATCAATTGCCGGTTCATCAAGCTTTACGCCGCCGGCCACTTTCAAATAAGCGTCCTGATTTTGCAGCAGCAGCCCAACTCTTTTTTCTAACACAGCCATTAACAGCGAAACCCTGTTATGGTCTATTCCTGTTGCCATACGCCGCGGATTGCCAAAGCTTGTTGGCGAGATGAGCGCCTGGATTTCAACGAGAATCGGTCTTGTGCCCTCCATAGAAGCAGTTATGCTTGAGCCTGCGGATCCCGCTGAACGTTCTTCCAAGAAAATTTCTGAAGGGTTCAAAACCTCAGTGAGCCCCTCTTCTCGCATTTCAAAAATGCCCATTTCATTTGTAGAACCAAAACGGTTTTTTACAGCCCGTAAAATACGGAAAGTATGGTGACGTTCCCCTTCAAAATATAAAACAGTGTCGACCATATGCTCCAACAGTCTTGGCCCCGCAATCGACCCTTCCTTCGTCACATGCCCTACGATAAAAATCGGAATACCTTTTGTTTTTGCAATTTTCATCAGCTCAGCGGTACATTCTCTGACCTGTGACACACTGCCCGGAGCCGATGTAATGTCGCTTTGGTAAACCGTTTGAATAGAGTCTACAACGACAAACGCTGGATTCATCTCTTGTATAGCAGACGAAATATACTCCATATCGGTTTCAGATAAAACATGCAGTGACGGACTATTAATGCCAAGACGATCTGCTCTCAGTTTCGTTTGCTTTACTGATTCTTCTCCCGAAATGTACAGCACACTGTTCGATGAATCTGATAATTGAGCGGAAACCTGCAGTAATAACGTTGACTTTCCAATACCAGGATCGCCGCCGATTAAAACGAGTGAGCCTTTGACGACGCCCCCGCCGAGCACCCTGTTAAACTCGCCAAGCTGGGTTTTAACCCGAGGTTCTTCTGATGTTTCGATTGATGTAATAGGTGAAGGTTTTTGTACAGTTTGAACTGAATGAGAAAAAGCTGCTCTCCGATTGGCCGGCGCTTTTTTAACCATTTCTTCCACCATAGTATTCCAAGCACCGCAGCCCGGACATTTCCCCATCCATTTTGGAGACTCGTAACCGCAGGATTGGCAGATGAATTTCGATTTTGTTTTAGCCATATATAGTGTAAGACCTCTCCCTTGTTCTATTTCTTAATATGAAAGTGAGGCATACACTTACATGCTGTATGCCTCATTTTCGTCTTCTATATTAATTCGTTTTAGCAGTCGTTTTTACGACAAATTCGCCGTCTTCTACATCGAGAACGATATGCTGTCCTTTATGAATATTACCTCTGAGTAGTTCTTCAGATAAACGGTCTTCGACATGTTTTTGGATAGCTCTTCTTAACGGACGGGCGCCGTATTCCAAGTCAACGCCCTCTTCCGCAACTTTCGCTTTTGCAGCATCGGTCAATTCGATAGAAAGATCTTGTTCTTTCAGGCGTTTCGTTAATTGATCAGACATCAATGACACGATTTCAGTGAGATGTTTTTTCTCAAGTGAATGGAAGACAATGATTTCATCGATCCGGTTGATAAACTCGGGTCTGAACGCACGTTTCAATTCACCCATCACTTTATCTTTCATGTCTTTATGATTTTGCGTCTCATCTTGAACGTTAAAGCCGACATATTTATTGCGTTTCAGCTCACTTGCTCCGACGTTTGACGTCATAATCAGAATGGTATTGCGGAAATCGACTGTGCGTCCTTTAGAATCAGTCAATCGTCCGTCTTCAAGAACTTGCAGGAGGATATTGAAGACATCAGGATGCGCTTTCTCAATCTCATCAAGAAGCACGACAGAGTAAGGTTTTCTTCTGACTTTCTCTGTTAATTGGCCGCCTTCATCGTATCCCACATATCCCGGAGGTGAACCGACAAGTCTTGAAGTTGAGTGTTTTTCCATGTACTCAGACATATCAATTCTGATCATGGCTTCCTCATCACCGAAAATCGATTCAGCAAGTGCTCGCGCCAGCTCTGTCTTACCTACACCTGTAGGGCCTAAGAAAATGAATGAGCCGATTGGGCGTTTAGGATCTTTTAATCCTGCTCTCGCACGTCTGACTGCTTTTGCTACAGCTACAACTGCTTCATCCTGGCCAATGACACGGGAGTGAAGAATGCTTTCCATATTGAGAAGCTTATCAGTTTCAGTTTGGGCGATTTTGGATACAGGCACCCCAGTCCAGCTGGATACAACCATCGCAATATCATCAACAGTAACCTCTGAGTTTTCCTGCCCTTGCTTCTCTTTCCATGATTTCTTCGTATCCTCTACTTGCTCGCGCAGGCGCTGCTCAGTATCACGCAAAGAAGCTGCCTTTTCAAACTCTTGGCTTTGCACTGCCGCATCCTTCTCTTTACGAACCTCATCAAGCTTCTGTTCAAGCTCTTTTAAGTTAGGAGGTGTTGTAAAGGAGCGCAGTCTCACCTTTGAACCCGCTTCATCGATTAAGTCAATTGCTTTATCCGGAAGGAAACGGTCAGAAATATATCTGTCAGAAAGCTTAACCGCAGCTTCAATGGCATCATCTGTAATTGATACACGGTGGTGAGCTTCATATCGGTCACGCAAGCCTTTTAAAATTTGAATACTTTCATCTGCAGATGGCTGATCAACCTGAATCGGCTGAAAACGGCGTTCCAACGCTGCATCTTTTTCAATATATTTACGGTACTCATCAAGAGTCGTCGCTCCAATACATTGAAGTTCACCGCGAGCAAGTGAAGGTTTTAAAATGTTAGATGCGTCAATGGCACCTTCAGCTCCGCCCGCTCCGATTAATGTATGAAGCTCATCGATGAATAGAATGATGTTTCCTGCCTGGCGAATTTCATCCATGACTTTTTTCAGGCGGTCCTCAAATTCACCGCGGTATTTTGTGCCGGCAACAACTGTTCCCATGTCTAATGTCATCACGCGTTTATCGCGCAAGATTTCGGGAACTTCGTTATTGATAATTTGCTGTGCCAAACCTTCTGCGATAGCCGTTTTACCTACACCTGGTTCACCAATGAGAACAGGGTTGTTTTTCGTTCTGCGGCTTAACACTTCGATCACACGCTGAATTTCCTTACTTCTGCCGATTACAGGATCAAGACTGTCTTCCTTCGCAATAGCAGTTAAGTCTCTTGCCAAGCTGTCAAGCGTAGGCGTATTCGCATTGCTGTTTGTACCTGTCGCTGATGATCCTGTTTCATTGCTTCCTAATAGCTGGAGCACTTGCTGTCTTGCTTTATTTAAGCTGACACCGAGGTTATTCAGCACTCTCGCGGCAACACCTTCACCTTCGCGAATCAGACCAAGAAGAATATGTTCTGTCCCGACATAAGAATGCCCGAGCTTTCTTGCTTCATCCATTGAAAGTTCAATGACTTTCTTAGCTCTAGGAGTATAATGAATCGTTTGAGACATTTCCTGCCCGCGGCCGATCAAACTTTCTACTTCTTTTTGAATTTTATCTGAACCAAGCCCAAGCGCTTGTAGAGCTTTAGCAGCAATCCCTTCCCCTTCTCGTACCAGTCCTAATAAAATATGCTCAGTGCCAATGTTATTATGACCTAAACGGAGTGCCTCTTCCTGTGCGAGCGCCAGTACTTTTTGAGCTCGTTCTGTAAATCTTCCAAACATCATATCGATTCATCCTCCTGTCTTTTCCCATTCATTTCTAAGTGAAGCCGTTCTCTGATGAGAGCCGCTCTTCGAATGTCTCTTTCGTTTGGCCGCAAAGCGCCTCCCGAGTACTGCTGTAAAAATCCTGGCTGTGTCAAAATCATTAGTTCATTAAGTATGTTGCTTGAAAGTCCTTTAATAATGCCTAGATCTATGCCCAACCGAACGTCTGAAAGACACTTTGCAGTTTCTTTCGATTCTATCATCCGGCAATTGGACAAGACCCCATAAGACCGATATACCTTATCCTCAAGTTCAATTTTAGAGGTTTGATAAAGCGCTTCTCGGGCAGATCGTTCTTGTTCAATTAGCTGGGCGGCAACACTGTTAAGATCATCTACAATATCCTGCTCTGACTTACCAAGCGTGATCTGATTTGAAATTTGAAAGATATTTCCTACTGCTTCGCTGCCTTCCCCATAAATTCCTCTAACAACTAAGCCTAATTGATTAATTGCCGGTATAATTCGATTTATTTGCCTAGTTAAAACCAGTGCTGGCAGATGCATCATGACTGAAGCCCTTAAACCCGTACCTACATTTGTAGGACAACTGGTTAAGTATCCTCTTTGCTCATTAAAAGCATAATCAACTTTTTCTTCAATCCAGTCATCGACCCGGTTAGCGGCTTTCATTGCCTCTAAAAGCTGAAATCCAGGGAATAGACATTGAATCCTAATATGATCCTCCTCATTTAACATGACGCTTACTTCTTCATTTTCAGAAAGCAAACAGCCGCCAAAAGGAGACTCTGTCAAATTCGGACTGATGAGATGTTTTTCAACAAGTACACGCTTTTCTAAAGCCTGTGCATCATTCATTCTGATCAAAACGAATTTTCCGATTCCGGGAATTTCTTGTTCTGAAAACTGATCTTCAAATTGCTGTATGATGGATGAGGCTTCTTCATTGGAATACCGCGTAGGGAACCGTATATGTTCAAAGTTCCTTGCTAAACGTATGCGGCTGCTGAGTACAATGTCACTTTCAGGTCCCTTCTGCTTCATCCAACTGCTTAGTGCGTCCTGAATAAAATGCTTTAGCGACATTACCCCTGTTCCTCCTCACTATCTTTGCTTTTGAGTGATTGTTCTAATGAACGAATTTGATCTCTCACATGGGCTGCGTTCTCAAATTCTTCTTGATGAATTAAGGATTCTAATTCTTTTTTCAGCATGTCAATCTGCCGTCTGACATGGAGATTGCCGCCTATACGCTTCGGTATTTTCCCAGCATGCACAGTGTTCCCGCTATGCACTTTACGTAAGATAGGTGTGATGTTGCTATGAAATGTTTTATAACATTCAGAACAACCAAAACGGCCGATTTTTCTAAATTGCTGAAAAGTCATTCCGCATTTCGGACAAGCTGATATTTGCTCCGAGTGACTGAACATTTGAGTTCCTGCATTTTGGAATGAAGAATCCATGTTCAGCAAACCCGAAAGTAAATTATGAATAGAGAAACCTTGATTTGCACTTATACCATATGAATCACTATTTTCTTTGGCACATTGTTCACAAATATGAACTTCTATTTTTTCTCCGTTAACAACCTTTGTAAAGTGAAAAGTGGCAGGTCTCTCGTGGCACTCTTGACAAATCAATCTTTTCACCCGCTTATTTTAATTTTAAAGATGTCAGCATAGCCTTCATCATTCTCGCTCTTAATTCATCACGTTCAGGCAAGTCAATGTGTAAAACCGAGCGGTCCATCACGCTGACCATCATTTTTGCTTCTCTTTCTGAAATCACCTTGTCTTCTAATAGCCTTAAAATAATGTCATCAGAGGCTGCTTGAGACAAATGGGTATTAATTTGAGAAATAATATTATTGATCAGGACAACTTCATTGTTCATTTTAATTTTAATGATTCTGATGTAACCGCCGCCCCCGCGTTTGCTCTCAACAATATATCCTCTTTCGCTTGTAAATCTGGTGTTGATGACATAATTTATTTGGGAAGGAACGCATTGAAATTTATCTGCAATTTCACTTCGTTTAATCTCTAAAATTTCCTTGCCATTTTGATCTAACACACGTTTTAAATATTGTTCAATGATGTCAGAAATATTATGTCCCACTCAACCCCCTCCTTTACTGACTTTGACTATATTTGACTTTAATCTTACTATAAGGCGTTTCTCGAGAATTTTCAACTTTCTCGCTCTATCCTTTATTATTTCCACTTTCCCGACCCATAAAACCTGATTGCCACTTTAAAATTCAGTGTAAAGTTATTATATTATACAATTAAAAGAAGTTTTATGATACTAATAAACCAGAATACAAAAAAGGGCAGCTCATATGAGCTGCCCT
>NZ_JALAYA010000006.1:0-159778 GCF_026796395.1 Bacillus sp. T17B1
TAGAATACCGTAACACACTGGTTGCTTAGGCTTTTTGTGGCTGTCTACTTGACAGGGGTAAGACCAAACGCCTGTCTTTTTCTTATTTGATAAAGCCGGATAAGTGGCTATTGATATTATAGTCTTTAATCCGCCATTTCTCTTCTGCGAATTCAATGTTGCTGAGGCAGGCGTTGACGAGGCGCGTGCTTTGCAGCTCTGGGTCACCCCCGGAAATTTCCGTCAACAGTGCGTGAATCGCTGCGCCGTGAGCGACGATCAGCACCTTTTTGTTTGGATACGCCTGATTCACTTTTACCAAACCGCCCATCAGCCTGTCAGTGAGTTCTTCCAGCGTTTCCATATTCGGATAGTTTTTATCCGGGTAGCGCTTTGTCCGTTCTTCCAGCAGCATGCCCTCCGCATCGCCATAATCGCGTTCCCTGAAATCATCCATCTCGACAATGGGAAGATGCAGATATTCATTTATGATTTCCGCGGTTCTTTTCGCTCTTTTCAGCGGGCTCGTCACAATAATATCCCAAGAGAAATCCTTTACATATTCTCCGGTTTCTCTTGCTTGGCGTTCACCTGTGGCGTTCAGCGGGATATCGGTTTTGCCTTGGCATTTTTGCTGCAGATTCCAATCGGTTTCTCCATGTCTTACTAAGCAAACGGCTGTCATAAAATCCCCTTCCTGACTTTGGTCATATCGCTATTATACTAAATCAACAGCACGCATCCTATGAAAAAGCCTATGCAAGAACTTCAAATAATAAAGCCAGTCCGATTCCGCCGCCGCTTCCGATGGCCGCAACGGCATATTGACAGTCTGTCCGTCTTTGCGCTTCATAAAACAATCTGGTTACCAGAGCTGCACCCGATGCGCCGTACGGATGGCCTAGAGTTAATGCGCCGCCGCGCACATTGATTTTTGAAAAGGGGATGCCAAGTTCTTGCGAGCAGACACAAATTTTGATGGCAAAGGCTTCATTGATCTCAAATAAGCCGATATCATCAGGTGTTACATCATGTGCGGCTAAGAGCTTACGGATCGCATCAACCGGTGCCGCGGGCGGATAGTTCGGATGAATCCCGCTGACAGCGCTGCCGATAAACCGGAGCACTGGCTTATAGCCGAGAGATGCCGCTTTTTTCTCTTCTAATACCAGGAGAGCGGCCGCTCCGTCTGATATGCCGCTGCTGTTGGCTGCTGTAACCGTTCCGGAACTGGTGTCGAAAACCGGCTTTGCACGGGAAATAATCGCTTCTATCGGCCGCTTTTTCAAAAATGCTTCGTCCATCACCAATTCTCCGAGGGGAACAATTTCTTCACGGTAAAATCCACTATCATGCGCGTTTCTGCTGCGTTGATGGCTGAGAAGCGCGTATTCATCCTGCATGCTTCTGCTGATGGAATAGCGTGCAGCCGTATATTCGGCTGCGATGCCCATGTCGGGATCACCTATCACATCTGGAGAAAAACGGGCGCGTTCTGAAAAAGGCGATCGGCTGCTGCTTTCTGAGCCGCCCGCTATGTACATCGTGCCGGCTCCGGCTTGAATGAGACTGCAGGCATAGCGCACAGCTTCAAGGCCGGAGCCGCACTGTCTGTCAATTGTCATTCCGGGAACCGTTAAAGGCAGTCCGGCTTGCAGAGCTGACAGCCTGGCGAGGTTGCCGCCTCTGCCGGTCGCGTTTCCGAGAATCACCTCATCAATTTGATTCCCTAGCTTTCGGGTGAGACAGCTTATGATGGAAGCCGCCAAATCCTCCGGCAGAAAGGGCTTCAGCAGCCCATTTTGTTTTCCAAAGATCGTTCGCTTTGCATCAACAATAACCGCATTCAAGTTATACTTCACCTTCTTCTAGCCATTTCCTCACACTCGAACGGGCAATTTTTCCGCTGCTCGTTTCTGGCAAGGAGTCAGTAAATACCCATTTTTTCGGGATTTTGTAGGCTGCCAGTTTCTGTTTGCACCAGGCTTTCAGCTTTCTGGCATCAGTGTTTCCGTGAATGACAGCTACAGCAATTTCTCCCCAATACTCGTTTGGGATTCCGACGACAGCCGCGTTTTCAATCTCTGGACAGGAGAGAAGCACACGTTCAACCTCTTCTGGGAAAATATTTAATCCTCCGTATACGATCATTCCGTTTTCTCTTCCTGATAGGTATAAGAAGCCATCCTCATCGACACAGCCCATATCATCCACTGTTATCCACCCTGATTCATCTGGTACGCTGCCGTTGACATAGCCGGAAAACCTCATTGGGCTTTTGACAAATATTTTTCCAATTTCCCCAGGCTGATAGCGTTCCCCGGCAGCATTACGGATTTCAATCTGGACGTTGTGAAACGGGCGGCCGGCTGAATGCGGCTTTCGTTTGCTGTCTTCCGGAGTGGAATATGTCACAAAGCTAAGCTCTGACGTGCCGTAAAAATCGTATAGCTGGAGGTGAGGCCATGTAGCGGCGAGCTTCTGTTTAGATTCTGCCGGCCAGTCTGCACCCGATGAAATGATTTTGACAGGATTGTCGGGAAAGGCTTTTACACGGGTGAGGGCGTCTGTCATCGTAGGTACGGTATAAAGAACGCTGACAGATTCATGGCTCAGCCATTCCTTCGTTTGAACAGGTGAAAACTTTTTCAACAGACAAACGGTCCCTCCGAGAAACAAGGTGCTGACAGCCCCATATAGGAAGTGAGAGGACATTAATGCCCCGGGAATCAGAACCTTATCATCTGATGAAATTGAAAAATCTGTTTCCGTACAGGTAAAGCTCTCCATCCAAGAGCGGTGAGATCGTGTGAAGGCCTTCGGTTTTCCTGTCGAGCCTGACGTAAACCCCATATAAAAAGGGTGCTCCGAATTAATGGTAGGCAAGGGAGCGGCGGATGCTTCAGAAATATCTGACATACAGTGATCCAACAATACAACAGGTGTCCTACTATCTGTCAGTTTGTTTTTGAAAAAGGCTGAAGTAATCACAAGATCCGCATCGCTTGTGAAGAGACGCTCCTTGCATTCATCTGCACTCCAGCGTGTGTCGATGGGAACAGCTGTGCACCCCGCTGCTGCAGCTCCGGCAAACAGCTGCAAAAACGCCAGGCTGTTCGGGAGCAGGATTGCCACACGCTTCGGCATGCTCGGCTGCGACCGCAGCCAATGTGCGGTCTGAGAGACAAGACGAGCCCAATCCCGGTACGTAATTTGCTCCGATTCAGTTTGGATCGCCACACGGCCGGGCGATTTTTCCGCAATAGATGAATAGGTAAGAGTAATGGTCATGAAGTGTCAGCCTCCTTTCGTAAACATCGTATCCGAAAGCGACAAGGCTTGGGTGACTTTTATCGCCAGAAACGCAGATACAGCCGCTTTTAACAAATCACCAGGCACATACGCAAGGCTCATGAACGCGGCCTGTGACAAATCAATATGCATCATAAAAGCTTGTACGGGTATACCGAGCAGATAAATTAAGATGATGCCGAATATGATATGAGTGAAAAAGAGACGCAATACAGACACCTTTCGCAGTCTGGAAGCGGCTAAACTGATCATCCATGAGGCGAGGGGATAAGCGATTAAAAAGCCAGCGCTCGGTCCGAAAAAAACGCCAATCCCGCCTCGTCCTCCTGGCAAAAGCGGCGCTCCAAAGGCGACGAGCAGCAAAAAGACAAGCTGGCTTAAGAAAGCAGACTTAGGCCTGAGGATGCTGCCTGCCAGCATGACACCAAGCGTTTGTAATGTAATCGGAACGGGTGTAAAGGATAAGAAGAGAGGGGGCATAAAACCCAACACGGCCATCAGCGCGGTGAAAATGGCAATATGCATCATGTCTATTAATCTCAGCATGTGAAATCCTCCAAACAGTAATAAAATATGGTTATACAATAAATCCAGTCTTTTATTATGTCAACTTATTTTTAATTTAAGTTAACATAATGGCGTGAAAAAACCGGCTGCTTGGCAGACCGGCTTTTAATATTTATTCTTCTGTCAGGATGACAAGTGAATCAACAGATGCGGCCACATGAGAAACAGCGCGGCTGACTTCCTGAAGCCCTCCGAGGAAGGCCTGCAAATCAACGTCGATTATGCCTGATTGCTCTTTGCTGACTTTCATGCTGTGGACAATTTCATCGAATAAGCGGTTAATTTGCGTCATTTTTTCTTTACTTTCGCTGACTAGCCCATTCACGTCTTTGATATGCTTGGATACGATGTTGATTTGTGTATTCGTATTGTTCACAAGCTCAGACACGGTAGAGACGGTTTTTTTCGTGTCTTCAGAAAGCTTCCGTACTTCATTTGCCACTACGGCGAAGCCCTTCCCGTGTTCGCCGGCACGGGCAGATTCAATCGAAGCATTGAGCGAGAGAAGGTTTGTTTGTTCAGCAATGCCTGTGACGATGCCGAAGATTTTTTCAATTTGCTGTGCGATTTCATCCAACTTGACCATTTCTTTTTCGATTTGGACAAGGCTTGTGTCAATTTTATTCATCTGTTTTTGCTGAATTTCAAGCTCCTTTTTCCCGCCGATCGACTTTTCTTCAACAGTGCTGGATGTCACTGTGCCGGCTTTGGATGCTTCGGAAATGCCTTCAGATTTGTCCACAAGCTCTTGAACAGATCTGCTCGTTTCTGAAAATAGATTGGCAATCGATCCAGAGGTTTCTTGAATTTTCTGATGAAGAAGGTTTTTCTTTTCCTCTTGTTCATCACGGGTCTGGTTGTACTCGCTTTGAAACGCTTCAAGGACCAGCTGTTGTTCTAGGTTCAAGATTTTAGTTGTCGCTTTGATGGCTTTCAGCAGTTCTTGGTGATTTGTAATAGATGTTTCATAAATATGAATCATTGACAGTAGCAATTCTTGAAACGCGCCCATATACCATTTTGGCAGAAGGCCGATTCTTAAATGAATGGAGGCGATCCTGTTTCGCTTTTCAATGAATTCGTCATCGATAACGCCTGCAAACATTTCCTGAATATGCCGTTTTAACGTTTGTTTTAAGCGGTCAACTGAGCTATGGTCATGAATAATATCCATCAATGAACTTTCGTGGTCAAGGTTTTTATAAAACGCATCGACGATGTATACGATATTTTCTTGGATTAATGGCTGAAGCTGCTCTAAAACGTAAAGCTCGGCATCTCCTAGTCTGACCATTTTGAGCTGTTTTTTGACATCTGCATATTGGTTTGTGAGCTGAATACGGTTTTTTTGTTGTCCGTTTGAATCAGAAAAGTAAGCTGTTTCTTGTTTTCTATCTTTTTTAAATAACAATACAATGATCCCCCTTGGGAAAAATATAATTTTCATTTTTTGGCTTTTTAAGCCTTTTTCTTTTTTATCGGCCAAGAGAAGCATGAATGAAGATGCAGATGAAAAATAATCAAAAAACCGTTCATTAAAATGAACGGTTTAATCGAGGTCTATTTGTTTTAATGGTTTGATGGCCGGTCCCTCCACAACTTCGCCGGTTGGCTTAAACCGTGATCCGTGGCACGGACAATCCCACGTATGCTCGCCGTCGTTCCACTCGACCTCACAGCCTAAATGGGTGCACGTCGTATCGACGAGATGGAGACAGCCTTTTTCATCCCGAAAAGCCCCCGCGCGTTTGCCGTTTACGGTGACTGCTTTCCCTTCTCCCGGCGCAATGTCTTCAAACTGAAAGTCAGGCTTTTCAAGTTTTCCTTTAATAAAATGTTTGGCGACATCGGCATTGTAAGAAATCACTTTCTGCAGTCCTGGGTTCAAATGGAAACGGGACGGCGTAAATATGCTTTCGTATGGATTATCTTTTCTCTCTACAAGGTCTGACAATAGTGTGGCGGCAACCCCTGATGACGTCATGCCCCATTTTTTGAACCCGGTCGCTACTAGAATATTGTCCTCATTTTCCGACATCGGCCCGATAAATGGGATTTTGTCGATTGTGACGAGATCCTGGGTGGACCAGTAATATGGGATGCTTTCGATGCCGATGGTGCTTTCGGCCAGCTGTCTCAGTGTTTCATAATGTGTAGACATATCTTCTCCCTGGCCTGTTTTATGGCTTACTCCGCTGAAGAGAATCAGCTTTTCACCGTTTACAACCGTATAGCGGAGCGCCACTGAAGGCTGATCGATACTTAAATACATGCCCTCGGGATATTCGATCTTCGGCTTGATGGCGAGGACATAAGATCTGTCAGAGTACATTCTCGTAGCATATAATCCGCCTCCGTCGTAAAAAGGGAAGTGGGAGCAGCATATGATAAAGCGGCTCTTAATGGCGTGCCGGCTTTTTGTTACCACTTCTGGCCTTTCTCCTTTTTTGATATCAAGCGCAACGGTCTCTTCATAAATCCGTCCGCCTTTTTGAACAATCTGCTCCAGAAGCGCCTTTAAGTATTGCAGCGGATGAAATTGGGCTTGATTTTTCATGACAAGCGCCAGCTTAGAACCTACGGGAATCGCAAGATCCTTGATAAGGTCTCTTTCAATGCCAAGCTTTGTGTATGCCTCATGTTCAGTGCGGATTTTTTGTACAGCGTTTTCTTTTGCTGTGTATAGATAAGCGTCTTGTTCGATCCATTCACAATCAATTTGATGCTCATCCACAATTCCTTTTATGTAATCAATTGCGTTTTGATTGGCTTCATAATAAAGCCTCGCGTGATTCAAACCAAAATTGCGGATAAATTCATCGTATATCATGTCATGCTGGGCGGTTATTTTAGCTGTTGTATGGGCAGTGGTGCCGTTGAGAACCTGATTTGCTTCAATCAATACGACACGGAAGCCTCTTTTCGTGAGTTCATACGCCGTTGTGATTCCCGTAATCCCGCCTCCGATAATGGTGACGTCACATTCAGTATCCTCTTGAAGCGCCGGAAAAGAAGGCAGGTCAGTTGATGTTTTCCAGTATGTTTCAGGTGCTTCCTTTGCAAAATATGGATTAGCCAAGCCATGATACCTCCAATCAGATTTATTCTTTAATTTTTCCATATTTTTTCTTTTCATACATAGGAGGCAGGGATTGTTCATAACATAATAGGGTTGAAAAGGAGTGATTTCATTGGCGAATCAAAAAAAGAAAACATTGCCGCCTCAGCATCAGAACCAGCAGCCAGGTTTTGAATATCTTATGGATCCCCGTCCGGTTTTTGATAAGCCGAAGATAGCGAAAAAATTAGAGGGCAAAACCGCTATCATTACTGGAGGAGACAGCGGAATCGGACGCGCTGTATCGGTGTTATTCGCAAAAGAAGGGGCTAATGTGGTCATTGTGTATTTGAATGAGCATCAGGACGCTGAGGAGACTAAGCAGTATGTAGAAAAGGAAGGAGTAAAATGCCTGCTGATTGCAGGAGATATCGGAGATGAAGCGTTTTGCAACGATGTGGTCATGCAGGCAAGCCAAGCGTTTCCGTCGATTGATATATTGGTCAACAATGCAGCTGAGCAGCATGTCCAGCCCAGCATTGAAAAAATTACAAGCCACCAGCTGATCAGAACCTTCCAAACGAACATTTTCTCCATGTTTTACTTAACAAAGGCTGTGCTGCCTCATTTAAAAAAGGGAAGCTCTATCATTAATACTGCATCAATTACCGCCTATAAAGGCCATAAAACGCTGATCGATTATTCAGCAACAAAAGGCGCGATCGTTACGTTTACAAGGTCGCTTTCCCAGTCGCTTGTTCAGCAGGGCATACGGGTTAATGCAGTAGCGCCAGGCCCCATTTGGACACCGCTTATCCCGGCCAGCTTTGCGGCAGAGGATGTGGAAGTGTTTGGTTCAGACGTGCCGATGGAACGCCCGGGACAGCCGGTAGAAGTGGCGCCAAGCTATTTATACCTTGCCAGTGACGATTCTACTTATGTCACAGGACAGACGATTCACGTCAATGGCGGAACAATTGTGAATGGGTAATAAAAAGCCAATCCTTGAGGATTGGCTTATTCGCTCTGTTTGAGCGTTGCATATTCTTTAGAGAGCGTAAGAAACGCAGCTTTATCTTTTTCGTCCAAGGCTTTGTTGATTTGGTCCGTCAGCATGGCCAGCCGACGCTTATACAAGGATTCATCGAGCACCATTTGAATGTAGACATCCGTCATTGTGACATCAAATTCTTTTGTTTTTTGCGTGTTGCGGGACTTCATGAGCTCAGTGTAAGATTTTTTCTCTTTCATAAAGAATCCCCCCAATGCCTTTTTTATAGTATATGGATAACGGTCGAAAAAATCAATTAATTTTTATAATTTTTAGACAACTAATGCTTGGCAATCTATCGACATATCCTGCAAAATGCCGTCAACCGGAAGATTATACGAGTGTAAAACCTGGTTATTACTAGTAATTTAGTACCGATAAATATCATTAAAAGATGATTTTAACTTATTTATTAAAAAAAACTGTCGTTTTATAAAAACAGATGATAGATTATTAGTATAAATTTTGCAGAAAAAGGATGGAGGCCATAACATGAGTCAGAAAACAGACGCACCATTAGAATCGTATGAAGTGAACAGCGCAACAATTGCCGTGCTGCCTGAAGAAATCAACGGCAAATTTTGTTCCAAAATTATTGAAAAAGACTGCGAGTTTTACGTCAGCATGAAACCGCTGCAAATTGTCGACAGAAGCTGCCGGTTTTTCGGATCAAGCTATGCGGGAAGAAAAGCTGGAACTTATGAAGTAACAAAAATTTCACACAAACCGCCGATCATGGTGGACCCTTCGAATCAAATCTTTTTATTCCCTACACTTTCTTCGACAAGACCCCAATGCGGCTGGATTTCCCATGTGCATGTGAAAGAATTCAAACCGACTGAATTCGACGATACGGAAGTGACGTTTTCGAATGGGAAAACGATGGAGTTGCCGATCTCCTATAATTCGTTCGAGAACCAGGTATACCGGACAGCATGGCTAAGAACTAAATTCCAAGATAGAATCGAACACCGCGTGCCGAAACGGCAAGAATTTATGCTGTATCCGAAGGAAGAGCGTACGAAGATGATTTATGATTTTATTTTGCGTGAGCTCGGGGAGCGGTATTAGAAAGAGAAAGGAGCTGACCAAACAGGGCAGCTCCTTCTCCTGCTTTAGGCCGTCGGAATTCCGCCGGTGATGCCATATACCTGAGATGTCACATAGCTTGAATTCTCTGAAGCTAAGAATACATAAACATCTGCCAATTCTACTGGCTGCCCAGCGCGGTTTAATGGAGCGGGCGGGGTGCCTTGGCCGAATTTCGGGATGTTTTCCGTCGGCTGTCCACCGGAAATTTGCAGTGGTGTCCAAATTGGCCCAGGTGCAACTGAATTCACTCTGATGCCTTTGGAAGCTAGCTGTTTTCCCAGTCCTACGGTAAAGCCGATAATGGCGTTTTTCGTCGCTGCGTAATCCAACAGCATCGGACTTGGATTATAGCCTTCAACTGAGGTAGTAGTGATGATTGAGGCGCCCTCCGGCAAATACGGAAGTGCCGCTTTTACAACCCAGTAAAGGGAAAAGACGTTCACTTCAAATGTTTTATAGATTTGTTCAGTCGGCAGGTCTTCGATGTTTTCGACCGCTTGCTGTTTACCTGCAACCAGCGCTAACACATCAAGTCCGCCGAGTTCCTGATGCGCCTGTTTGACTAGATCTTGGCAAAAGGATTCGTCGCTCAAGTCTCCGGGGAGCAGCACTGCTTTTCGCCCTTCTGCTTCTATCAGTTCTTTCACCTCTTCAGCATCAGGCTGCTCCTCAGGCAAGTAGTTAATAGCCACGTCGGCGCCTTCCCTGGCGTAAGCAATCGCGGCAGCGCGGCCAATACCGGAATCGCCGCCTGTGACAAGCGCTTTACGGCCGATTAATTTATCTGATCCTTTGTAGCTTTTTTCTCCGCAATCAGGGACAGGCTTCATATTCTTTTGCAGGCCTGGCGGTTCTTGATGTTGTTCGGGAAATTCATCATGAAAACATGCTGTTACAGGATTCGTAAGGTTTGAATCAGACATCATCAACGCTCCTTTTTGGTTTGGTTTACATTCGTATGTGTACCCCTGAGCATATGGCGAAAAACATGTTTTGGCAGATTGACGATGAAAGACAAGAATAACTAACCCTTCTTCCATATTTATCTTGTAAAATAAGGATGTATGATTTATGATAATATCCAGCTATAAAACAACTAAATATTGGATATGAAAGGAGTATAATGTCATGAAAAAAGCGGCTGCGGTTTTGCTGTCATTCGGTCTCGTTTTCGGTTTTTCATACGGAGCTGACCATGTAGCGGAAGCCAAAACAAAGGTGAAGGTCTATAAGAATTGCAAGGAGTTAAACAAAGTATACAAAGGCGGGGTGGCCCGCACGTCGAAGGTCAAAAACAAAGGCGGAAAAACGAAGTATAAGCCTTATGTCTCTAAGGCGCTTTATGATGCCAATAAAAAGAAAGACCGCGACAAAGATTATATCGCCTGCGAACGTTAAATAAGAAAAAGCAATCTGATGTCCAGATTGCTTTTTTATGATTTTATGCCGCCTGAGCCGCAACACTTTTCGCTTTTCTTGTCGCAAAGCTTACAGCTACCATGACCGTAATATTCAAAAGCAGGGCGACTATGCCGACATTTAAGTCTTTTGCGGCTTGAGGCAGTGCGGGAAATAAAGTGCCGATCGTCGTTTCCGTCAATGTAATATAAGAAACCGCTCCAACACCTGAAATGATGCCTGCGAACGCTCCCTGCTTCGTCACCATATTATGCTTGAACAGGCTGAACAGCAGGGCCGGAAATAATTGTGTAACAAGGCTGTAGCCCATCAATAACAGCGTAACGATGGTATTCCCGCCTTTAAAGGTAAAGTACACCGAAATCAGCGCGATCACCGGCACTAAAAACTTGGCAAGCACAGATACTTGCTGTTCTGTCGTGCGGGGTGCGAACACTTTGTACACATTTTTCGCAAACAGTGTGGAGGCGGACATTAAGATCATAGATCCCGGCACAAGCGCTGTCAGCAGTCCGGCGGCGCCGATAACTCCGACAAACCAAGGGTCAAATGTTTGCAGAGACAGTCTCAAAAGCGATAGGTCTCCGTCTGCGCCTTTCAGACCAGGAACTTGCAGGATAGCCGCAAAGCCGACGAAAAGGACGAAGAGCAGGATCAGCTGGTATAAAGGCATGATAATGGCATTCTTGCGAAAGACTTTTGGGTTTTCGGCTGAATACGAAGCGGAAAACGTATGAGGCCACATGTAAAACCCAAGTGCTGTCAAGAGCACGGTTGAACTGAACCAGGCCGCACTTTGCCCCGATTCAGGAAGCGTAAGAAAGCCCGGCTTTGCCGTTTCAATCTGCTGAAACATGTCTTGAAATCCGCCGTAGTAATGAATTGGCAAATACACACCTAAAAACAGAACGACAACCAAAATCATGATGTCTTTCACAACCGATATCCAGGCAGACCCGTGAATGCCGGATACCATAACGTAAACCGTGATCGAAATGGCGCCGATCCAGATGGCAGCAGTCGGAGAGATTTTGCCGTACGATGTTTCCGATACAATCAGCCCGAGACCTTTCAGCTGCAGTACAAGATACGGAATGAGCGCGGCAATGCCGACCAGTGAAACGAGCACGCCAAGCAGCGGACTGTTATATTTTTTGGTGAAAAAATCAGACTGTGACATCAGCTTATGCTGTTTCGCGTACGTCCAAACCGCCGGCAGGAGCCAATAAGAAAGAATGTAAGCCAAGCATCCGTAGGCGATGATGTAAAAGGCCGGTCCGCCTTTCCCGTAGGCCCAGCCGCTTCCGCCGAGAAACGTAAATGTGGTATAAATTTCGCCTGCCATCAATAAGAACACGAATACGGTTCCGAAGCCGCGGCCTCCGACCGTCCACTGCTCAAGGTTCATGTCTTTTCCTTTTTGGGCGCGTATGCCGAGAAAAATACTCAAAAGCAGGACGCCGAAAATAATGATGAGAGCTGTGTTCATTCTGCTTCCTCCTTTTTATTTTCGTTATCGAGGACATACACAATCGCCATTATCGCAGATGTCAAAAGAGCCCACATCACGATATAGGCAAGAATAAACGGCATACCGAACACATAGGGAGTCACTTTATTTGCAAAAGGGATGCCGAGTAAGATACCGATAAAGGGCAAAGCGGCGAGAACGTGAATCAGCTTCATAGAATCCTCCTTCTCTTTTATGATTGGGGTGTGCAAGCCTAAGCGAACTGAAAATGATGTCGCAGATATGGCAGCACATGTCACTATTTGGGGTGAAAGGTTGTGGTTCGAATTATAAATAAATTTATTTTGTTTGTATAGTGTGAATTGTCTGAAATTTATTGTTAGAATCGCCCGAAGAGGGAGCGGGCAGTATTGGGAGAGTTCAGAATGATCCAAAAGACTCATGGCCTGTCCGGTGCAAATAAATAGAATGTTAATAATTCGCTGACCTGCTCCCGGATGCGCGGGTTAAAATAGCGGTGCTTTTCTTCATAACCATCAATCACAAATACATAAAGCGTAAAAGCCTCATCGCGTTCCGCCTCGTGGATCGCAATTTTTCTTTTTCTCAGCTCTTTTCTGACCTCCATCAAATCCTTTTGTGCTATTTTTAATGATTCGCTGATAAGCTGTTTATAAGGATGCTTCAATTTTAATGGGCTTTGTTCAATTACGGCAAGATCACGATTGAAAATCGTAATGGCCATGGGCAAAAAGAGAGCCCGTTCAATTAAATCGTATATTTCCTCCTGCAGATTCGGCATGTTGACTCCTTCTTTCTTATAGGAACGTTTGTTCTATTTGTATTCTATATCGGCTGGTGAAATGTTTCAAGACAGAAAAAATCGCCAAAACTTTTTAGTTTTCTGCTGATAATGTGTAGAATAAGGATAGACAAACCCGGTAAGGAGTATAAATGTTGGAGCATTTTTTATCCTATTTTACACAAGAACATGTAACTGAATTCTTTCAAAGCTATAGGGCTTTCGGTCCGCTCATTGCTGTGCTGCTGCCTTTAGTTGAAGCATTTCTGCCGTTTTTGCCGCTGGTCGTATTTGTGGTGGCGAATACCAACTCATTTGGCCTGTGGGAAGGATTTATCTTGTCTTGGGCGGGATCAACTGCTGGATCTATTCTCGTGTTTTTGATTGTCCGTCAATACGGACAGAGAAGATTGCTTGGTTTTATCCGCAGTCACCCTTCGGTCAGAAAGCTGATGTTATGGGTGGAGAGGCACGGCTTTGGTCCCGTGTTTCTTCTGCTTTGTTTTCCGTTTACACCGTCAGCCGCGGTGAATGTTGTTGCCGGTTTGTCGAGGATCGGAACGCGGCCGTTTATTTTGGCGGCTGCCTCGGGGAAGCTTGTCATGATTTTTATGATCAGCTTCATCGGGTATGATCTGCACGCACTGATTACACAGCCGATTCGAACGGTCATTGCTGCATTGGTGATCATTATCCTATGGTATGTCGGCAAAAAGGTAGAGCGGTACCTGCATGTGAGAGCCAGTCAGCGTGAGCATGATGGAGGGAGACAGTAACATGAAAAAACGGTTTTGGTTTCTTGCCGGTGTAGTGTCCGTCGTTCTCGCCATTCAGGTGAAAAATGCCGTCTTTATTGATTACAAGGTAGAGGGCGTCAGTATGAACCCGACCTTTCAGGAAGGAAACGAACTGCTGGTCAATAAATACTCACATCGATTTAAAACCATCCATCGTTTTGATATTGTCCTTTTTAAAGGCCCTGATCAAAAAGTGCTGATTAAGCGGGTAATCGGATTGCCCGGTGAATCGATCAAATATAAAGATGATCAGCTGTATGTGAACGGAAAGCAGGTTGCTGAACCATTTTTAAAGCATTTGAAATCTGTTTCTGCCGGAAGCCATGTAACGGGTGATTTTACGTTGAAAGATGTAATAGGAACAAGCAAGGTGCCGAAAGGACAATATTTTGTCGTTGGAGATAATCGCATATACAGCTTCGACAGCCGGCACTTTGGTCCGATTAGAGAAAAAAAGATTGTCGGTGTAATTTCTGATGGTGAATAAAAAGACGTCAATTGAAACGGCGTCTTTTTTGTGCTGTTTGGAAACATGTGTTGAAGAAAATTTGTAAGCGACTATAATCATTATTGTTACACTTGTACAATAAATAGTTTGATTTTTGGTTTATTTGTTTTTCCTTATCCTGGTGTAGCTCAATTCGATTTATTCACCCGTAACAAAACGATATGACAATGAAAAAGGATGGTAAAACCGATAAACACAGACCATACGAAACGCAATCTTTTTGATTGAATGGTATGCGGAGCTTATTCATCAGCAGGAGAAATGGGAGGGACTTATAAAAACCTTTTTATCTAATGATTGAAGAAGCTGGATGACGAGCACGGGAGTGAATCCCAATTGTATCGCGCATCAGCACAAAATTGCTCAGTGCAGGCTTCTTCATAGGACACAGCTCAGCGATAATAAAAAGGAGGTCTACTTCCGTTTGACGCAGGCCGGGAAAAAACTGCATGGGCTGCACAAATATTATCATCAGAAAGTCGAGCAGCGTTTTCTGTCATTTTATGACCGGTATACTGAAGAGGAAATTCTGTTTGCGGACCGGCTGTTTCGGGATTTGGTGGCAAAATGGTATCCGTCCTAAGAAGAAATGGAAGAGGGGTTTCACAACGTTTTTAAATAAAAAAACGCACTGAGGTGCGTGTTGTATTCACGTTTCTTCTTTCTTTTTCAAGATTGCCAGGTAAATCAAATTTCCTCCGGCTAAAATGGTAAGCGGCAGTCCGGGGGAGCCGGATGTCACCACATTATAAACCAGCCAGATAGCTAAACATATTCCATAATATAAGTGCATTGCCTTCTCGGGATTGTCGCGCAGCAAACTCCCTTTAAAAATCTTTTTCACCATAACACCCCTACTAATTTTATGATTTCTCCTTTAGTTTACATGCATCTTCGGTTAATCTCAAAGGTCGATTTTTAGCTTTTGATGCTCCTCAGAATATTTCGAGGAAAATTCTAAAAGGGCAACAGGATAGTATACCTTGATGTATGGATGTATCATAAAACAAATTTGTAAATACCTTTGCTGTGTCACCGGAACGTATCTCGGAAGGTACAGAACCATAATCACTCATCTATATCGCCCTTGCTAAAACACTGTTTTCTCATGATAAAAAAGAGGACATTGTGTCCTCTTCTTACTTACGAAATGTCTATTAGTATCTTTCGTTTATACGACGTGTTTTTGAAGCTTTGCTTTCATGTGAAACAGGTTCTTTTTTAGTTCTCCTAATCTTTACAGAAATACCTACTAGAATGAACGCCATCGTTGTAAAAATCCCCATGGTTAATAAGATCGTATCCTGATTTAAACTCCATCCAATGAAGAAAGAGATTATCGCTCCTCCAAAACTTGCGGAAGCAATAAATAAACTTGTAACTTCGTCAACGTACTTCTGAATAATGTTTGATGCTAGTGTCAAGGCAATGGGAAATATGCCCGCAATACTTAGACCAATCAAAAATATACCACCTAATTGAAGGATTGGATTGCTTATATAAGAGAAGGCGATCAACAAAACAATTAAACAACTACAACTAAATAGAAGGTACTTAGAAAAATCAAGCCTTCTGCTTACTAAACCAATCAGGATTCTTCCTATGATGATCCCTACCCAGAAAAAGGAGACACTGATAAGACTAATTTGTTCATTGTCTTGGTTTATCATGATGGAAGGTAAGAAGTTGGCAAAATTTGTTTCAATTCCAGCATATATGAAAGCGAAAAATACAAAAAAGCCTAATTGCTTTGATTTTTTTCGATCTCCTATAAAGTATTGAAATGCTCCTGCATCTGGCAAGGCTACTGGCTGGTTAGCGTTCTTAGCGTACTTTCTGTTCTTGGATAAGAAAATGAACCACCCTGCTAACAGGACGAACAAAAAGGTGAATATGCAGTAATACGGTAAATACCAGTTATTGATATCGATGAAGGAATTAATGAATAATGGAAAAGATAAAGCACCTAATCCAAAGAGGACTTCCAACTTACTCATTTTCTCTGCATTACTTTCAAAATTAGCAATAACAAAGGAACCAACTGTCGTTTCTAATGTACCTGCTCCATATCCTAAAAGAAAAGCCATAACAACAATATAATACCAATCCTTAGTTAGAAAAAAGATACTTAACGCTGCAAGCATTATTGTCAAAGCTAAAGTCAGTGTCCTAAAATGACTGTATTTCTTAATCATTAACGGTGCGAGTAAAACTCCGCTTAAGAATCCGGTAAACTGAAAGAAAATGATGACCGATATATCATCTGTTGTCTTGTTAAAAGACTCTAGTAGAAATGGCGTCAAACTCCCTGTTGATATATGGATAATACCTACTGTGAAAAAGAAAGCATATCCAAATAAATATGTCCCTCTTACCATTCATTACACCCCTATATGAAAAAGCAGGAACATACATTCCTGCTTTTTCAGTAACTTATCTCTTTGAAATACTAGTTGACTGCTAAAACAGACTTTGTTTGAGAGTTGCTATCTTTCTCAAAGAACATGTCTAATACTTTCTGAGATCTAAAACCATCCCTTAAAAGAAGAGATCTCAACCCAATCTTTATGAGTTGAAGCAATCCAATTGATTAACTCGCTTCTAAAAGAATCAGCCCAACCATAAAATTCGTTTGGCGGATCGTTTAATAGACTTTGCGGTACTGGGCAGTCTGCCACGTTCAAGCCATCTATGAGCTTGTAAACGTGAGGATTACCTGTGTGGTATTTAAACTCTTTTTTGTGTCCAACTACCTCAATGCTAAAACCACAGTCTTCAGGTACAGAACATTTTGATGTGATGATATTTACAAATACCTTGTTCTTCAATTGACCATAAATTTCTGCATAGTCAACTACTAGTACCTGTTTATCCTCTTTTGTTTTTAATTTGTGTTCATATACATTTTCATATGTCTTCCCACCGAAAGTTTTCACAAAGTTTTCCGCATTTAGTTGATTTATGTCCTACACTCCTGCTAACGCTGCATTTTTAATTGTAGATATAGCAGTTGCGTGTGCTCTTGCAATTCCACCTGCACCTATAATACGGATCTTCTTCATACTCTATTTCCTCCTCATGATCCAATTAATTTTTTTAAGGTATTCATAATTCCTTTTGAGTACTCACTATCAGTGATCAGGTGGTGCAAGTTTTTGGCTTCTTCTGTTGCATTTTTTAGTAGAAATCCATTCCCTACTGCCTGTAACATACGAACATCATTTCCACTATCTCCAAATGCGATAGCTTTTTCGGGATTTAGGTTGTGTTTTTCTAACATAAACTTTACAATTTCATTCTTTCCTGTTCCTATAGGGATAAAATCTACATCATAGCTGTCTTCTGGATCACCTGCTAAGGGATTACAGCGATTTATATTAACTGAAACTCCGAATTCCTCGCAGATCTTTTCAATTGCTAACAGGTTTTTCTTGTCGTTTATTTCATCTTGTTCCTGGTAATAAAAATTATGCTTATACCGCGACTTTCCTAATTGAGTTTGAGGATTCAAAAGAATGTTATGATTTTCATGTAACTGTTTCACAAGTATTTCAATCTTTTCTTTACTAAACTCTTCATTTATACGACTGTTCCACTCATTATCTTGCTGTCCGAAATTATGCTCTGAAAAGTACGTAATTTCAGTTCCAAGATCACTAGCTATAAAATGCGGGAAATATCTAAATTTTCCTCGTCCCATTTTATCGAGAATAGATTCTATACTACTCCCAGAAACCCATCCGATTAGTAGTTCCCCATCTTTACTTTTTTGCTCTAGATAGTCTTCGAGTTCATATATGTCTTGTTGTTTTTGTTTATCGATTGTATGTGGAAAATACGTTTCATCAAAATCACAAAAAACAATATATTTAGGATGTTCAACCTTGGGTAACGTTTTATAATCTGACTTCTTGCTTAATAACATGAAACAGTCCCTCCATTACTCTGTCTTGTTCTTCTAAAGTAAATGACGGATATAATGGCAAATGCAGTACCTGGCTATGAGCCTTTTGTGTATGAACCATTACACCAAAATTCTTATATGGATTAAAACTTAATGTAGTGATGTCTGCATGATTTCCTAAGTCTGTCAGTCCAATTCCTTGGCAAGCATTCTCAATGACTTTCAATTCGAAACAATTTGCTATTTGAGGGATATGCTTCATATCTGAATGTTTTCCGTATAAATGCACAGGTAGAATAAACTTTGTATCAGGAGTTATTGCTTCCTCAATTTTGTTAGGATCAATGCAGAATGTTTGTGGGTTAATATCTACAAGATAGGTATGGATAGGAACGCCTCCCAAAGCTAACACAGCATTTTCAGTAGCTGAAAAGCTATTAGCTGGCATGATTACTTCATCCCCTCGGTTTGACTCTAAAGCCAATAATCTTATCATAATAGCATCCGTTCCACTGCTGGTTGCAATAACATACCTTTTATGTAAATATATAGATAAAACTTTTTTCAAATTGCTCATAGCCTTAAATTTTCCATCCAGTTGGCAAAACTGTAGTTAATGTATGTAAGATATCATCCACTTCATCATTGGTTATTAATCTGTCTACAGGCATAAAAGGGACTTTACTGATTTCACGATTTTTTTGGTAGTTGAAAAGGTCGTTTTCAATATCTGTATTTTCTTTTAATACTTGTCTCCATCGCTCGTTTACAATACTGTCTTCAATAACAAGTTCTTTTCCTTGTACGTCACCTTTTAAGTGTTTGAGGAGTAACATGTTTTCTTTACTTTTACCTGAAACCTTAACTTGTTTTTGCATGAACAGTACCTCCAATGATTTTATAATCTGGAAAATTTGATACAAATTTATCCTAATTTCTGAAACCGATAACATGTCAATCACTTTTTTTGAGGAAGGGAAAATATGCCTACAATTGATGAAATAGCAAAATTGTGCAATGTGTCTAAAACCACAGTCTCAAGAGTATTGAATAATCATCCTTATGTGTCGAAAGAAAAAAGAGATATGATCTTAGAGGCTATTAACGAACTTGACTACACTCCCAATTATTTAGCCCGGAATTTTAGGAGAAATAAGACACAAACGATAGCTTTATCGGTTCCGAGTATCGACCATCCGTTTTTTGCTCAATTAATAAAAGGGGTCTCTCATGAAGCGCTGTTTAAGAATTACAAGGTCATTGTATGTCAAACCTTTTATGACCAACAGACAGAGCTGGAACTATTAGAGTTATTGAAACACAAAGAAGTTGATGGCATTATTCTTGGAACTTTAGAAAATGAATGGGATAAGATATCCCCTTTCTTAAAGTATGGTCCTATCTTATTATGTAATGAATATCATCACTCGGCGGACATTACGATAATTGGGTATGATGAATTTGAAGCCGCATACATGGGGGTCGTACATTTAATTGAAAGAGGGCATAAAAAAATTGGATTTTGTTTTGATACTCCATATAGCGAAGCTCAATGTCAGAGGAAAGAGGGTTACTTGAAAGCTTTACAAGATTACAATTTACATCATAGAAACGAATGGATATTTGGAGAATTGTTTAATATCGAGGATGGCTTTCGTGTTTTTCATAAGATAAAGGATCTAAAGGACAGACCTTCAGCAATATTTACAGGAAATGATCAAGTCGCCGCAGGGATTATTAAACAGGCGATAAAAATGGCTTTAAAGTTCCAGAAGACTTGGCTGTAATTGGTTTTGACAACCAATCGATTTGCCAAGTAGTTACTCCGACTATAACAACAATTGATACTCCCATAATAGAATTAGGTCAACAGGCTGTGTTGAAAATAATAGAGTCTATTTTGGATAACACTTCTTTAAATAGAAGAATTATTAAACTGCCAACAAATCTTATTATAAGAGAATCAACTTAACTATAGGTTTTCACTTCCTTATCATTTTATATCTTTATATAAGAAAAAGAGGTTATTATATTTAACCTCTTTTTCAATCAGGAAGCTTGTTTTTCTCATAAATGCTCCTATACCATAAACGTTAATTATTTCTTCTTCCTACTTAAATCTACCAGATTCTTTAATACTCGTTGCCTAATGCTGTATCCGTTTTTACTTGTAATTCATTTGTGTCAGTAATCTCAATTAACACATCTCATACTTTCGAATAATCTTTTGTTGATCCAGTACTGTCTCGATTAACAACAAAAATTTTCTTTTGTGATTTAAAAGTTCTTGAACCCTTTTATTTATCTTGCCTGCCCCATTTTGAAGTCTTCCATACTCTACAGAATAGTTTCATTCCTTCCCTTTTCTGCTTAAGTCCACAATGTGGGGTTGTTTGTTTTTCCAACTAGGCATTGCTGCCGCTTATCGAACTCTCTTTGCCTTTTTTTTCACCATGGAGATGGTGAAGCAAACGATAAAACGGCGGCAATAAGGCAATGACAAGGATGACGCGTATAACCTGAACCGCAACGACAAAGGTGGAGTCGGCATGCAAGGTAACGGACGTCGTCGCCATTTCTGCTATGCCGCCGGGCGCAAATGCCAGAACAGAAGTGATGAGCGAGATTCCTGTCAGCTTGGAAACGATCACGGCGCTCAAGAACATAGCTGCGATTAAACCGACGGACGAGACAAACCCGACAATGATAATGCGGCTGACGCCGGAAAACATGCTTTTGTACATCTTAGAGCCGATCGTGGCCCCGAGAAATACTTGCGATACATGGTTAGCCTGTGACGGCCACCAAGCCGTCATGTCGTGTCCCGTCACCGCAGCTCCGCCAACATGCAAAAGTGCCACACCGAGCATACTGCCGAGCAGCCATGGAGCCGGAAATCTTAAATATTTTGCAGCTTTGCAAGCTCCCCAGGCAGCAAGAATAAGGACGGCGGTCCACAGAACGGGAGCGAGCCTAAAATCCGCCGTTGCTGAGGAAAGTGTTTCTGCTGCGGCACTAACAGAACGATCTTGTTTTGTATAGATCAGAATGACTAAAAACGGAATGGAAAGCACCACGAGCAGCACCCGCATCATTTGAACAAGGCTGACAATGGCAGTATTGGCGCCGACCTCCTGCGCGATGCTCGGCATAGCGGACAGCCCGCCGGGAGCCGTGCCGACAAAGCTTGTCATCATATCCGTTTTGCTGAAACGCCAGAGCACATATCCTGACAGCATGGCCAGCAGTATAGACAATATCAGCATAACGCCGACTGAAAACCAATGGTCTTTGAGGACAGAAAGAACGGATAAGTTCAGCTTTTGGCCTAATTCGATGCCGAGGATCATCTGCCCGAGGGCGAGCCAACGGCGGTTAATCCCTTTTTGGTCTGGCGCCATCATCAGCCATGGCGGCCGTATCATAGCGAGACAGCAGGCGACAATCAGCGTTCCGATCATCCATCCAATCGATATTCCGGTTAATGAAAGAATAAACCCCCCGGCTGCACTGATTGTGATAAACCATAGATCTTTGAGGAGATTTTCGTCTTTCTTCAATACAAACCCTTCTTCCTTTTCAAGTAACGCTCCAATTGTTCACGTAGTGAATGTATAATTACTATAGTATATTTTCGTTGATAAAGAAATTATGAATTATTTTCTGTTAGCCATTCACTTTTCTTATGACTTTGTGTTCGAGCTTCTCTATTGTGTAAGTCAGGCATAAACCCGCTGCCAGCAAACACACGGCAAGGACGTAAAAAATCACTTCCCCGCCAAACGATGTCAGGATTACCCCGCCTGCCAGTGGTCCGATTGAGCGGGATATATCCCAATGCAGGCCGTATACCGCATAAAAACGGCCGAGCAAGTGAGGCGGTGCCAATTTCGAAATGAAAGTCTGGATGTGAGTTAGTCCGATGCTTTCACCAACTGTCATCACCGCTGCCGTCACTAAAAGCATTGTCAGGGAGGTTGAGCATGCAAAGCCGGCAGCCGCAAGTGAGTAGCAGATATAAGTAATGAAAAGGATTGTTTTCATTGAAAGCTTTTCGGTCCCTTTTACCAGAGGAACTTGGAGAACAAAGCTGAATAAAGCTTTTGCGGCCGAGTAGATGGTCAGCATGGATAGATAATCAGAAAACATGTTTTTGCTGAACAGCCTGTATGTTGTTTCTGTTTGCGCGTATAACATGCTGATGGGGAGAGAAAGCAGCAATAGAAGCAGTACAGGCCTGTATATCGTAAAGCTCTCGGACATTTCCGATGTTACAGCTGTCTTTAGCGGCTTTGTTTCTGGCAGTTTCAGTGCAGCGATCAGAAAGTAGATGAACAATGCCGCAGCATCTAAAGCAAATATCCACACGGGGTTGTGATTGTACAGCAGCATCCCCGCTAGCGGCCCTGCCGTCAGGCCCGCCGAATAGATCGCATTGATAACCGCAAACACTTCCGAACGTCTGCTTTCCGGCGTGCTTTCAGCGATCTGGGCGCGGGAAGCAGGTATGTACAACGATCTCCCGATGCCATTCATGACGTAGAGAATGGCAAAAACATACGCATGATTGGCAAATACAAATCCCGCCATAGCCGCTGATTGCAGCAGCAATGCGATCAGAATCGCTGTGCGCCGCCCGAGCTGGTCCGTTACCCGTCCTGCAACGAGTGTCAGGCAAATATCAGCAAATGGCTGAAGGCTGATAATAAGCATCGGAATCATGACACTGCCGTTTAATTGTTCATGCAGATACAGCACCATAAAAGGACCCATCATTGCACCTGTCAGGCTTGTCAGCATTTCGCCGATAAAGCGGAGCCAAACTGGAGCGGTATATCTCGATTTTATAGCTTGAAAAATGGCCCACATGTGATCGCCGCCTTTCGGTGTTTGATATAGTAGTAGTGTATAGAAGGGGCGGCGGCCCAAAAAGTGAAGACAATAAGAGAAAAAGATTCCCCTTTTGTTGGGAGGTGCGTGAATTGAAGCTGATTGAGCACTACGTGGCACTAGTAAAAACAGGACGTTTTGTATATGGACAAATGAACGAAATGGCGCTCACTGAAGTTGCTGACTGTTTATTTTGCACAGAAAGAAATGCAAAGCTTATATTACATAAGCTGGAGAACAAGAATTGGATCATACGGGAAAGCGGGGCAGGGCGCGGCCACAAATCAAAAATCGCGTTTCTCCGCCAGCCTGAGGAACTGCTTCTTCAAACTGCCAAGGAATATACAATGGCTGGAAAGCTTAAAAAGGCAAAGGAGCTGCTTCAGCAGTATCAGTCCGCGTTTCCGGGGCTTCAAACCGAATATGGTATGTGGTTTTCTGAGGTATTCGGTTTTGTGACAGAAACCGGCCGGGATGGAGAAAAGGATGTTCTCCGGCTGTTCATCACCCCTGAATCTGTCAGCAGTTTGGACCCGTGCCAAATATTTTTGCGGTCTGAGGGGCATTTCGTCAAGCAGATATTTGATACATTGCTCACGTTTGATCCGGCTGTGCAGGAGCCGAAGCCTCAATTGATTCATGGCTGGGAAGAGGACGGGAAAAAACGATGGAGATTTTATCTCCGAAAGGGTGTGTCTTTTCATAATGGACAGCCGCTGACAGCGCGGGATGTTGCGTTTACCTTTCAGCGCTTTTTGACACAAGCTGACAACCCTTATAAATGGCTGTTACACGGAGTGAAACAAGTCTTAGAAAATGGGCCTTATTGTGTGGAGATCATACTTGATAAGCCGAATGAGCTTTTGCCGTATGTTCTTTGTGATGAACGGCTGTCCATTCTGCCGGCGGAACAGGGAAGCGGGATCAATGGAACAGGGCCTTTTCGGGTGAATCAGCATTGCGGGCAGATGCTTGTGCTTGAAGCCAATGAGCGCTACTTCAAGGGACGGCCCTTTTTGGATCGCGTTGAGTTTGTCTTTTCTGAACAAGCCGGAGAGATGAACAGTTTTACCATTCAAGAAAAACAAACATTTTCTGAGCAGCAAACTGTTTTTGATGAGCGGCATGTTCAATATTTGTCACTCAATCTGAAAAAGAAGGGGCCTCTTCAGCACCGAAGCTTTAGAAAAGCGCTCCGCCTGCTGATTTCCTCTGAACGGCTCGTTCGTGAAGCGGGAGGGCACCGCAAAACCCCGGTTACGTCTTTTGTGCATCCGGGCCCTTTTGAGTGGGGAGGCGTTTCACCTTCTGAATTGCTGAAGCAGAGCGGCTATGAGGGAGAAACACTGGTGCTGTATACCTTTTCGGAAACGGATCATCGTGAGGATGCCGAGTGGATTCAAAATGTTTGCGCCCAACATGGCATCAGGCTTACACTTCAGTTCTGTGATTCTGCTGATCTGCGCCGGCACGAAACCGTGCAGATGGCGGATATTATTCATGACAGTGCGACGTTTTATCAAGACAGTGAGTTTGGTTTTTTGCATTTGCTGCTGTCGGAGAACAGTTTTTTGTGTCAGCATCTATCTGAAAAGCTGGAACAGATATGTTCAGGAATGACAGAACGCATATTTTCAATGTCTGACCGCTGTTCGAGAATCCATATGCTGCGGGACATTGACCGTCAGCTTATACAGGAGTTCAATGCGATTCCGCTGTATCAAAATGTGCTGCAGGTGACATCAAGTGAGAATGTGAAAGGCCTGATGCTTGATGAAGAGGGGTGGATTGATTTGTACTCCGTGTGGCTGTCCAAATAAAAAAAGAGGGTTCTATTATGGAACCCTCTCCGTCTTTTAAGACGCTGCCATGCTGCGGCATTGTTCAGCGCAGGCAAAGCAGGACTTCGCACATGCTTGGCAATGATCGTGATCATGCTTTTCACATTCAGTGCCGCACGCTTCACAAATATCGGCGCAAAGTGCGCAAATTTCTTTCATGAACGGGCTGTCCGTTTGCATGGCTTTGACTGCCAGCGTGCAAATATCTGCGCATTCCCTGTCAAGCCGGATGCAGCCGCTGAGATCGTGATGCGCGCTTTCTTCCAGGCATTTTGTAAAACAATAATTGCAAGCTTCCATACAATCGATGCAAGCCTCAATACAAGCTTCTAAATTTTGCTCCATGGTGGATTCCTCCTGTATGGCAGTGTATGGTTTTATGTTTCCCAGCTGCATTTGAAAAAAACAGGGAAGTGTGTTTTTGGGTAATGGATATGTACATTTATCCCTGAACGCTGAACGGGTATATTAACGTTCCATCAGATAGTATAGAAACCAGACGGCGTGATGCTGTTCATCCCGTGCGGCGCGCGTAAAGATGCCTTTTGCTTTTAAGTTTGAGGTTTCCTCGGCCGCACGCAAGTAAAAGTCGACTGTTTGTTGTTCATCTTTAAAAGCGGTATTCAGCCCTTTTCTGAAAGTGTCCGGGCATTCCTCCATCTGTTTCGGCATGATGTGTTTGCCGGTAATGGCACCGTACAATGTGGAAAATTCTCGGAGGTGGCGCATTTCATCACGCCTGATTTCTTCAATCTGCTTTCTGACTTCATCGCGGTGGGTAAGTACGGCAAGCTTGCGATAGCATTGAATCGCGCTGAATTCTGCGTTAATGGCCTTTTTCAGATTCAGAATTAAAACAGAATCTTTCCGGTATGGCGCTGGAAAAGGATAGTAGCTGTTCTGCAAAACGGTTCAACTCCATTCTTAGGAATTGGGCTTCTATAGAAGTATATGGAGGGCAGGAAGACATGTGCGGAGAAATTCAGCTTTTTATATGTGAAAAGGCCGTTATTACCAATAGATCATATTGGTCATTTTCGTCAACATTCGATAAAATATATAGAGATAAAAAGAGAGGGGTCTTCTAAATTGGGAGCAGAGTTTTTAGTAGGCAGATCCGGGAGTGGAAAAACGAAGCTGATCATCGACAGCATTCAGGATGAACTGCGCCGGGCTCCATTCGGGAAACCGATCATTTTTCTAGTCCCGGATCAAATGACGTTTTTAATGGAATACGAGCTTGCTAAAACGCCTGATATGGGCGGAATGATACGTGCTCAAGTGTTCAGCTTTTCACGTTTGGCCTGGCGCGTCCTTCAGCATACGGGAGGAATGAGCAGGCCGTTTCTTACGAGCACAGGTGTTCAGATGCTCCTGCGGAAGCTCATTGAGGAGCATAAACAGGAGTTTAAAGTCTATCAAAAAGCAAGTGATAAAAGCGGATTTACCGCACAGGTTGAGCGGATGCTGACAGAGTTTAAGCGGTATTGTCTGGAACCGGAGGATATCCGCCGGATGGCGGAAAGCGGAACGGCTTCCGAGTATCGCGGAGAACGTGTTTTATCTGAAAAGCTCCATGACTTATCGATTCTGTATCAGCAAATGGAAAAAAGCCTTGCCGATCAATATCTTCACTCTGAGGATTATTTGACATTGCTGGCAGAGCATCTTCCGCTCGCGGACGATATAAAAGGCGCGCATATCTATGTGGACGGCTTTTATCAGTTTACGCCGCAGGAATTCAGGGTGTTGGAGCAGCTTATGGTTCATGCAGAACACATCACGTTTTCGCTGACAGCGGACAAGCCGTTTTATGAGCGGGAGCCGCATGAACTGGAATTGTTCAGAATGACGGGAAAAACGTATTACCGTCTGCATCAGAAGGCGAAGGAACTGAATTTAGACATTACCTATAAAGAGCTAAGCGGGACTGAACGGCATACGCAGACGCCGGAATTGGCACATCTAGAGGCACAGTATGAGGCACGCCCGGCCATCCCGTACGCAGAAAAACAAGAGGCCTTTACTGTGATGCAGGCCGCAAACAGACGAGCCGAACTGGAAGGCATTGCCCGGGAAATTCACACTCTTGTCAGAGAGAAGGGCTATCGCTATAAAGATGTAGCGATTCTTGCGCGCCAGCCGGAAGACTACAAGGATATGGTGAAGGAAGTTTTCGCAGATTACGAGATTCCTTATTTCATTGACGGAAAAGCATCTATGCTGAACCATCCGTTAATCGAATTTATCCGGTCGAGTATAGATGTTCTGAGAGGGAATTGGCGTTATGAAGCGGTGTTTCGCTGCGTGAAAACCGAACTGCTATTCCCGCTTAACGAGCCGAAGACTAAGGTAAGAGAACAGGTCGATCAGCTTGAAAATTACTGTATCGCCTACGGGATCAAAGGCGATCGCTGGACAAAGGGCGACCGTTTTCATTACAGACGTTTTGTCTCATTGGATGATGATTTTGTGCAGACCGATCAGGAAATCGAAATGGAAAACATGCTGAATGACACACGCGACTGGATTGTTCCGCCGCTTTTTCAGCTGCAAAAACGAATGAAAAAAGCAAAGACGGTTCAGGAGAAGGCGGAGGCGCTCTACCGCTATCTAGAAGAGACGGATGTACCGCTGAAGCTGGATCAGGAAAGACAGCGTGCTGAGGAAGACGGCAGAATCATTGAAGCGCAGCAGCATCAGCAGGCGTGGGATGCAGTCATTCAGCTTCTTGAGGAGTTTGTTGAAATGATGGGGGATGATGAGATTTCTCTTGACTTGTTTCAGCAAATGATGGAAGCCGGCGCGGAGTCGCTTTCATTTTCTCTAATTCCGCCTGCGCTTGACCAGGTGTTTGTCGGCAATATGGATTTATCCAGAATGTACGGCACCTCTTGCACCTTTGTGCTGGGGGCAAACGATGGCGTTCTGCCGGCACGCCCTGATGAAAATGGGGTGCTGTCGGACGATGACAGGGAATGGCTGAAAGCAATTGGAATTGAGCTTTCCTCAGGCGGACGGGAGCGTTTGCTTGATGAGCATTTCCTCATCTATATGGCGTTTTCCAGTCCGTCTGACCGGCTTTACGTATCGTATCCGATTGCCGATGCGGAAGGAAAAACGCTTTTGCCATCGATTGTCATTAAACGGCTGGAAGAACTGTTTCCTCAGCATAAGGAGCGGCTGTTGACAAATGAACCTGAACAGGTCAGCGATGAGGAACAGCTGATGTATGTCGTCAATAAGAGCGTGGCACAGTCCTTTACCGCGAGCCAGCTCAGATTATGGACTCGGGAATACGATATCAGCGACGTCTGGTGGAGCACGTACAATGTGCTGATGAGTGAGCCGGACAAGCTGCAATCGAAAAAGCTGTTCTCAAGCCTGTTTTTCCGGAATGAAGTGAAGCAGCTTGAACGCAGCGTATCGAGACAGCTCTACGGTGAACGCATTCAAGGCAGTGTATCGAGAATGGAAACCTTTAACGCGTGCCCGTTCTCCCATTTCGCATCACATGGGCTGCATCTAAAGGAACGGCAATTTTTCAAGCTGGAAGCACCGGATATCGGCCAGTTGTTTCATTCCAGCTTAAAGCTGATTTCAGACCGGCTGCGCGAGCAAAAAATGGATTGGCGCGATTTAACGAAAGAGCAGTGCGAACTGTTTTCCTATGATGCGGTAGAGCGGCTGGCGCCGAAACTGCAAAAAGAAATTTTACTCAGTTCAAACCGGCATTATTATGTGAAGGAAAAACTGCAAAAAATTGTGACACGTGTGTCCGGTATTTTAAGCGAACATGCGAAAGCGAGCGGGTTTGTGCCTATCGGGCTTGAACTGGGATTTGGAGGAAAAGGGCCGCTTCCGCCGCTGACCTTTAAGCTGAAAAACGGCTGCACGATGGAACTTGTCGGGCGAATTGACCGTGTTGATAAAGCAGAAAGCTCAAAAGGCCTGCTTCTAAGGATTGTCGATTATAAATCTAGCGACAAAGGCCTTGACTTAGCGGAAGTTTATTACGGACTGGCGCTGCAAATGCTGACGTACCTTGATTTATCGATTACTCATTCAGCCGACTGGCTCGGAATGAGGGCGACGCCGGCAGGAGTGCTGTATTTCCATATTCATGACCCGATGATTCAATCTAATCTCCCGCTTGGGCTTGACGAGATTGAACAGGAGATCTTTAAGAAATTTAAAATGAAGGGCCTGCTCCTCGGTGATCAGGAAGCGGTTCGCCTTATGGATACAACCCTCCAAGAGGGACGGTCAAATATTATCAATGCGGGTTTGAAAAAAGATGGCTCTCTAAGATCGGACTCAGCAGCAGTCGGCGAAAAGGAATTTGAGTTGTTGACGAAACATGTGCGCCGCACCTTCCAAGAAGCAGGCGAACAAATCACCGACGGACGCGTATCGATTGAGCCCTATAAAATGAAGAACAAGACGCCGTGCACATATTGTGCGTTCAAATCAGTATGCCAATTTGATGAATCATTAGAAGAGAACGAGTATCGCCCGTTAAAGGCTGAAAAGGATAAGACGATACTTGAGTGGATAAAAAAGGAGGCGGATGGCAATGAACATTCCTAAACCGGCAGACAGCACATGGACAGATGACCAATGGAATGCCATTGTCTCAACCGGCCAGGATATTCTCGTAGCAGCGGCGGCGGGCTCCGGAAAAACCGCTGTGCTTGTTGAACGAATGATCCGGAAAATCACCGCGGAAGACAACCCGATTGATGTAGACCGGCTTCTCGTTGTGACATTTACAAACGCCTCAGCGGCAGAGATGAAACACCGGATCGCTGATGCCCTGGAAAAAGAGCTTGTAAAACATCCTGGCTCGCTGCATATCAGACGCCAGCTGTCTCTTTTAAACCGGGCCAGTATTTCGACACTCCACTCCTTTTGTCTGCAAGTGCTGAAGAAATATTACTACTTGATCGATCTTGATCCGGGCTTTCGGATTGCTGATCAGACAGAAGGCGAGTTACTTGGGGATGAGGTGCTGGACGAGCTGTTTGAAGACGAATATGCAAAGGGCGAAAAGGCGTTTTTTGAGCTTGTTGACCGCTACACGACAGATCGGCACGATCTGGATCTGCAATTTCTCGTCAAACAGGTGTACGAGTATTCCCGTTCCCACCCAAACCCGGAGGCATGGCTGGAAAGCTTTGTTCATTTGTATGATGTTTCGGAAAAGAGCGCCATAGAGGAGCTTCCGTTTTATCAATATGTCAAAGAGGATATTGCGATGGTGCTTAACGGAGCGAAGGAAAAGCTTCAGCGCGCGCTTGAATTGACGAAAGTGCCGGGCGGTCCCGCTCCGCGCGCTGACAATTTTCTTGATGATCTTGCGCAGATTGATGAACTGATTCAGTATCAGGGTGATTTCAGCGAGCTTTATAAGCGGGTGCCCGCAGTCTCTTTTAAGCGCGCGAAAGCAGTAAAAGGGGACGAGTTTGATCCTGCACTCCTTGAAGAAGTGACAGATTTGAGAAACGGTGCAAAAAAACTGCTTGAAAAGCTTAAAGCCGACTACTTCACGAGAAGTCCTGAACAGCATTTGAAAAGCTTGGCCGACATAAAACCTGTCATTGAAACGCTCATACAGCTTGTCATCAGCTATGGAAAACGGTTCGAAGCCGCGAAGCAGGAAAAATCAATCATTGATTTTTCTGATTTGGAGCATTACTGTTTATCCATTTTGACAGCCGAGAATGAAACAGGTGAGCGCAAGCCGAGCGAGGCAGCAAGATTTTATCAAGAGCAGTTTCATGAGGTGCTCGTTGACGAATATCAGGATACCAACCTTGTGCAGGAATCGATCCTGCAGCTCGTCACAAGCGGACCGGAGGAAACAGGCAACCTGTTTATGGTAGGAGATGTCAAACAGTCGATTTACCGATTCAGGCTGGCAGAGCCGCTTCTTTTCCTCTCCAAATACAAACGGTTTACAGAGAACGGAGAAGGCACGGGACGGAAAATTGACTTGAATAAAAATTTCCGGAGCCGGGCTGATATTTTAGATAGCACAAACTTTTTATTTAAACAGCTTATGGGCGGCAAAATTGGTGAGGTTGATTATGACGAACAAGCTGAGCTAAAGCTTGGTGCGGCGTATCCGGACAATGCTGAGACAAAAACGGAGCTGCTGCTGATCGACAACGCAGAAGAGACGGATGCAGGCGATGAAGCAGAAGAGCTGGAAACGGTGCAGTTCGAGGCGAAAGCGATCGCTAGGGAAATTCGTAAACTGATTTCATCGCCATTTAAGGTGTATGACGGAAAAACAAAAACACACCGCAATATTCAATATCGCGATATCGTGATTTTGCTCCGCTCCATGCCGTGGGCGCCGCAAATCATGGAGGAGATGAGAGCTCAGGGCATACCGGTTTACGCCAATTTAACGTCAGGCTATTTTGAAGCGGTCGAAGTTGCCGTCGCGCTTTCTGTGCTGAAGGTGATCGATAACCCGTATCAGGATATACCGCTTGCCTCTGTTCTCCGCTCACCGATTGTCGGAGCAGATGAAAACGAGCTGTCTTTGATCCGGCTTGAAAATAAAAAAGCGCCGTACTATGAAGCAATGAAGGACTATTTGGCTGCCGGCGACCGCAACGACGAGCTTTATCAAAAGCTGGAAACGTTCTACGGACATCTTCAAAAATGGCGCGCGTTTTCAAAAAACCACTCAGTATCTGAGCTGATTTGGGAAGTGTACCGCGACACGAAATACATGGATTATGTCGGCGGGATGCCGGGCGGAAAACAGCGCCAGGCCAATTTGCGTGTTTTCTATGACCGGGCGCGCCAATATGAATCGACGGCATTTCGCGGCCTGTTCCGTTTCCTGCGGTTTATCGAACGCATGCAGGAGCGGGGCGATGATCTTGGAACGGCGCGAGCGCTCAGCGAGCAGGAGGATGTTGTCCGCTTAATGACGATCCACAGCAGTAAAGGGCTCGAATTTCCCGTCGTGTTTGCAGCAGGTCTCGGCCGGAATTTTAACATGATGGACTTGAACAAATCGTACCTGCTGGACAAGGAGCTTGGGTTCGGCACGAAGTATATTCATCCGCAATGGCGCATCAGCTACCCGACGCTGCCGCTCATTGCGATGAAGAAAAAAATGCGCAGGGAGCTGCTGTCAGAGGAATTGCGTGTCCTCTATGTTGCATTAACGAGAGCGAAAGAAAAACTGTTTCTGATTGGCTCGTGCAAGGATCATCAGAAACAGCTCGCAAAATGGCAGGCATCCGCGCCCCAAACTGACTGGCTTCTTCCGGAATTTGACCGCTATCAGGCAAAAACGTATTTAGATTTCATCGGACCGGCTCTTGCCAGACACAGAGATATGGAGGTTTTGGCTGAAAACGGTGCGGCAACGCATGCTGATATATCAGGACATCCAGCTCGTTTTGCCGTTCGAATGATTCATTCTTATGATTTGCTGGATGATGATCTGCAAGAAAGAACGGAAGAAAAAAGTGAGCGCTTAGAAGCAATACGCAAAGGTGAACATGTTCCCGGATCGTTTGCATTTGATGAAAAAGCCCGCGAGCAGCTGAGCTGGACATATCCGCATCACGAGGTCACGCAAATTCGGACAAAGCAGTCTGTTTCCGAGATCAAGAGAAAAAGAGAGTATGAGGATGAATACAGCGGCCGGGCCCCCGTTAAACCTTCAGACGGAAGCATCCTGTACAGGCGTCCCGCTTTCATGATGAAAAAAGGCCTGACTGCGGCGGAGAAAGGGACGGCCATGCATACGGTTATGCAGCATATCCCGCTTACACATATCCCAACGATAGAAGAAGCGGAGCAGACGGTTCACAAGCTTTACGAAAAAGAACTGCTCACTGAAGAACAAAAAACCGCTATTGATATTGAAGAAATCGTGCGATTTTTCCATACTGAAATCGGCGGACAGCTGATCGCCGCTACATGGAAGGATCGGGAAGTGCCATTTAGTTTAGCGCTTCCGGCCAAGGAGATCTATGCTGACGCAAAGGAGGCGGATGAACCGCTTTTGGTGCAGGGAATCATCGACTGTCTCTATGAAACTGAGGACGGCTTATATCTCTTGGACTATAAATCAGACCGAATTGAGGGCAAATTCCAACACGGATTTGAAGGAGCGGCCCCGATCTTGAAGAAACGATATGAAACGCAAATTCAACTGTACACAAAGGCAGTTGAGCAAATTGCAAAAACAAAGATAAAGGGTTGTGCGCTTTATTTCTTTGACGGAGGGCACATTCTGACATTATAGCGAGATCCGTAAGCTCCGGGAATTCAGACGGAGCGGATCTCGTTTTCTATACAAAAAAGAGGTGAAAGCATTGCGGATTTTACATACGGCTGACTGGCATCTTGGAAAAACGCTAGAAGGAAGAAGCAGGCTGAGTGAACAGGCCGATGTGCTTGATGAATTGAATACGATTGTAAAGGAAGAGCAGATCGATGCCATTGTAATGGCAGGGGACGCGTTTGACACTGTGAACCCGCCGGCTTTAGCCGAGCAGCTGTTTTATGAGAGCTTGTCTGCGCTTAGCGACAGAGGAAAGCGCCCAATTGTTGTCATTGCCGGAAACCATGATAACCCTGACCGTTTGTCCGCTGCTTCACCGCTGACACATGAAAACGGCATTTATTTAATTGGCTATCCGACAACAGAACCGCTTCATATTGAAGTGCCTTCAGCAGGGGAGCTTTTGGCTGTCGGAGCGCTGGCGTACCCATCTGAAGCGCGGTTAAATGAAGTGCTCTCCGATACATTTGATGAAAAGCTGCTCCGTGATCATTATGACGTGAAAATCAGGCAGGCGTTTGAGCATATGACAAGCCGGTTCCGCAAGGATGCAGTGAAGGTTGCCGCTAGCCATATCTATGTGGCAGGCGGCAACCAAACGGATTCTGAGCGGCCGATTGAAGTCGGCGGCGCTTATACGGTAGCTGCTGAAAGCCTGCCGCCGGATGCAGCTTATGTGGCGCTCGGCCATTTGCATCGTCCGCAAACGATCAAGCGGGCGCGGACGCTTGCGCGTTATTCGGGCTCTCCGCTCGCCTATAGCTTTTCTGAATCGGGCTACGCTAAATCAGTGACGATCGTGGATGCTAAGCCGGGGGAAGAGGCCTCTTGGCGTGAGGTATTATTATCAAGCGGCAAGCCACTTGTGAAGTGGAAAGCCGCAAATGGCTTAAGCGAGGTGTATAGCTGGCTGGATGAAGGCAGGGATCAGAATGCCTGGATTGACCTTGAAATCCGTGTCTCGGACCAGCTGTCACTTGAAGAAATTCACAGGCTACGAAAGGCGCACCCGGGCTTTATCCATATCAGGCCGGTTTTCGAAGAACAGAATAACGACCGGGAACGGATCGAGGTCAAGCATGTGTCGATCGAAGACCGCTTTAAGAAGTTTTATGAAAAACAAACTGGCGGCGCGGTGCCGGATGAAGAAATGGTGAAGCTGTTTTTAGAGCTTGCATCAGGCGTTGAAGAGGAGGATGCGAAATGAAGCCGATCGCCTTAAGCATTAAGGGGCTCCACAGCTTTAGAGAGGAGCAGACGATAGATTTTGAAGGGCTTTCCGGTGCCGGTGTTTTCGGCATTTTCGGCCCGACAGGAAGCGGAAAATCCTCTATTCTCGACGCAATGACGCTCGCTTTATACGGAAAGGTGGAGCGGGCGGCGAATAATACGCACGGGATTTTAAACCATGCGGAAGATACGCTGTCTGTTTCCTTTACCTTTGCGCTTCAGACAAATCATCAAATCTCTTATAAAGTAGAGCGCGTCTTTAAGCGAACGGATGAAATGAAGGTGAAAACGGCACTTTGCCGTTTCATCGAAATCAGGGACGAGCAGACAGTGCTGGCGGATAAAGCCAGCGAAGTGAATAAAAGAGTGGAGGAGCTCTTGGGACTGACGATCGACGACTTTACGAGAGCGGTGGTCCTGCCGCAAGGAAAATTTGCTGAATTTCTGTCTTTAAAAGGGGCGGAGCGCAGGCATATGCTTCAGCGTTTATTTCATTTGGAGCAGTATGGAGACCGGCTTGTGAAAAAGCTGAGACGGCAGGCGCAGGAAGCCTATGCGAGGAAAAATGAAATGCTTGCTGAACAATCCGGTCTCGGTGAGGCGAGTTCAGAAGCGGTTGAGCACGCGGAAAAAGCTCTCGAACAAGCTGAAGCCCGGCTGGAAACGATGAAGAAGAATCGTGATCAGGCAAAAGAGCGGTTTACGGAGCACCAGGAGATTTGGAATGTCCAGAAGGAAAAAGCCGCTTATGAGGAAGAGAAAAAACGTCTCGAAGAAAAACAGCCGCACGTAGACAGCATGCAAAGGCGTCTGCTGGAAGCCGAAACAGCCGCCGCTCTGAAGCCTTATGCTGATCGGTACGCAGAAGCGATACTGCATACGGAAAAAGCTGAAAAGGAACATACGCTTGCCCAAAAGGATTTAGCAGACCGGACCACTTTTTTTCAACAAAAACATGAAGAGTATGAAGCGTGGCGCCGGCATAAAAGCGAGAAAGAGCCTGAGCTCTTAACAGAGCAGGAACAGCTTTCCCGCTTGCAGCAGATCGAAATCAAACTGAGAGAGGCCAAGCAAGAGGAAGAGCGCAAAAAAGCTGAACTCCAGCAGAAAGAAGAGGCTCTTCAATCTGTAATGAATGAATTGGAGACGGTAACAGACCGTCTAACACGAGGGCAAAACAGACAGACGGAATTGAAGGAGCAGCTCAAATCCCTGCAAGTGACATCCGATGAGCGAAAAAGCTGCCAGCAGGCCGCAGAAATGGCATTGCGCATCAGACAGATTGAAGAGCAAATTATAAAAGAGAAAAAACGAAGTGACGCATTGAACCTCGTGCTTCAGAAGATGAATGAGGAGAAGGGTACACTCGTTCAAAAGACGGAAGCGGAAAAAAGCAACATTATTCAGGCATATGAGGCTGTACAAACCGTGTACCATATGGTGTGTGAGACGGAACGTTCATTAACACGTATGACTGAGCAGGTTAAAAAGAGACAGCAAACGCTTCACTCGCAGCGTGAAAAAGCAAGAATGGCGCTGCTCACAAAAGAGTTAGCCGAAAAGCTGACCGCCGGAAAGCCCTGCCCGGTCTGCGGTTCAACCCATCATGATCCGTCTGCCTCAGTACATGAAACATATGAGCTCGACAGCAATCTTGAAAAGAATATCAAACAGACAGATGTGTTATTGACGGAAGCGGCAGTTCTCAGCCAGGAGATTCTTTCAGCCAAAATCACGCTTGAAGAACAGTCCGCGCGCTTTATTGAACAGTGTCCGTTTTTGCAAGCAATTCAAGCACCGAATCTTGAAGCGGCAGCTTCCTACGAGAACCAGCCAATGCATGAGGCATTCGATACAGCCACAATTGAATGGAAGCGAGTCAAACAGGATATTCTTTCTGTTAAAACACGAATGGCACAAGTGATCAGCGCCTACCAGGAGTCTTTAAAAAAAGCCGATCAGCTTAATGAAAAAATCGGTTTTGAAAAAAGAGAGGCTGACAGGATTGACAGCAACATCGCCGAGCTTCAGTCCTCGATGGACAGCCGCCTGGAAATGTTTAAAGAAGCGTTTCGGGATCAGTCTGTGGATGAAGCGGAAAAATGGCAGCAAGCCATTGAAGAAAAGGATCGGGCTGCAGAAGAATGTGAAAAACGGATTGAGAAGAGCATCGCGTTTCTTGCTGAGCATGAAGCACAAAAGGAAAAGCTGCGGGAATCGGGACACCAGCTCGAACGGGAAAAGCTGGAGCTTCATTATGCAGCTGAACGCATGAAGAGCGTGATGGCTGATTATGAGCAAGAGCTCGGAGATTACGAAAAAGGAGATTCGATCCAAATCAAACTCCGCTCTGTCCTTCAGGATTTAAAGCTGTTAAAGGAAAAAGAGCAGTCTCTGTATGATGAACTGCAAAGCACCCAATCGATGCTCAATCAGGCGAAAAGCCGCGCTTCAGCAAGTGAGTTCACGCTTAAAGAGGCGAAGGACAGATTGGAAAAAGCGGAAGCTGCTTGGCTTGAGCATGCGAAAGGCACCCGTTTTACCCGGACTGAAGAGGTGGAACGAAGTCTTGTCCCAGCTGATAAACTTGAAAAGATGAAAGAGGATATAGATCAGTTTAAGGATAAACTGAAGCAAAATGCTGCAAACTTAGAACGAGTTGCAGAAATACTTGCCGGCAGAGCCTTATCAGAGAGCGAATGGAGAGCAACCGTTACGGCATTACAAGAAGCTGAGGATGCATTTGGCGCTGCTATAGAGGAAAAAGGCGCAGCAGCGAAAGCGCTGGCCGTCATCCGCGATCAGCATAAACGGTTTAACGAAATTGAAGCCGAACTGAAGAAATGGCAGACGCATATCGACAGGCTGGACAAGCTGCAAGCTGTGTTTAAAGGCAATACCTTCGTGGAATTTTTAGCAGAAGAGCAGCTTGAAAGCGTTGCGCGGGACGCATCAGCAAGACTCGGCATGCTGACGAGACAGCGCTATGCCATTGAAGTGGATTCAGAAGGCGGATTCGTGATGCGGGATGACGCGAATGGAGGCGTCAAACGTCCGGTATCCAGCTTATCTGGGGGAGAGACCTTCCTCACCTCACTTTCGCTTGCTCTAGCGCTGTCTGCGCAGATCCAGCTTCGCGGAGAATACCCGCTCCAGTTCTTTTTCTTAGATGAGGGGTTCGGTACCCTGGATCAAGATCTGCTTGATACGGTTGTGACAGCCTTGGAAAAACTGCAGTCAGACAATCTGTCTGTCGGTGTCATCAGCCATGTGCAGGAACTGCGGGCCCGGCTTCCGAAAAAGCTGATCGTACATCCGGCTGAACCGAGCGGCCGCGGAACACGGATATCACTTGAGTTGATGTAAGGGAGGAGAGGATATGGCAAAGCAGATCGCCGGAATATGTGAGCTGTGCGGCCGGAGCGATGTCCAGCTGACAGAGCACCATCTCACACCGAAAGAGGAAGGCGGAACGTTTCTGCCGACAGCGATGCTCTGTATTCCTTGCCATAAACAGATTCATGCCTTATATACCAATCAAGAGCTTGCCGTTCGCTTAAACGGAATAGATGAACTCCGAAGTGATCCACAGCTTGCCCGGTTTGTCAAATGGATCAGAAAACAGCCGCCTGAGAAGCTGATCAAAACAAAGAAATCAAATGAACGAAAAAAGAAAAAATGACTAAAAAGCAGCCCTCTCTTTGCAGAGTGGCTGCTTTTATCCGTTTCCAACCATATCCTGATCACTGACATCGGGGTCTATATAATTTGTCGCGTTGACTGCGTTGTTTAATAGAAGGAAATCTCCCGTGTTGCCTGCTCCCGAACCGAGCGCAGATTTTGAAGAGCTTTTCGGAGAAAGGTAAAAGGAATCACCAAAGTTTACGACTCCGCCCGATATGGAATTGATAGCTATAGGCCCGACAATTGCTGGCATAAACGACACCCTTTATCGAAGTCTCTGTTTATTATATGCTCTTGTCTGGCGATTGTGAGCGCGGAGACTGAATCTGCCGGATATGTTTAATGCGCGCGTCGCCGCGTATGGCCGAAGCTGAGCCCGCATGAAAAACTGAAGAGGATGAGACCCCTTGAATTTTGATATTGCGTACATGAATAACCGGCACTTCGTGGCAAAATGCGCTTTGTACACCTGTTTCGGGAAGCGGCTTCACTGCCTGCTGCTGAAAGATCTGGTATTCCTTTCTGTTAAATGAGCCTTCATTATGGTAAAACGTGGACAGTGAGCGCTGAACAGAAAATACTTTTACACTCATATCGATTTCGTTTGTGTCGCCAACTTGAAACACACTTGCTATTCCCAGTGAGTTAATGTTAAGCAATCTGATCCGGGATATACGCTTAAACATTATTCTGACGGCAGAGGAGCAAACGGCCCGATAATAAGAGATTCTGGCGGAGTATCAAAAATAGAAGACAGATAGATAGATTCAGTGTCTCCGATGTGGAAAACAGAAGAGCTGGAAACACCATTCATCCGGATATCCCCGACTTCCAGGTTGCGGTTGATGACTGTAAAGATCATGCTTGCTCATCTCCTTTCATTTCGGATGGGATATGTTCCAGAAAATGTTCTACAGCACGGATCACGTCACGTTTCACATGCTCAGCGATATGTTCCGCATATTGTTTAGGCGGTGTATGTTCTTCTTTTTTGATATGGGACATATAATAGTGAATTCGGCTGTCCATTTGTTTTCTGATGTCTTCAATGACATGATGTTTGTTTGTATCGTCAAGCCTGCTGTTATATTGGTTTTCAAGCTGCTCCAAAACTTCTGGGATTTCCTCAGTTAAGTACATGTCAACTATCTGGCGGATCTGCTGCATGAGCTGAGCGCTCTCTTCCTGCTGCATCATCCCGATTTCAGGTGCTGTTTGGCTGACTTCAAAATTTTGGACGCTGTTTGGGTCTGTCGGATTTAAGCCGATATTCAAAGTCCCGTCCAGCCTTTCGATTTTCAGCTGATCAAATTTATACTCCACACGCTCAATGGTAGTGGCCGGCCGCTGTTTCATCGTATTCATTTCAGTTTGAATCTCTTTCAGCTGACGTTCGAGCTGCTGTATATGAAGCGCCTGCTGCTGAACGAAGGAATTCAAGTTTTGCAAGTAAGAGGAAACAGATTGATCATACATGTCTTTCACCTCTTTCATATGATTAACGGCCAGGAGGCTGGAGCGGAACCAATGAACCTGTATCGGGCTCCTGTAATTCGACTGGCTGCCCCTGAGCGGAAACATCGGGAGCCGCTTCTACATAGCTGCCTGTATTGTACAGGTTAGAAAGCGATTTAATGGACCCGGCGCTTCCGATTTGCAGAATGGAGGAGTTGCTGATTGATTCCAGCCGGAGATAATTAATCTGAATGGTTTGATTAATATAAAAGTTCATGAAGCACACTCCTTTTACGCATTCCCTGCGATCGGCTGATCAACTGCATCGTTGTCATACACATTCGTCGCGTTTTTGTAATTCATCACCTTGAGGCTGTCGCCGGTATTAAAACTGCCTGCACCGGCAAACGTTCTGACCTCGGCCTGAGGAGAAATCGTAATACAGTCCCCGATGTGAATGACTCCGCTCGTACCAATCGCATTAATTTTAAACGCTCCGACAATGGCCGGCATACGAGCACATCCTTTATTGAAAAATTGAAAAAAGGCAGGTAAAGTAAAAATGAATTTAATTTTAATTGGGCTATTCACGATAGCTTATGACAATCGCACATATGTGTGAGAGAAATTTAAAGGTGGGCATATCGAGTTTAAATGTAAGCGCTCTCGTTAAAGCCGGTATTGTATCAATTGAGCGGAAATGCGGCAGTCGTGCCGCTATCCGCCTGCGTGATTTGTTTCAGTTTCTTTGGTGTTTTTGCGTGAAGAAATGCGTTTGGAGTATGTCATGCTGCGGTATTCCGATATTTGGGCGGACATATTCTCGACCCAAGGTATATCCAGATGTGCTGAGTAAAAAGCGGAGTTACATGTGGTGTATTCAAATTGTTATAGATAATGATTTACATACGGGAGTTTTCGGAATATCCCCCAAAAATCATTTCCTCTTTAAGTCGGGTGTTCAGCAGGCTATCCAGCTTTTGGCTGCATTGAATCGTTTCCTTTGAATTCATGCCGTATTTTTGTGCTGTTTCTATTAGTGTGATCCTCATTTCTTCAATTTTACTGTTCATTACGCTATCTCCAATTCTAGATTTTATTTTTATATAAACGCAGGATATCGTTAGTATAACCTATTTTGGCTGAAAAGGTTGCCTTTCGTCAATTTGACAAAAAAAGCGACAATTTTTGCTGCGGCCTTATTAATGGAGGAAAGGACTATAGTCTTGCTAAGTGTACTTGCAAAAAGTCCTGCCGCTCCTCAATTTCTCTAAGTATATTTGTCTGCTCCTTTTCGAATTGCAAGGGTCTTTTTTTTATGAAAGGATCATCATCAGCTTTTTGACAAATGTCAAGGTGCCATTCGCTGATGAAAGGTGACAATCGTTCAATGGTAAATGACCGGTTCAGCACGTTTTTCATTAACGTGTGATATTGAGACCTGAAGGCGGGAATGGCAAGAAGCCTTGACGAAAGCGTCCGTCCTTTTGTCAGCAGAGGGTCTTCGTCAGATATTCCGTGTGCGGCAAGTGATCTGGTCTCTATCGGGGAAACGTGAAGCCGGCCCGATTCGTTTAAACAAAACGTGTAATAAAAGCTTTGATTGGTGCAGGCGCTGCCGATCAGCCATAAAAAAAACAGTTTGACATCCAGATACATTTTAATGCGTTCAGCCAATTCATCATCTCCAGCTGTGCGAATCAGCGTCAGAAATTCGTATAAGAACGGCGAAGATTCATTTCTAAAAACGGACAGCGGAACTCTCGGATCGGCTGTCCTTATTCGGTAACTTGTTCTATCGGCCAGCTGATGGTTCTTGATGCTCAAATAAATGCCTTCTGGCTCGCCATTGATGGTCAGAAAGCTGTACGAGGCAGCGGGAGCAGGAACGCCGATCTGGTTAAAAAAACAATAAGCGAGCCTGCGCCGCATCATGGACGGATCATCCTGTTCCGCATTCAAAAAAAGTGTGCTTTCACCAAGCAGAGACTTTTCCCAGTTGATTTCATAGGATACCTTATCCGCCTTGTCACGCTGTGTGAGAAGAATGGGAGAAACTGATCGGTTTGTCACCAGAAGCCCTTTGGCAGTACCTTTACAATTCAGCTGCTGCCGATGAAAAAATAAATGCACGCTCTTCATATTCTTGCCTCCTCCTCAAAACGACATTTGTATGATATGTGCAGCAAGCCCGTCCTGAAACGAAATGAAAACGGATATGGGAAAAAGGGATTTCGGCATTCGACAGAGAATACATGAAGGAGCATTCTGATTTAAAAGATGATGGAGGAATAACATGAAATTTGCGACAGGGGAACTTTACAACCGAATGTTTGTCGGCCTGATCATTGATGATGAGAAGATCATGGATTTGCAAAAGGCTGAAAAAAAACTGTTTGAACTTGAAACGATTCCGGGATCGCTGATTGAATGTATCGCAGTAGGGGATAAATTTGTTGCGCATGCAAGGCAACTGGCCGAGTGGGCAAAGAAACCGAATGATGAGCTGGGATCATTTATGTATTCATTATCAGAGGTGAAGCTTCATGCACCCATTCCTAAGCCGTCAAAAAATATCATCTGCATTGGCAAAAACTACAGGGATCATGCGATTGAAATGGGAAGCGAAGCTGACATTCCGGAGCATCCGATGGTATTTACAAAATCGCCGGTAACGGTAACAGGGCACGGTGATACCGTAAACAGCCATGAAGAGGTCACCTCTCAGCTTGATTATGAAGGAGAGCTTGCTGTCGTCATCGGAAAAAGCGGCACTCGCATTTCAAAAGAAGACGCCTATGACCATATTTTTGGATATACGATTGTGAATGATATCACGGCGCGTGATCTGCAAAAAAGGCATAAGCAGTTTTTTATGGGAAAAAGCCTGGATACGACATGTCCAATGGGGCCCGTGCTTGTACATAAATCATCCATTCAGGAGCCTGGGCGCCTCAAGGTTGAAACAAGAGTCAACGGCGAGCTGCGCCAATCCGGTGCGACAAGCGATATGATCTTTTCCATTCCGGAATTAATTGAAACCCTCTCAAAGGGGATGACGCTTGAAGCGGGAGACATCATTGCCACCGGTACGCCGTCTGGAGTCGGAAAGGGATTTAAGCCGCCAAAATTCTTGCGGCCAGGTGACAAAATCGACATTACGATTGACCCGATCGGAACGCTGTCAAACCAAATTGGCTGAATCAAACCGGAGGGCGGACTAGAAGCCCGTTTTTTCTGAGATTCATCTTTGTGGCAGAGGACAAGTTCATGGTACTATAAGTGGGGTAATTTATCTGATAGGGGGAACCTGTATGACACACCTACATATTACGACATGGGTGGTAGCGCTGATTCTGCTTTTCGTCAGCTACTCGCTGTATTCGTCAAGAAGTGCGAAAGGCGCCAAAATCACTCATATGATTTTGCGGCTATTCTATATCCTTATTATTTTGACAGGAGCTGAGCTGTTTGTCCGTTTCGCCAACTGGAACGGAGAATACGCCGGCAAAATGATTCTTGGCATTATCACCATCGGTCTGATGGAAATGCTCCTCATTCGCAAGAAAAAAGAAAAATCAACCGGAGGCCTCTGGATCGGTTTCGTCATTGTTCTTGTCCTGACAGTGCTGCTCGGTCTGCATTTGCCAATCGGTTTTCAATTGTTTTAATAGAAAAAGCACGAACCCGGCCCTATGAAGGAGTCGGGTTTTGTGTGTTTTATCCCTTAAATTCCAAATCATTTAAAATAACCTTAAAATTCCCTGCGAGTGGTATCTCGTCCTATGAAATTATGATACCTTCAAGAAGATTCAATATTTGCAGGAGGGATATCATGAAACGCAGAAAATTCAGCTCGTTTGTGGCGGCAGTGCTTATTGTTGCACTGATCTTCAGCCTTTTTTCTCCGGGAACCAAAGCGGCAGCGGCCGGTGCGATCGATCAGGCGGCTGCTCTGGAAAACGGCAAAGAACAGACAGGCACCATGAAGGAACCGGAACAGGTGAAATGGTACAAAGTGACTCCGGATAAAGCAGATATTCAGAAAAACTCACATATGGCCTTAACCGTAAAGAGCGATTCAGTACTGAATGTATCTGTATATCCAAGCAAGGAAAAAGCGCTAAAAGATGAAACGTTTGAGATGTACCGTTCATACACGGCGGAGGATGGAAAAAGCGAAATCATTTTTCCATACGCATGGAGCGGCCCTTACTATGTAAAAGTTGAATACCTCGGAGAAGAAAAACCAGAGGACGGCGGAACGGCAGAAGCAGCTGCGGAAGCCAAGTATTCGATTGGGTATAAAGGCACGAATAAGCAGCCGTCAGATTTAGAACAGGAAGAAGCTTGTCCTGTGGAAATGAGTGTTGATCAGAAAAAATCGGGAAAAAGCATCCTAGACAAGCTGAGAGCGATTCGTGATGAGCAGCTTAGCCAAACAGCAGAAGGCAAAGAGCTGACTAGCCTTTACTACAAAGCGGCGCCGTTTATCGTGGCAAAGCTCGCACTCAATAAAACTGCGAGAAATGAAATCTATCAAGATCTTGTGACATTAAAGCCGTTGTTTGATAATGTGTCAGAAAACGGTGCGTCTTCTTCATATAAGATAACTGAAAAGGATCAAGCAGCAATCAACCGGCTATATGATACAGCTTTACAATCGGTCCCGTCTTTCCTTAAAGAGGAGATAAAGAAACAGGCTGAACGGTTAAATATCAAGAAGCTGCAAGGCAAAACAGCAGGAACTATTTTAACAGAAAACAGTATTGCGGCAAAAAGTGAAGTTCAGACAACAAAAGTCATTTTCAAGGTGAAGAACAATAAAAGCCTCTCATCCGTACATAATGAAATGAAGGGCTTTTCTGCAAGTGCGCAATCGAAAAAAGACATTTCAAATGTGAAAAAGGCAAAGAAACTGTTCGACAATCTGTATTCCTTCGAACTTCCGAAAGATGAAAAGCAAAACGGTGTATACACAGCAAGCGCAAAACGGGTCAAAAGCGCTGCTGCGACATTATCCAAGATGTCTAACGTAGAGTTTGCTGAACCTGTGCAGGAGTATAAACGACTGTCAAACGATATTCAATACCCTTACCAATGGCCGCTTAAAAACACCGGTGAAAACGGCGGTGTCAAAAATGCGGATGTGAAATTCGAACCTGCCAGCACCTTGCTGTCCAAACGCAAGCTGAACGATACATTGATTGCAGTAGTAGACACAGGTGTGGACAGTACGCTTGCTGATTTAAAAGGCAAAGTAAGAACCGATCTCGGACGCAATTTTGTTGGACGGAATAACAATGCAATGGATGATCAGGGGCATGGGACACATGTCGCAGGCATTATTGCCGCCCAAAGCGATAACGGCTTTTCTATGACTGGATTGAATGCCAAAGCGAAAATTATCCCGGTAAAAGTGCTTGATTCCACAGGTTACGGAGATACTGAACAAATTGCCCTCGGCATCAAATATGCTGCTGACAAAGGAGCCAAGGTGATTAATTTAAGTTTAGGCGGAGGCTACAGCCGCGTACTAGAATTTGCTTTGAAATACGCAGCAGACAAAAATGTCTTGATTGCCGCTGCCAGCGGGAATGACGGAGCCAATTCCTTATCGTATCCTGCCTCTTCTAAATATGTGATGTCAGTCGGGGCAACGAACCGTATGGATATGACTGCTGACTTCTCTAACTATGGAAAAGGTCTGGATATCTCTGCTCCAGGGTCTGATATTCCGAGCTTAGTGCCGAACGGAAATGTCACGTACATGAGCGGAACATCTATGGCCACGCCATATGCTGCCGCTGCTGCAGGATTGCTGTTCTCTCAAAACCCTAAGCTGAAAAGAACAGAGGCTGAGGATATTTTGAAAAAGACGGCAGATGACATTTCTTTTGAGAGCGTGGATGGCGAGGAAGAAGAAATGTATGACGATAATGGCGATCCGATTGACATTCCAAAAACGCCTGGAGTAGACTGGTACTCAGGCTACGGGCGGCTGAATGTCATGAAGGCTGTCAGCGCAGCTGATATACAGCTCAAGGTCAACAAGCTGGAAAGCACACAAACAGCCGTCAGAGGAAGCGCAAAGGAAGGCACGCTGATCGAGGTCATGAACGGCAAGAAAAAACTTGGCAGTGCCAAAGCCGGCAAAGACAATGCGTTCAAGGTCAATATCCCAACTCAAAAACAAGATCAAGTACTGTATGTGAAAGCGACAAAAGGCGATGCAAAAACATCGTATAAAGTGGTCGTCGTCAAAGGAAAACCTTCCGGCACACCGAAGGTAAAAGCGGTGAAAACGAAGGATACGGCAGTGAAAGGAAAGGCGTACAGCAAGGCAATGATCAGAGTGAAAAACAAATCAAAGAAAGTCATTGCTTCTGCCAAAGCTGACGCGAAAGGAACGTTCACGGTGAAAATCAAAAAACAAAAAGCCGGAACGGTACTGTACGTCACGGCTGCTGATACAGATAAAAAAGAAAGCAAGGATGTAAAAGTTGTTGTTGAAAAGTAATCTAAAAGCGGTGCTCGCTGCACCGCTTTTTTTATTTGCGTCCCCGCTGGACTGCTGAATACATAATGGATCGCTTTCCATTGGAAGCCGTCCATTCGAATCGGTCTCCTGTCCCGTCATGGCTGTAGTGATGCTGCATCGCGCATTGGGCGGTGTCGTTTGAAAAGTGATAAAAAGAAACACCCTGCTCCTCCGATGTATTCGAAAAGACTCCTTTATTATAAGAAAAGACGCAATCGAATACCGATAAGCCAAAGCTGTGCAAGTGTTGTAAAAATGCGAGAAAGGTTTCGTCATCAAGCGAATCCAAAAGCGCCATGAGCGGCCGCTTGACTGATTTTTCATAGCGGATACGTTCTCCGCCTGAAAGGGAGATGTTTTCTTCACCGCATGCCAGAATCAATTGATCATGGAAGCCGGCCTGCTTCCACTTTCCTTTATGATGGATCCAGATTGGGCTGTGATGGAGACTGTCCGCCAGCAGTATATCTCCTTCCCCGTTTTCGATTAAACAGATGCCATCTTCGATGAGGATGGTGCCGTATTCCCATTTTCGTTCCTCTTTATATAATAATTGTTTCCGTTTCATACCATGCTGTCTCCTTTTTAATCTTTCCTCTCCGTTCTTTCCAATTTAAGCCTGTCCCATACAACTCTTTTGTGGACAAATCAACTATCTGCCTATAGATGCATAAACTTACTAAGGTGCTGAAAGGAAACGAAATTGTTACGAAAGAAACGGGATTGGAGCTGATATCACATGTGTGGAATTACGGGTTGGGTCGATTTTAAAAAGCAGCTCGTCCAGGAAAAGCAAACGATCAACAGAATGACAGACACTCTTTCCAAACGGGGGCCTGATGATTCTAACGTTTGGGGAGAGCACCATGTTTTATTCGGACATAAAAGGCTTGCGGTTGTCGATATCGAAGGCGGACGCCAGCCGATGGCATGCACCTATAAAGGGGATACGTACACCATTACTTACAATGGTGAGCTGTATAACACGGAGGACCTGCGCAAAGAATTACGGGCGCGGGGCCATCAGTTCGAGCGTACGTCAGATACGGAGGTGCTGCTGCATAGCTACATTGAATGGCAGGAAGACTGTGTAGACCATCTCAATGGCATATTCGCTTTTGCTGTGTGGGATGAAAAGCGCGATCTGCTGTTCGCCGCGAGAGACCGTCTCGGTGTGAAGCCGTTTTTTTACACGAAGCAAGGATCTTCTTTTCTCTTCGGGTCCGAAATCAAAGCGATCCTCGCACACCCTGATATAAAAGCGCAAGTGGACAGAACAGGACTTTCTGAAATTTTCGGACTTGGGCCGTCCAGAACCCCGGGAACTGGTGTGTTTAAAGGCATAAAAGAAGTCCGGCCGGCTCACGCGATGACGTTTTCTAAAGATGGGCTGAATATTTGGCGTTATTGGAATGTTGAAAGCGAAAAACATACGGACAGTTTTGATGACACAGTTGCCAATGTCAGATCGTTGTTTCAGGATGCGGTGACGCGACAGCTTGTGTCGGATGTGCCGGTTTGTACGTTTCTATCAGGCGGTCTGGACTCAAGCGCCATTACAGCAATTGCAGCAGGCCATTTTGAAAAGGGAGGAAAAGCGCCACTTCATACTTATTCGATTGATTACGAAGAGAACGATAAATTTTTTCAAGCGAGCGCTTTTCAGCCGAATGACGACGGGCCTTGGATTGAAAAAATGACAGAGGCCTTCGGCACAACACACCACAAATGCGTCATCAGCCAAAAGAATCTCGTCAATCATCTGGAGGAAGCCGTGCTGGTCAAAGACTTGCCGGGAATGGCTGATGTCGACTCGTCTCTGCTGTGGTTTTGCAGGGAAATCAAAAAGGACTTTGTCGTCAGCCTGTCGGGAGAGTGCGCGGATGAGATTTTCGGCGGGTACCCGTGGTTCCATATGGCAGACGTTGAATCGGGCTTTCCATGGATGAGATCGACAGAAGAGCGGATCAAACTGCTTTCTGATTCATGGCAGAAAAAATTGAATCTCAAAGAATACGTAAATGCCAAATACGAAGAAACCTTGGCGGAAACGCCATTATTAGACGGAGAAACGGGTGTGGACAAAGCAAGAAGACAGCTGTTCTATTTAAATATGCTTTGGTTTATGACGAACCTTTTGGATCGGAAGGACCGCATGAGCATGGGTGCGAGCCTTGAAGTGCGGGTGCCGTTCGCCGATCACCGGCTCGTGGAATATGTTTGGAATATCCCATGGGAAATGAAAATGCATGACAACCGGGAAAAAGGCATTTTGCGAAAAGCGCTTGAGGGCATTTTGCCTGATGACATTCTGTATCGCAAAAAAAGCCCATATCCGAAAACACACCACCCGGAATATACAAAAGGGGTCAGCGAATGGCTGAAAACGATCAGAAGCCAAAAAGACTCCGTGCTCCATACCCTGCTTGACAGAAAGCAATTGGATCAGCTTTTAGAAACGGAAGGCTCCTCCTTCAAGGTTCCGTGGTTCGGGCAGCTCATGAAGGGGCCACAGCTGATCGCCCACCTTGCTCAAATTCATACATGGTTTGAAGCGTATCGCATTGATATTGATGAGGGATAAAGAAAAAAGCCGATTCTGCGCAAATGGAATCGGCTTTTTCATGTGGAAAACAGTCATTGGAAAGGGCTAGCTATTCAGAGCAAATAAGGAATTCAGTTCTTTTTTCTTTTAATAAAAAATTATAAACTATTAAATGTAACACTAATAGTAAAGAATTACTTATGTGATGATGTTTGTAATTATTTATAACGTTGTTTTATTTTGGGGTTGATCAAAGTATCTATTGAAAAAACATTTTCTGTAACTTCTTTATCGAAAATAGATCCTAAAGAAAGGTACTCACCGTTAATGTTATTAGTGTATAAGTTTCCTTCCTCATCACAAAATATATAACCTTCCACTCTATCAGTATATTTATTTTTTTCAATAATTAAATCTGTTTTTGATGTATTTAAAAATTTTAAAGTTTCTTCAAAATCACTATCTGATATTTTGTATATACCCTCGAATCTCCTTGCGGAAGATAAGGGGAAAAATTGGTATATGCTCCAACGTTTTATGTTTTTGAGAGTTTTTATATATTCAAAAATATCAGGTATAAAATTTAAATTCTGTGCAGTTAATATAGTATTAACTTTAATATCTATACTGTATCCTTCTAATTGATGCAATGTATGATTCAGCTTTTGAAAAAGACGTTTAGAATCTCTAAATTGATTATATTTATCACCAATAGCGTCTATTGAAACGCCTAACATATCTATATTATCTTCAATAAATTTAAAGTCGTCAAATCCATTAATACTTATTGTATTAGTATCAACATGAGTGATAAGCTGTTTTTGATGTGCGATTTTATATGCTTCTCGAAAATCCCTTTTACTAAATGAATCTCCCCCCCCAAAAGTAATAATGTCGATTCCTAATTGAATTGCCTGTTTTACTATTGAGATAGATCTATCTTCAATTTTTTTATGATGAAAATCAATATAGCAGAATTTGCAGTTTAAATTACAACTTTGATTGTATGTAAGGATTAGTCTTTTCAATTAAACACCTCCCAAATCTAGTTCAATGTCTTCAATCGATTTGCTGTTTTTCCAACAGTAATCAAAATGACTTTTCATTGTTTTATAGTTATTACTACTACTATCGAATTCGATTGCTACAAAATTGTTTTCTAAACGCTCAGAAGTTTTTCCTAAATGGTAAGGATCGTATATCATATAATCGTTCGTAAAGAAAAGTGTATTGTAAACTTGGTCCGTAAATCGAATTTCTAAAGTTTCATATTTTGATACAAGAGCTTTTAATTCTTCAAAATTTAATTTTCTGTCCACGCCATTAGAATTATTTAATTTATTTCGTACAATTTTATTTTCACATTCAGGATTTATTAATAGTACTTTGAAAGAAGTGCTTTTATCTAACTGGTTTTTAACTTCTTTCCAATGTCTATCTGTTGAAGCATCTATATATGAGCGACCTGTTTCAGCTAATAAATACATGTAAGATGCTTTACTAATAGCAACTTGAGTTTTTTCATTTCGCTCTTTTTTAGAGTTACGGTCATACATGAAATAAATATTTTTAATCCCGTTTTTTTTCATGTTATCATATAGGATCTCTACTTTTTTTGCCTTTTTTAGTAAGGGATTGATTCCTTTAACTTTTAAAATGATTTCTAAAATAATAGCAATTAATGCTGTAGCTACAGCACTTTTAAACATATCATTTCCAAGAAATATATTTAAAACTAAAGCTGCTAAAGCAAAAAGAATTATTTCCAAAATAGTATTTGATAAGTAAAGTTTTCTAAGTTTCTCTCGGGAGTACAAATTTGTCACCTCGTTATATTTATTTAATATTTTAAAACAATGTTTGAAATATTTCTATTGTTCTCTAAAGATTTTAGTTATAATGAAAGGCTTCTGATTTGCCTCCTAAGTCTCTATAGGATTCTAAAAATCAGTTTGTAAATAATAGTATAAGCGTATAAAAGGGTGGCAAATTATTTTCTTTTAGATATAGATATTCTAGGGGAAATGAACATGAAAGGACCTCAGCTGATCGCCCACCTTGCTCAAATTCATACATGGTTTGAAGCGTATCGCATTGATATTGATGAGGGATAAAGAAAAAAGCCGATTCTGCGCAAATTTTATTAAAGGTCACTATTATCTAGAAGATTCCCAATGGAATGTCACACTTTTTATAGACTAAAACAAAAAAAGGATAGGTGAGCAGAGAAATTTGCTCTATCTATCCTTTTTTGTACTACAAATGACTTCATTTACTACAACAACAATATCGGACTTGTTGTTACAATAAAGCCCCCCTTACTTCAATAAGAATGGACAGATTTTAATTTTCTGCCAATAAAATTAGCTGATATTGGGCTTAATTTTAATTCCCTAGCCCATACAGAAAGTTGACCAATATGGTGAATTTCATGAGCTATGATATGGTGTAATATTTCGTCTCTCGTATATAAAACTTCTTTATCCCAAGGAACGCTTACAAGCTCATCTTTTATTTCATCTACATTTGTTTCTAAAAAGTCAATAATTTCAGTTCGGAATGTATTTGAAAGAGATTTAACCTTGTCTAGTGTATGATAATCAGCGAACTGAACAACGATATCTTCTTTCCCTTGGATAGCACGAACCCAACTATATTCCACGTCAATAATATGAAAAAGGGTATATAAAATACTTCCTACTCCACCAAGATGGTTTTTAAGTAACTCTTTAGTGGTTAGTTGATTACACCAAGTAAACCATTGATCCCTAACCTGCCAGTTATACTCAAAAAATTTTATCACTCAAATCACTCCAATAATATGGTACATCAAATAATAATTACTCTTTTTTTCCTAAATTCCTTCTTTTATTGAAGTAATCTGCCTCCATAGATATTTATTTAAATTTTTTCACTTTCTGTTGTATGGTATTACGTTGATTATCCTGTTTAGGTTTGTTAACTGAAATAGCCTTGTGAAGGTTTAATAATCAGATTCAATAATTCTGCAACCCCTATGTCACTGTACGAGCTAGGACTAATTTTAAAATTGTGTGTGACATTAAAGATAGGTTTAGCTATCATCATAAAAACATACACTCACTTATCTTCTACAAAGCAGAAATCGGCTTTTTCTTCATATACAATTGGGAAAAAACATAATAGACTTGAAGAAGCAGTGTTACATAGGAGTGAAAAGAAATGAAAGAGATAAAAGAAGCCTATCAGCAGTGCAGGCAGATCGTCAGCGCCCGCGAACCTGCCTGTTACAAAGCATTCTCGTTTCTTCCGCTGAAGCAAAGACAGGCTGCTTGGGCGGTTATGGCATTTTGCCATACGGCAGCCAATGCGGATGAGAACGAGTTATCTGCCATTGAAGCTGAGGCAGAACATGTTTTTTCCGGGACATATAACGGGAATCATTTTTTATACAAGGCTTTCAGCCATGCGTATCAGACCTTTACATTGGACAGCGAGCCATTCCGTGAGTTCATTGCCGCACAGAAGGCGGAAGATAAACCGTTCGAATGCCTTGATGAACTGCTCATGTACGCATACCAGACGGGCGGTACGGCCGGATTGATGATGCTCCCGATTATGGCGCGCCGACAACGGGAACAGCTTACACATGCAGCCGGTTCTCTCGGTTTAGCGATTCAGCTGATTCGGCTTATGAGAGATATCGGCACAGGCCAACAGCAAAAAAGCCGCATCCCTCGGCAGGTGATGCAGCAATTTGGATATACAGAGGACGACCTTCAGAAGGGTGTCGTGAATAAGGCATTCACAATGACGTGGGAGTATATCGCTTTTGAAGCGGAAGCCTACCTTGAGGAGAGTCAGGATGCCTTGCCTCTATTCCCACAGTATTCGCAAAAAACGGTGAAAGCCGCTCTTCGTTTGTACCGGGCTGTTTTAGAAAAAATCCGGGCGGAGCAGCACGATGTATTTCAGCATCAATACGACGTTACAGAGAATGAAGCGAAGCAGATTCTGTCTGACATAAAAAACACCCGGCCTTGAGCCGGGTGTTACGCCATACCTTTTTGAATCCAGATACGGGAACGCCATCTTCTATACATTAAGATTCCCCGTACCCATTCGTCCGCGATAAAGGAAATCCAAATGCCGGCAAGACCGAAACCGAGGTGGATGCCGAATAGATAAGCAAGCGGGAGACCGATGCCCCACATCGAAATCATTGCCATGTAAACCGGGAATTTTGCATCCCCCGCGGCACGCAGGGAGTTAATGATAATGATATTAAACGAGCGGCCCGGTTCAAGGATAATCGTCATGGCAATCAAAAGGCTCGCAGTCGCAATAATGTCAGGGCTTTGTGTAAAGATGCTGATCAGGTCTTTTGAAAAAATGGTCATCAAAACCGATGTAGCCGCAGCAATCCCCAGAGCCCAATATAAGCTCTTCATGCAGCGCTCATACGCGGCATCAAACTGTTTGCCGCCGATATAGCGGCCGATTAAAATTTGCGTGCCCTGGCTGATCGCAGTGCCGAACAGCAAAATAAACATCGTAATATTTTGCGTATACACTTTTGTAGTCAAAGCCTGCGCGCCCATGATGGCGATAAAATACGTGACAATCATTTGCGACAGGTTGTATGAAAGCTGTTCTCCCGCAGAAGGGATGCCGATTTTCAGCAGCTTGCGCAAATGCTCTTTATGCATATGAAAGACTTTTTTCAGCGACATTTTCAGCTGGATACGTTTGTTGACAATGACAATCATCGCGATTAATCCGATGACGCGGGCGATAGATGTAGACATGGCCACACCGGCAACGCCGAGAACAGGAAAACCGAACAGACCGAAAATCACAACAAAGTTTCCGGCAATGTTTAATACGTTCATGCCGATTGTGACAAACATTGTATCCTTTGTGTAGCCGTAGCTTTTTAAGATCGCGCTGAATGTCATGATTAAAGCCTGAATAAAGGATAGACCTCCGACAACTTGTAAAAAGACTTTTGCATCAGGCATCAGATCGCTTGATAATCCCATCATATGAAGCAGAGGGGCAGCCGCAAAAAAGACGATAGCGCTGATGGCAAGGCTGATGAAGAAGTTGGCGCCGATTGATACATAAGCGACTTCCATGGCTTCTTTCTTTTGCCGTGACCCTAAAAATTGTGAAATGATAACGGTCGTTCCTGTTGCGATAAAGCTGAACATCACGATAATTAAATTCAAAATCTGGTTGCTGACGCCGACTGCTGCCACGCTGTTATCTGAGTATTGGCTGAGCATCAGTGTATCGGCATTACCCATAAACATATATAATGAGACCTCAATAAAGATTGGCCAAGTAAGTGAAAATAATGAGAACGATTTGTCAGCGGGTTTTTTCAAAGCAGTTGATTTGAAGACGGCTTGTTTCATTGTCTCTAACCCCTTTCGTAAATAAAATCAACGTTTTAAAGTGTACCTCCATTTCCTTATAATAAAAAGGGAGAGAAACGATACTTCTTGCAAAAATCCGACTTAAAAAGGAGGATGATCAAAATGCCCCGCATCCTGTTTACAGTCCCGCCTTTTCCGGTATTTATCGCAGCCGGAGAAGGGGTTTTTAAAAGGGGAGAAACCCATGTGAAACGTGTATTCTCCGTGTTTGATCTGATATACGTCAAACAGGGGACGTTATATATAACAGAAAATGAAACATCGTACTCTGTTGAAGGCGGCGAGTACATCTTGCTTTCTCCCGGCCTTGAACACTACGGGACGAAGGGCAGTGATGAAGCAACCTCCTATTATTGGCTTCACTTTAATGAACATCGGTATGAATTTACGGCAAAGGGAGGCAGCAATTGGTCTGAGCTTCAGCGGGAAAAAGGGAGCTTCGAGGAGCCGGCCCGCTACGGACTGGCTTTGCCGAGAAAAGGCAAGGTGCAGCGCCCGCATTTTATGGCGCAGCAGTTTGAAAGGCTGATCGATTACTCCGCGGAAAACTCCGATTTGCCGCTTAGAAAGCAAATCTTATTTGAGGAGCTGATGCTGCATCTTCAAAAAGAGGCGTTTCAAATTCCGTCTGCAAAAGAGCGGATAGCCTGGGAGGCGGCCCGGTACTTACAGGAGCATTATAGGGAAAAGACGACAATCAAGGATCTCTCGCTCGCCCTTCACTATCATCAGGATTATGTGAGCCGCTGCATGCAGCAGGTGCTAGGCGTCACACCGGCACAATACACGAACCGGGTGAGAATGACGGAAGCAAAGCGCCTATTATCCTCTACAAATGATAAAATGGGCGTCATTGCAGAAACGGTAGGAATGGAAGACCCGACATACTTTTCAAAACTCTTTAAACAGATCGAAGGCATTTCACCAATTGAATACCGGAAAATTGTCAGTCGGAAAGTTCAATAACCAGACGAGGGATGAACATGAAAACAACCATTTACGATGTGGCAAAGGCGGCGGGCGTCTCGATCACAACTGTGTCGCGTGTGATTAACAAGACGGGCAGAATCAGCGACAAAACGAGGCAGAAGGTGATGAATGTCATGAAGGAAATGGCGTACACGCCCAATGTCCACGCCGCGGCGTTAACAGGAAAACGAACGAATATGATTGCACTTGTGGTACCTGATATTTCAAACCCGTTTTACGGCGAACTTGCCAAAAGCATTGAGGAAAGGGCGGATGAGCTCGGTTTTCAAATGATGATTTGCAGTACTGATTACAATCCGAAAAAAGAAACAACATATTTTTCGGTGCTGAAGCAGAAAAAAGTTGACGGGATTATTTTTGCGACAGGGATTGAGAATCATGACAGCATGTCTGCTTTGGAGGAAATCGCCAGTGAACAAATTCCGCTCGCCATGATTTCTCAGGATAAGCCGCTGCTTCCGATGGATATTATCGTGGTGGATGACGTTCGTGGCGGGTACGAGGCGGCCAAGCATCTTCTGTCGCTCGGCCATACGAACATCGCTTGCATTGTTGGAGACGGGTCAACAACGGGTGAAAAAAACAGAATAAAAGGCTTCCGTCAGGCGATGGAGGAAGCAGGCGTGCCTGTCGATGAATCGCTTATCATTCCGACACGATTTTCTTTGGAAAGCGGTAAGGAAGAAGCGGGAAAATTGCTGGACAGGAACGCCCCAACGGCTATTTTTGCCTTCAACGACGTATTGGCTTGCGCCGCCATACAAGCAGCGAGAATAAGAGGCATAAAAGTGCCGGATGACCTTTCCATCATCGGTTTTGATAACACCATACTTGCAGAAATGGCTGCCCCGCCCCTGACCACCGTGGCCCAGCCGATTAAAGATATGGGGCGGAGCGTCATCGAACTGCTGGCAGAAGCAATCGAAGGAAAACGAAAGACGAAACAAAAAATCGTGCTGCCGCCTGAGCTCGTGATTAGACACTCTACATCGCCGCTCAAAACAAAAGCCCGCTAATACGGGTTCTTTTCATTTTGACAATGGGCCAAAAAAACATATTGCGTGTAAACAACAGGCAGTGTAAAATGAAGCCATCTTTTGGGAAAGCGCTTGCGCAACATGTGAAAGCGGATTGAACCACTTTTTTTAGCTGGTAAGAGAAAGCGCTTTCTTGAACGAGCATAAAATGACATAAAGGAGAGGATGGGACGTGGAACATCAAGTAAGGTGCGCTGTATTAGGATTAGGAAGGCTCGGTTATGATCATGCGAAAAATCTCGTCTCCAGTGTGCCGGGGGCAAAGCTGGTCAGTGTCGGTGATCCGTTGAAAGGGAGAGCGGAGCAGGTTGCTAGAGAATTCGGTATCGAAAAATGGTCAGAGGACCCGTATGAGATGTTAGAAGATCCCGGGATTGACGCAGTCATTATTGTAACGCCGACAAGCACACATGGTGATATGATCATCAAAGCAGCCGAGAACGGGAAGCAGATATTCGTTGAAAAACCGCTGACATTGAGCCTTGAGGAATCAAAGGCAGTTTCTGAAAAAGTGAAAGAGACGGGAGTCATTTGCCAAGTCGGCTTTATGAGACGATTTGATCCCGCATACGCAGATGCCAAACGGCGGATCGACGCTGGGGAAATCGGTAAACCCATCTATTATAAAGGCTTTACGCGAGACCAGGGAGCGCCTCCCGCGGAGTTTATCAAACACAGTGGAGGGATCTTTATTGACTGCTCTATCCATGACTATGATATGGCCCGTTATTTGATAGGAGCGGAGATTACTTCTGTTTCGGGACACGGCAGGATCCTGAAGAATCCGTTTATGGAGCAGTATGGCGATGTGGATCAGGCGCTGACGTATTTAGAATTTGACTCGGGTGCTGCGGGAGATGTCGAGGCAAGCAGAACCTCTCCATACGGACATGACATTCGAGCGGAGGTTATCGGGACAGAGGGCAGTATTTTCATAGGGACATTGAGGAACCAACATGTGACCATCCTGTCGGCGAAAGGGAGCAGCTATGACATTATTCCAGACTTTCAAACTCGTTTTCATGAAGCCTACTGCTTAGAGCTGCAGCATTTTGCCGAGTGTGTCCGGAATGGAACAACGCCGATTGTGACGGATGTCGATGCAACGATCAATTTAGAAGTCGGCATCGCCGCGACCGATTCGTACCGAAGCGGCAAACCTGTACAGTTGGATGAGAAGAGTGCTTACACTAGTTTGTAAACGTTATCATTATACCTATATTTCGTATTATTCCCGCAAATCGTTCCTATCAAAAAAGCAAGGACAATTTAGCCCTTGCTTTCTTTCTTTTCATATAGATAATAGACATAATCAGTAGGTACACCTGTATGTCCAAGCTGCCTCAGTATTGCGGTCACGTTCCCTCTGTGATACGTGCCATGGTTGACGACATGCAGGATGACGTCTGCATAAGTTGTCTCTAGTGTTCCATGTGTCGGATGCTGAAATGAGACTTGCTGTTCAAAGTCCGTCTGGCGGCTGAAGAAATCATGATACTGTGCCTGCAGTTCAGCTACATGCTCTTTAATCGCTGCCATATTACGATGTGCAGCCTCGAATTTGCCGACACTGTCTATCACCTCTTTGTAGGTTGCTCCTGAAAGAGTTTTTATCCACATGTAGTCAGCCCTGCACATATGAAGCAGCACGTCACTGACAGAAGGAAATACGCTCTTTACTTCTTGATAAGCAGTTTCCTCCGGCAGATGTTCCATATGGTTCAAGATTCGCTTGTTCGCCCAGGAATGGTAGTCATAAAACTGTTTAGCATCAGTCATCAGCATTGCCTCCTTTTCTAAGAAATTCGCTGTTTCAATTGTAATTCCTTCAATTGCTGAAAAAAGCTACCCCGAAATACCCTGCTGCTGCCCACATCACCACTGCAGAGCATTTGTTTACGATTAGCATAAGCCTGCCGCTCGTATCTATCGTCTGAAACAGCCGGCCCGCTATCGCAAGACTGATAAACCAAATCCAAGAGACAGCGATGCAGGCGGCCATAAAGAGCCATTTCTCAAGCCCAGAATATTGGAGCGAGCTCGTGCCGATGACACCGATCGTGTCCAGAATAGCGTGTGGGTTTAAAAGAGAAACGGCTGCCGCAAACACAGCTTGCTGTTTAGCTGTGAACGTATGTTTCTCATTTTGGTTTGTTTTCGGATGGCTGGTCCAAGTTACCCAGCCCATATAGAGGAGAAACAAAAATCCGCAGGCCATCATGGCTGTCTCAAACACCGGCAGCTGCTGGACGATGACAGATACGCCTGCAACAGCTAAAACAATTAACAGAGTATCGCAGACAGAAGCGCTGATGATGGCAGGGAGTGCCCGCCAAATATGCCTTTGCCACGCTCCTTGCTGAAAAATAAACACATTCTGCGCTCCCAGCGGCAAAATTAAGCCAAAGGCAAGCGCAACTCCGTGAATGATTGCATTCATGCGGAAAAAACTCCTTTCACATCTGTTTTTTCAATCATAAGGGAGATTTTTTCCCGAGTCTCCGGCCATTTGGTTGGGTTTAGAACCAGCCAAATGTATAATGTGAAGAAAAGAGGGGGTATGACCTTGACGCAATGGCAGCCAAGCCAAGATTCGGATGTTCCGCTGCATCGGCAGATCGAACAATACATGAAAGATAAAATTCTTCACGGAGAGTGGGCTGTGGGGACGAAAATTCCTTCGCAGAGAACGCTGGCCGATATGTTTCAAGTCAACCGCAGCACAGTGACAGCTGCCGTTGATGAACTCACGTCTCAAGGCCTATTAGAGGGGAGAAGAGGTGGCGGCACGAAGGTTGTAAACAGTACGTGGAGCGTGCTGGCGGCTGAGCCTCCACTCGATTGGAGTGATTACGTCCGTTCAGGCATTCATCACCCTAATTCTTCTATCATACAGGATATTAATCAAAACGAACCAAGAGCGGATATTATCAGATTAGGCACAGGAGAGCTTTCACCGGATCTGCTTCCAGTTGACACAATGCGCCGGATGTTTCAGCAGATCAATCCGCTTGCCCTGTCTTTAGGATACGAGCAGCCGAAAGGAAATCCTAAGCTGCGGGAGGCGGTAGCGGACCATTTAAAAGGCAAGCAGATCCATGTATCACCGTCATCCATTTTAATTGTGTCTGGCGCACTTCAGGCGCTTCAGCTCATCTCGATCGGGCTTTTAAAACGAGGTTCTGTTATTTTGACGGAAAAGCCTTCCTACCTTCAATCTTTGCATGTGTTTCAATCAGCGGGGATGCGGCTTCGCGGCTTGCCGATGGATGAAGAAGGAATCAATGCGGGGCTTGTTTCTTCTTATCGAAAACAATACGGAGGACAGCTGCTTTACACCATTCCGTCGTTTCATAATCCGACAGGCACTGTTATGTCAGAGCAGCGAAGGAAAGAGATCATCGGCCTGTCAAAAAAAGAGCAGCTGCCGATCATTGAGGATGATGCGTACGGTGATTTATGGTTTGAAGAGAAACCGCCGCAGCCGTTAAAAGCAATGGACCATGAAGGCAATATTCTGTATTTGGGCACTTTTTCAAAAACGGTTAGCCCAGGCCTTCGAATCGGCTGGCTTGCCGGACCGGAGCCGGTCATTGAAAGGCTGGCGGATATTAAAATGCAGACAGACTACGGATCGAGCGGACTGTCCCAGTGGGCGGCTGCTGAATGGCTGTCACAGGGGTATTATGAAGAGCAGCTGACATGGATACGAAGGGCACTAAAACAAAGAAGAGACGCGGCAGTTCATTTTCTCAATTGGTATGCCGGAGACATCGCGACGTGGCGGATTCCCGCCGGCGGCTTTTATATGTGGGTGACATTTCACAAAGCCTTGCCTATCAGCCGTTTCTTTCATGAACTGCTGAAACAGCAGGTGCTGGTGAATCCCGGTTCCATTTATGACGGTGAAGACCGAAACAGCATCAGGCTGTCATATGCCTATGCCTCTCTTGCGGATTTGAAAACAGGCATTAAAGCGGCAGCCGATACAGCCCGCCGCCTGATGTCCTAACGTTTGTTACACAATGACAGCTCCGAGCGCTCTGGCGAAAGCAATCGCATGCTCAGGCGCGATTTTGCAGCCTTTCAATTTGTCGAGGGAGACATGAAGCTGGTCAAAACGGCACGTGCTGATGTCCATGGTTTGAAGGGATGTGCCGGTAAAGCTGGCGCCTTCCAGTTCGCACCCGTCAAAGTGTGTCTGCTGAAGCGCCATATTGCTGCACTCACTTTGCATAAGGGCGCAGTGATCAAAACGGACTTGTTTCATATTTGAGTATGAGAATGAACTGAAATGTCCGTGGCACTCCTCGAATGAGACATTCCGCAGCGTTGATTCTGCCACATTCATTCCAACCATTTTTGATTGCTTAACAGATGTTCTGTGAATGACAGCCCCGCTGAAATCAGCGTTTGATAAATCACATTTCTCAAAGATCACATCGGTCAGTTCAATATGCCGGAAAGACACATCGATAAACACGACATTTCTGAATATCGTTTTTTCCACACAAAGTCTTTCTATATCTTCGCCACAGATTGTACAATCTGCAAACAAATGCATGCTGACCATATCATCCTGCGTCGCGGTTTCATGAAAATCTGCGGTTTGCAGGTTTTCCGGTATGTGCGGTTTTTGAATCACTACTTTATTCATGAGATGACATCCTTTACTGCCCGAAAACCAGAGGCCTCCGGGATCAATTTAATAGATTGTTATGGAAGTTGATACATATAGTAAAACGTGAAGAGCCTTTTCTTGGTCAGCAGCCCGCTTGTTTTGTAAGCATAAATGGAAAGCTTTCTGTGCGTCAAGGCGTTTACAGGCCGGGAAAGAAAAGGGAACAGGAGGAATGCGGAATGGGGCATTACGTCAAAACCGAGGAGCATGTGACACTGTTTGTAGAGGATATCGGACATGGAAGGCCAATCATCTTTTTGCACGGGTGGCCGTTGAATCATAAGATGTTTGAATATCAAATGAATGAGCTTCCGAAAAGAGGATTTCGTTTTATCGGCATTGATTTACGGGGATATGGGCAATCTGACCGCCCGTGGGAAGGCTACGATTATGACACAATGGCCGATGATGTGAAGGCAGTCATTTATACGCTGCAGCTTGAGAACGCGGTTCTTGCCGGTTTTTCGATGGGCGGCGCAATTGCAATCCGTTATTTAGCAAGGCATGACGGAGCCGATATTGATAAGCTGATTTTATTGTCTGCAGCAGCGCCCGCATTCACAAAACGCCCGGGTTATCCGTACGGCATGAGGAAGCAGGATATTGACGATATGATTGAACAAATCAAAAACGATCGGCCAAAAACACTGGCTGATTTAGGAGAACAGTTTTTTGAGGAAAAAGTGTCTCCGGAGTTCAGGCAGTGGTTTCTCAATCTGATGCTGGAAGCTTCCTCTTACGGGACGATCCACTCAGGCATTGCATTAAGAGACGAGGATCTCAGAAAGGATCTTGCCTTGATCAAGGTGCCGGCGCTGATCCTGCACGGGAGAAAGGATAAAATTGCGCCATTTGATTTTGCGAAAGAATTGAAGCGCGGCATCAAACAGTCGGAATTGGTTCCGTTTGTAAATAACGGGCACGGAGCTTTCTATGAAGAAAAAGAGAAGATCAACCATTTGATTGCGCAGTTTTCCAAATTATAAGAAAAAACCCGATATTAATCGGGTTTCTTTATGATTCCTTTGCTTTGCAGTTCAGTAATGATCAAATCAGCTCCGTCGGAAATAGATATCTGGTCTGATTCAATGATGAAATCAGGTGAAAGCGGCGCTTCATACGGAGAATCGATCCCGGTGAAATGTTTGATTTCTCCGTTTCGCGCTTTTTGATAAAGTCCCTTCGGATCGCGCTGTTCACAGACATGCAGCGGGCATTTCACATATATTTCATAGAATTCCCCTTCAGGAAAGAGCGCTCTGACCATATCCCGGTCCTCTCGGAATGGAGAAATAAAAGCCGTTAAAATCACTTGCCCGCTGTCGACAAACAGCTTCGCCACTTCTCCGATTCGGCGGATGTTTTCTATCCTGTCTTCAGTCCGAAAACCGAGATCTTTGTTTAAGCCGTGGCGGATATTATCGCCGTCGAGCACATAGCTCTGAATCCCCATGCGGTAAAGCTTTTCATCAACCGCATTGGCCAGCACCGATTTTCCTGAGCCGGACAGCCCGGTAAACCAGAGGGCGCAGCTTTTGTGTCCGTTTAAGGACTGTCTGTCAGACTTTGTGATTGCAGCGGGGTGCCAAATGATGTTCGGATTGTGTGTCATTCCAATCCCCCGCTGTTTTGCTGAATGGCAACGGGCTGTTGCTGAAGACCCTTGATCAGCACGTTTGCGACCTCAGGCCGGCTGAATTCTTTAGGCGGCTTTTTGCCTTGGCGGAGAAGCTCTCTCACCTTTGTGCCGGATAAGTGGATATGCTCTCTTTGGCTGTGTGGACATGTTTTCGAGGTGCCCATGTTTCCGCATTTCCGGCAGTAAAAGCTGTGCTCGAAAAACAGCGGCTTAATGCCCAGTTCCTCCTCAGTGAATGATTGAAAAATGTTTTGCGCGTCGTACGTTCCGTAATAGCTGCCGACACCCGCGTGATCACGGCCTACAATAAAATGGGTGCAGCCGTAATTTTTGCGGACGAGCGCATGAAAAATCGCTTCCCGCGGACCTGCATACCGCATGGCGGCAGGGAACACCGACAACATGACACGATCCTTTGGATAATAGTGATCAAGCAAAACCTGGTAGCTTTCCATTCTGATATCACTCGGGATATCGTCTGGCTTCGTTTCTCCAACAAGCGGGTGAAGCAGCAGACCGTCGACCGTTTCTAACGCTGTTTTTTGAATGTATTCATGCGCTCTGTGAACAGGGTTCCTGGTTTGAAAGCCGACAATCGTTTTCCAGCCGAGTTTTTTAAAGGCTGCTCTTGTTTCTGCGGGTGCTGCGTAAAACTGTTCGAAGGATTTGTCGGGAAGGCGGCTGACAACGATTGGCCCTCCGATGTAGTAATCCGGCCGCGCCAGCATTTTTTTTACGCCTGGGTGGGCAGGATCGTTTGTATTAAAAACAGACAGTGCTTCTTGTGTTTTATCAGGCTGGTATATATCAGTAACTGTGATCATGCCGTAGGTGATGCCGTCTTTCACAAGCTTGACGTGATCTCCGGCAGACAGTTTTTTTGCGGTTTCTTCTCCGACAGGCAGCGTAATCGGCAGGCTCCAAGGCAAGCCGTTTGCCAGCCTCATCTCTTTCACAACAGTATGATAATCTTTTTCTCCCAAAAAACCAGTTAACGGGCTGTAGCCGCCGATCGCGATAAGCTCCAGGTCGCTCAGTGCAAGCTGATCCAGCTCCGCTTCGCACGTGCACCCTTCAAAATGGCATGCGGGATCGCAGCGGTTGATTAACACCCCTCCATGGGGCTCGCTTCCATTCAACGTGTTCAACCTCCATTTTTACGTTTCCTTTGTTTTTCTTTTCTGCGCTGGTTGATAACTTCAAAAGCAGCGCCTCAACATCATTTCATTCCCATAGCATGCGTTTGCCAGACATTATTCTTGATGCAGGCCGCATTCTGTTTTCTCCCGTCCGGCCCATCTGCCAGCTCTTTCATCGTTTGGGTCCGAGGAAGGCAATGTACACATTTCACAGCCTATGCTCGGGTAATGTTGATCGTGCAGTTTGTTATAAGGCAAATTGTGCAGGCGGATGTATGTCCAAACGTCATCCCATGTCCAGTGGATGAGCGGGCAAATTTTAATGAGCTTAAACTTCTGATCCAGATTCACGTATTGAATATGCTTTCTCGTAGGCGACTGCTCCCGGCGCAGACCTGAAATCCAAGCTGTCATGCCGGACAGGTGTTTTTTAAGCGGGTCGATTTTCCGCAATTCACAGCATAGATTCGGGTTATGCTTCCACAGCTCTCCGCCGTATTGCGTCTCCTGTTCTTTTAAGCTCAGCTCGGGTTCGAGCAGCTGGATTTTCAAGCTCGGATATCGCTCTTTGACGGTCTCGATCAGCTCATATGTTTCCTGAAAATGCAGCCCTGTATCCAAAAAGATGATGTGCGCGTTTTTGTTGATTTTTGATATGAGGTCAAGAAGCACCATCCCTTCTGCGCCAAAGCTGCACGCGTACACAATCTTTTCCCCGTATATTCGGTAAGCCCATTTCAACACATCGAGCTCATCGATCAATTGATCCGTTATCTGTTTGGACAGCGTGTCGTTCCATGTATCATGAGTGATGATTTGTTCGTTCAACATTTTCCCCCCGTTTGCATCTGTTTGTTTTCTTATCTAGTGATCGAGTTATAGGCAGACTATTCATTTTTCACATAAACGTTCAGGGTTTTTAGGTGCGGCGGCGCCTAAAATGAAGGGGCGGAACCATTAAGAGACCGGCTGAATATGCTTTTAAGCAAAATGGTTTTTATGCCCAAGGAGAGGTAGTATGCCGATTACCATTTATCAGGGGCATCATCATTCGCTTGCCCCGGCGGATATTAATATCGTCATTGATGTCATCAGAGCCTTTACGGTCGCCCATTATGCGTTTATCGGCGGAGCGAAAGAGATTTTATTGGTCGGGACAGCGGAGGAAGCCTTTGTGCTAAAAGACAGTTTTCCGGATTACGTATTGACGGGAGAGGAAAAGGGGGTGGGTATCACCGGATTTGATTTAGATAATTCTCCAAAACGCATGGCAATGCAGGATATGGCGGATAAGCGTTTGATCCAGAAAACAACAAACGGCGTCACAGCGGCGTTAGGGGCGCTGAACACCAGACATCTGTTCGTAACCGGATTTTCCAACGCCAAAACAACGGCAGAGCATGTAAAAACACTCGCCGTAAAGGATTGTGTCATCAACATTGTTGCTTCCCACCCGTCAGGTGATGACGACATGGCGTGTGCGGAGTATATCAAAGGCATTATTGAAGAGACAAATGCAGTAACGGCTGCGGGGGTAATTGATAGAATAAAACGCTCTTCTGTTGCAGAGAAATTTTTTGATCCCAGCCAGCCATTGTTTGATCCGGAAGACATATCATACTGTACAAAAGAACTGACAGGCGATTTCGTGATGAAAGTAAAACAAGAAAGAGAAGTTCCAACGATAGAGAGGGTCATAATATGAATGATTTTTCACTAGAATTGCCAGTGAGAACAAGCAAGCCGAGAGAAACGGGGCAGACGATTTTAATTGATAACGGCTACCCCTTGCAATTTTTCAAAGATGTAATAGCTGGGGCGTCCGACTATATTGATTTTGTGAAATTCGGCTGGGGCACATCATTACTTACGAAAGACCTTGAAGAAAAAATCAGCTCGCTGAACGAGCATGATATTAAATTTTTCTTTGGCGGCACATTGTTTGAGAAATATGTAAGCCAGAAAAAAGTGAATGAATTTCATCGGTACTGCACCTATTTCGGCTGTAAATATATTGAGATTTCAAACGGTACGCTTCCGATGACAAATAAAGAGAAAGCGGCTTACATTGCCGATTTTTCTGATGAATTTCTTGTGCTCAGTGAGGTGGGCAGCAAGGATGCGGAATTATCAAGCCGGCAAAGCTCTGGGGAATGGCTTGAGTATATCATTGAGGATATGGAAGCGGGCGCGGAAAAAGTGATTACAGAGGCAAGGGAAAGCGGGACAGGCGGGATCTGTTCCAGCAGCGGCGATGTCCGGTTTCAAATTGTTGATGACATCATTTCCTCAAATATTGATATCACCAGGCTGATTTTTGAAGCGCCAAACAAAACGCTTCAGCAAGGGTTTATTCAAAGGATTGGGCCGAATGTGAATCTGGCCAATATCCCCTTTCATGATGCCATCGCGTTAGAGACACTGCGCTTAGGGCTAAGATCCGATACCTTTTATTTGTAAAACAGCGGCTGCGGGGCTCTCGCCATGAAGAGAGCCTCTTCCTATTATTTTTTATGGCGGTACATAGGCGTGAGATAGGGAAGTGAAGTCAGGCGGATGTTATAGATGAAGTCGATGACTCTTGTCGATATGACTTGGCATATCAGGGCTTGAATGACGATGCCCCAGTCAATAATAGACGCGGTGACCATAAAAATGATGCCATTCATGATAAGGAGGATCGTTCCGGGATTCCCGCCGCGATAGATGGAAATCATCAGAGCAAGGGCTCCGAATCCTCCGTTCGAAATTTTGTATTTGTATAAAAGTCCGATGCCAAGTCCCAATAACACAGCGCCGCTTGCCAAATCAAGCCACAGGTTGGATGTGATATCCGTAAAAACAAAATCGAATATCAGGACCGAGACAGAGGTAACGGTAATCGAAGCAAGGGTGCCGGTAAATGTTCTCATCTCCAGCCATTTTAAAGCAGTAAAAAGCATCGAAACATTCACTGCCCACACTGAAAAGCCATGTGGGATTTGAAACAGATAATGCAGCAGCACCGCAATACCTGCTGCCCCGCCTGTCGGAATATCATGTGGAAATAAAAACAAGGACATGCCGAGTCCCTGTAATACGCCGCCTACGACAATCATAAACGTGAGTTTTGCTTTCATCAGCAGTTCAGCCATTAAGTCATTTGCTCCTTTATGAAAAGACTTGTCCGCTGTTTCCATTTTATGAGGCTGTCCATCATTTATGTATGCAAATATAGAAATGGCCCAGCTTAATATGCTGAACCATCCCACTCGTAGCGATGAATGATCTCCATATTGATTTCTGTTCCAATGCCTTTTCCTTTCGGGATGTGGACCATTCCTTTTGAAGGCTGAAGGCTGACGAGATCTGTAAAAGGATTCTCCATGACGTCCCACTCAATCGGTTCAATTTGATCATTTTCCATTTTAGACCATGGAGGCAGGCAGGCTTGCGAAAATAAAGCATAGAGCCGTGAAAGCGATCCGTCATATGCATGTGCGGACGCTCTGACGCCGAAATAACGCGCGAGCTGGAGGCAGTCCCGAAACTCATCGATCCCGTTGATATGCATAACATCTGGCTGAATGATATCCAAGCAGCGCTGTGAAAGAAGCGAGGCAAATTTCGCCGCGCTTTTCATATTTTCTCCACCGGCAACAGGAACAGATAAACGGCTGCGCAGCAAAGCGTAATCCTGCGTCTGATCAAAGGGCAAAGGCTCCTCGAACCATCCGATATTCGTCCATGTTGAGAAATAGCGTTCCCATTTCATAGCTGTTGCTGCATCGTAGCTTTGATTTGCGTCCAGAATCAACGCAATGGAGCTGCCTGCCGTATGCTGCAGCGCACTGATGTGCCGGACATCTTCCTCGAATGAAGCCCCGCCGATTTTGACTTTGACTTGCTTAAAGCCCTTTTTTAACTGGGTTTCAACGTTAGAGACCGAACGGCTGATCCATTGCGGCAGGTCTGAATACGATTGGAATGAGGCGTATACAGGGATCTCTTCTCTGTACCGCCCGCCCCATAGTTCGCAAATAGAACAATCCGCAGCTTTAGCCGCAATTTCTGTCAGGGCCATGCTTACAGCGGAGGCCGCGCGCTGATGCCATTTTTGAATCGTGCGCACTAGTGGCAGGCGGCTATCGGCCTGTTTTCCTAAAAGAAAGGGAATGATTCGTTTGGTGAAACCGATATGGAGAGCCGGAAGCCAATCAACGCATTCTCCCCAGCCGTCAATCCCGCTTTCTGTGACAATTCTGATGAGATAGCAAGTTCGATATTGTTTAAACCCGTTTGCGTCACCGTACGGCTCTTCTAACCGATGCAAAAGCGGAAAAGTCTCAACCCGTTCGATTTTCAAATTGGATGCTACCTTTCCTCAGTCGGCTGAAGCCGATTGCCTGCCATTTTAGGATCTTCTTTTTCTTTTGATTCTTCTTTGTGTTGATTCACATGGATCAGCAAAATCACGAGAATGCCGACAACAAGCGTCAATCCCGCAATGCTTAAAAACATGCCGGGTCTGGACCATTCCATCAGGCGGCCGAAAATCGGAGGCCCGATGGCCACCCCTAAGAAACGAACAGATCCGTAGAGCGAGGTCACAAATCCTCGTCTTTCTTTCCCGACAGCTCCGGTAATAAAGCTGTTCACACAAGGAAGAACAAGGCCTGAACCGATACTGCTCAGCACGAGAACACTGATAAAAAAGACCAGGTTCTCAATGAATGACAGTGTTGCGTAAGACACGGTCATGAACGCTAATCCGAGTACGATCAGCTTTTTCATTAACGATTGTTTTTGGCCAATTTTGCTTCCGGTTGTATAAGACGTTACACACATGACCAAAAGAGGAATCGCCAAAATCAAGCCTTTTTTGACGCCGTCGGTATCATATGTTTTTTCCAAGACATCTGATAGATAAAACAGGATGCCGAATAAAGTAAACAGGCAGGTCGCCCCGGCTAAATAAGCGGTAAACAGCCATCTGCCTTCATGCTTAAAAACACTTATCAGCCCTTTCGCATATTTTCCGATCGGGGGCGGTTCTTTTTCCTTTTTCTTTTCTTTAATAAAAATCCAAGTCAACACGATCGAAATGATACAAAATACCGGGAAGGCAAAAAACGCGCCGTACCAGACAAGCAGGGCGATAAGCGAGCCGATGATTGGCGAAAGCACTTTCCCCATGCCATTTGAAGCTTCAACGAGGCCGAGCACCTTGCTTTCCTGGGCGCCTTTAAACAGATCCCCTGACAGTGCCATGGCGATCGGGCCGGTCCCGGCTGCCCCGATTCCCTGAAGCGCCCGTCCTGCCATGATCCAAGGGTACGCATTGTCAAAAAAACCTGCCGCAAACCCGGCTAACAACCCGCCGGCTCCATACAAAAATAAGCAAGGGATAATGATGACTTTTCTTGAGAATCTGTCAGCGAGATAACCGACAATCGGAATGGCAAACGCCGCAATCAAGGAAAATACTGTGATCACGAGACTGACTTGAAATTGTGATAAATGAAGTTCAGATTTCATTTTTGGCAATATCGGAATAAGCATTGAGTTTCCAAGTGTTAATATTAAAGGGATTGAACCAATTGCAACAATCGTCATTCCGTTATTTTGTTTTGATGATTCCATCTCAGAGCACACTCCTTTTCTTCTGCTTAGAATGTCCCTGATAGCTTCGTTTATTCAACGTTTAGACAGCAAAAAACCGAACAGAAAATACCTGTTCGGGAAAAAAGAGGATTAGCCGAGAGCCTGTGAAATCAACGCATATAAGTGTCCATTTTTGATAGGGAGCTTATTTTTCCGATAAAGCATAAGCGGAGGCTCATCGTCTGCATGAAATCCCATCCCCATCAGCCTCTCATGCAAAGATGTGTGTTCACCCGGTATATCGATGCGCATCGGACCTTGTTTGCCGGCGGCTAGCCTATTGATGAATTGAGCAGCCACGTCTGGTGATGGGGCGATGATGGGGCCGAATTTCAGATTGGCAGGTGTCTGTACAGATAGGCCGTAGCCAATCAGGTGTCCCTCATTGTTTCGGGCGATGACGCATTCCTCTGAAGTGTAAATAAGCTGCTGCAAAAGGTTTGATCGATCTCCGCCAAAGGCAGTGAGATCGGCCGCGGCTAATTCTTGAAAGTTTTGTTCTCTAAAGGCAGTCAGTTCAGCCACAAGATGATTTTGCTTCTCAATCGGTTGAAAACCGTGACAACTGTATTTTCGGACTGAACCTGCTTGATGAAAACCAGCTTTTTCATAAAGCGGCAAACCTTCTTTTGTGGCGCAAAGCCTGATGGCGGTGCTTTCATCCGTTTTGCTGATACACGCGTTTACCATCCGCCGTCCGAGACCGAGCCGTTTGTAGTCCTTGTCGACGATGACGAGGCCGATAGAAGCAAGACGGCCAAACAAAAATAAGCCGATACAGGAGATGATCTCACCGCGGATGTTTTGATAACCGAAAAAACGCCCTTGCTGGACAAGCAGTGCCAGCTCTTGTTCGCCATAATCAGGCCACCCGGCTTGCCTGCAAAGCCGCAATAGTCTGGGGGTATGTTGTTCATGAAGCTCAATTAGCTCATCTATTACCTTCATATCACGTCATCTGCTTGTTCCGAATGTTTTGTACATGACAACATGAGTGCCAATGCCGGGAATCTCAAACGGTTCGCCAAGTTCCTCCCAGCCAAGCTTTGTATAGTAGCCTTTGACATGTTGTCTTGCATTGCACCAGACCGCCTGTACGTTTCTGTCTGCCAGTTTTTGCTCCGCATATTTGATCAGTGTGCTTCCGGCTTTTTGCTCGCGATATCCTTCAAGCGTCGCCATGCCTCTCAGCCGATATGCAGGGGATTCCGTTAATAATGGCTGATTTTGAGGGGAAAAAGAAGCGATGCTGATCAGGATTCCTTCATAAAACACGCCGAGATGAAAGGCGCCTTCCGCATGATCCTGTTCATATTTGCATTGTTCGATGGATTGATGGGGACGCAGGATGCGGTGCCGGATGTCGTATGTATCTTCCGCAGAAATGGTTTTAACTTCGAGCATGATGTTCCTCCTCATAATCTCATTTTCTTTATCGTAACACGAATTACGTTGGAAAAGACCGCCCATTTGGCTTAGGCAGTCTTCTACGTATTAATGCAAATAGATATTTTGGCGCTGCTCATCTTTTTGCTGAATGTACGAAGTGAGCTTGGCGGTTAAGTCAGATCTGAGAAAAGGCGTAATCAGGTAGATGCCGTTAAACAGCTCGCATGCCGTATCCAGCAGGGAGCGCGCAATCGCAAGGCCTTCCGCTTTTTGTTTCTCTTTATCCTCGCCGGCGAGAGCCATTTTTTCACGAATAGAGTCAGATAGTTTAATGCCCGGAATTTCATTGTGGATGAATTCAGCATTTCGGCTGCTTGTGAGTGGCATAATGCCGATATAGATCGGCGTCTTCAGATGCTTTGTTTCGTTATGGATATCGACAAGCTGCTGCTCAGAATAGACAGGCTGTGAAACAAAATAATCTGCGCCGCAATCTATTTTTTTCTCCAGCCGTTTTACCGCTTTATCTAGATGGCGGACGTTAGGATTAAATGCGGCGGCGACCGAGAAATTCGTTTTCTTGCCAAGCGGTTTTCCAGACAGGGACAGTCCTTCATTGAACTGTTTGATCAGCCTGATTAAATCAAAGGATGTTAAATCATACACAGACGTTGCACCCGGAAAATCCCCGATCTTAGAAGGGTCGCCCGTAATGGCCAGCACGTCATTCAGCCCTAACGTATCAAGGCCCATTAAATGTGACTGCAAGCCGATAATGTTTCGGTCACGGCACGTAATATGGACAAGGGAGCGCATATCGAGCTGTTGCTTCACAAGGGTGCCGCAGGCAACATTGCTGATCCGCGGAGTAGCCAGGGAATTGTCGGCAAGGGTCAGGGCGTCGATTCCCGCTTCTTTTAATTCAGCAGCGGCGGACAGAAATTTGTCAAAGCTCAATTTTTTCGGCGGATCCAGCTCTACGATAATGGAGCGTTTTACCGCTGCGATCTCATTCAGGCCCGGTTCTGTGCGCTCATCCTGAACAGAAATGAATTCCTTAGGCCGGGTTTTGACTTCTTTTTCTGTAATCGGAGCAAGCCCGCCAATCGCTTCCGCCATCGCCCGGATGTGATTCGGCGTGGTGCCGCAGCAGCCGCCGATAATCCGTGCGCCTTGCTTGCGGAATTCTGACGCGCTGTTTTGAAAATACGTGTCGTCTGTTTCATAGACGAGCCGGCCTTCTTCAAGTGAGGGAAGACTGCTGTTCGGATAAACTGATAAGAACACATCATCAAAAATCGGCACTTCGCTAAGCGCTTCAATCATGTGATAAGGGCCGAGTCGGCAGTTAATGCCGGCGATATCAGCCCCGAGATCCGCAATCGATCGCAATGCTTCAGAAAGCGGTGTTCCGTCCTGCAGTACACCTTGCTCATGCATGGAGACATTAAGCATAATCGGAAGGTCAGTCTCTTTGCGCGCGATTTTCAGCACTTCACGGGCTTCTTCCAAATCATAATACGTTTCTAACAGCAGCCCATCCGGCTCCTCATGCAGCAGCAGGTACAGCTGCTCGCGAAAGCTGCGTTTGATTTCGTCAAGGCTGTACGCATTTTTATTAAAGGTGCGGATGCCGCCCATCGTCCCCAGCACGTACGCATCGCCTGCTGAAGCCCGCGCGATTTTTACCGCCTCCTGATTCATTTTTTTGATGTCATCCTCAAGCCCGTGTCTGGATAATTTAATATAATTGGCCCCGTACGTATTAGTTTGAATGATGTTGGCTCCAGCCTCAACGTACGCTTTATGTATGCGCTGAATTTCCTCCGGCTTTGAAATGTTGAGCTCCTCAAAGCATCTGTCAATGCCGTAGGAGTAGAGGAGCGTCCCCATGGCGCCGTCGCCGATTAACACCTGTTTTTGCAAATCTTCTAAAAGTCCCATTGTCTGCCTCCTTTATTCACATTCAGCAAGGAAAAAAGAGAAATAAAAAAAGTCCTCTTAAGAAGAAGACTTTGTCGGTGATTTTGTCTCTTCTTATCTTCCAAGCTGTTCGAGCTTGCTGGATTTAGCACCTTGGTCATGGCTGATCGCCATTACACCGGTTGCTGAAGCTTCGTCGGGCCAGTCCCTCTGCTTCTCTTGATAAGAACGGATATGAAATTTTACATGTTCAGGAGCTGCCAAAAGATGCCTGGCGTTTTCCCTTTCTCCAAATTTACCGAAAATAAAGACAATAATCAATAGGATTCAGAAAATTTATCTGAAATTTATAAATTGAACGTCAATTGGCAGCTCTGCGCCCCGTACTGCTGTGATAATCTGCTGCAGGTCATCCTTGTTTTTTCCGGTGACACGAACTTGATCATCCTGCACTTGAGACTTTACTTTCAGGCCGGAGTTTTTGATGATGGTATTGATTTTTTTGGCGTTGTCCTTGTCAATGCCTTGAACAAGCTTTGCACGCTGGCGCACCGTTCCGCCTGACGCGCTTTCAACCTTGCCGTAATCAATATTTTTTGTCGGCACGTTTCGTTTAATCAATTTACTGACCAGCACATCTTTGAGCTGGCTTAATTTAAATTCGTCATCAGAAACGAGAACAAGCTCCTCTTTATCTAACGAAATGTCGCTTTTGCTTCCTTTAAAGTCATAGCGTGTGCTGATTTCTTTCAGCGCAATTTGAATCGCATTTTGCACTTCTGGCAATTCCACCTGGGATACAATATCGAATGAACTTTCTTTTGCCATATGAAAACCTCCATAACATTTAACTTATGTGTCGATTATAGTAGAATAAAGAGAAACTTCCAACAGAACAAAGAATCAATTTGTGATGATTGGAAAAAATGTTAACAGAATCCGCATAAAAATAAGCGGTACAGGAAGGACGATAGCATGAGACCAGGGCAGCAATTAACCTTGAGTATAGATCACCAAACTGACTTCGGTTACTTTTTAACCGACGGAGAAGATACGATTCTCTTACATAACAGTGAAATAACTGAGGATATCGAAGACAGGGATGAGGTAGAGGTCTTTATATATGTCGACCAGCAGGAAAGACTTGCGGCCACGATGAAAATTCCGGTCATCAGCGCTGATGAGTACGGCTGGGTCGAAGTGGTGGATAAAGTGGAAGATATGGGCGTTTTCGTTGATGTTGGCTTAACTAAGGACGCGCTTGTTGCAACTGAGCATTTGCCGCCATACGAGGAGGTCTGGCCGCAAAAAGGGGATAAACTTTACTGTATGCTCAAAGTGACGAATCGGGGGCGCATGTTTGCCAAACCAGCACCGGAGGATATGATAAGCGAACTGTTTACCGACGCTTCAGAAGATTTGATGAATAAAGAGCTGACAGGTACGGTGTACAGATTAATCGCAACGGGTTCATTTATCATCACAGACGATGGTATCCGCGGTTTTATCCATCCGTCAGAAAGAAAAGAGGAACCAAGACTCGGCTCAAGAATCACGGGACGGGTGATTCAAGTAAAAGAAGACGGCTCAGTCAACATGTCGCTGCTCCCGAGAAAACAGGATGCATTGTCTGTGGATGCCGAGTACATTTTAACGTATATGAGAACAAGAAGCGGCGCTATGCCGTACAGCGACAAAAGCCAGCCTGACGATATCAGAGAACGTTTTAACATGAGCAAAGCCGCCTTTAAGCGCGCGCTTGGCCATTTGATGAAAAACGGAAAAGTGTATCAGGAAGACGGATGGACATACGAGAAAAAATAGAGGGCCGTACAGGCCCTCTATTTTTTTATATAAGAACTTCACAAATAAATTTCTGTTACGTATCATTAGGAGACAGATTGTTTTGTTAGTGAAAAGACAGGGGGAGATGTCGTGTACATTCGCATCGATTTTTTATTGATCTTGATTGCGATGCTTTTCTTTTGGATTGCTTATATGGCAGGAATTAAAAAGCAAACATGGATATTGTCCGGTTTCCGTGAGTCCCGGATACGTGACAAAGACCGTCTGGCTAGAATTGCGGGAAACTTTTTTCTGAATTCAGGGATATTTATTCTTTTAAACGGTTTTATTTCATTCCAAGGACAAGATCAGCTGATTCCGCCAATGATTTTGGCATATGGAGCTGGAGTCATCATTTATGTAAACAAAAAATTAATATAAAACCTCCAGCATATATCAAATATCTGGAGGTTTTTGTTTGCTCATTTTCTTAAAAAGAATACGGCTAATGTGCCGGGACCGGCGTGTGAGCCGATCGTAGAACCGATTGAATGCATGATAATCTCTTTTGGCTTGAACGTATCTTCAATCAAATTTTTCATGTCATTGGCTGTTCCTTCGTTAGCGGCATAGCTGATTCCGACGGTTTGATCGCTCCAATTGTCTCCTCGCTCTTTCATTAATTCAATAATCCGTTTGAACAGCTTTTTCTGTCCGCGGATTTTTTCAAGAGGCACAAGCTTGCCGTCCTCCATATGAAGAAGCGGTTTAATATTGAGCAGACCGCCGACAAAAGCGGACGTTTTTGAAATTCGGCCGCCCCGGGCGAGGTACGTTAAATCATCGACGGTAAAAATGTGCTCAAGCTGTTCGCAAAAGTTCTTTACAGACGTTTCAATTTCTTGTATTGTATTTCCGTTGATACAGAGATCGGCAGCATGCCGGACAGCCAGCCCGTATCCTAATGAAGCACATTTGGAATCAATGACCCGTAAATCGAAATCGGGGAATTCCTCCTTTACTTCATTGGCCATCATCACAGCTGTCTGATACGTGCCGGAGAGGCCTGAGGAAAAGGCAATGTAAAGAGCGGGATCACCTGTTTCGGCATATTGCAAAAACACATTTTTAATCGTTTGCGGTGAGGCTTGGGACGTCATAGGCGTTTCTCCATTTTGCATCGCTTCAAATATTTGTTCCGCATCAATCGTGACTGCATCTTCGAATTCTTTATCGCTGAGAGAGACTCTGAGCGGAATAAAGCCAATGCCGTTTTCTTCAAAATAAGAACGGGGCAAATCAGCGGCGCTGTCAGCGATGAGATGAACTGTCATATTGCTTCCCTTCTTTCCGTTATCGCTCGTTATCATAAGAGTTAAGCCAACTATATCATATTAATTTGCCAAAATCGTGTTCAAATATTTGTTTTAAGGGAAAACATATTAAGAAGAAAGAGCGGAGGAACATGCCATGGTACTAGATCAAACAAAAAAATTACTCATCGTCATCATCGGCGCTTTACTCAATGCAGCCGGGCTGAACTTATTTTTGATTCCGGCAGATGTATATGCCAGCGGATTTACAGGTGTGGCCCAGCTTTTATCAAGCGTCATTGTTGAATATGCCCCCTTTTACATATCGACGGGAACGCTCTTGTTCCTCTTAAACATTCCGGTCGGTATTTTAGGGTGGCTGAAGGTCGGCAAATCGTTTACGGTGTACAGTATTTTAAGTGTCGCACTCACCACTGTGTTTATGGGAATTCTGCCGGAAACAAGCCTGTCACATGACATTTTGCTGAACGCTGTTTTCGGCGGCGTCATTTCCGCAGTCGGTATCGGCCTAACATTAAAATACGGCGCTTCAACAGGCGGGCTCGATATCGTCGCCATGGTGCTAGCAAAGTGGAAGGATAAACCCGTCGGCACATATTTCTTTATTCTCAACGGGATTATCATCTTGACGGCAGGATTATTGCAAGGTTGGGAGAAAGCATTATATACCCTGGTAACACTGTATGTGACAACGAGGGTGATCGACGCCATTCATACCCGCCACATGAAGCTCACGGCAATGATCGTGACGAAAAAAGCGGACGAAATCAAAGAAGCCATTTACGGAAGAATGGTGCGCGGCATCACAACTGTTCCGGCCAAAGGAGCCTTTACGAACGAACAGAAAGAAATGATGATTATCGTCATCACAAGGTATGAATTGTACGATTTAGAGAAGATTGTTAAAGAAGTTGATCCGAAAGCATTTACGAACATTGTTCAAACGACAGGGATTTTTGGTTTCTTTAGAAAAGACTGACGAAAGCAGGTGGAAGTCGTGAAACGGCTGCTTGTGATGCTCCTTCCTGTGCTGCTTTTGATAGGCTGCGGGAAAGATGAGCAGACAGAACCCGATAAGGAGGTATCAGGCGGAATGGAGAATCAAGAGGTTGTTTTATCTGTTGACGCAATTCAGGAGCCTGAACAAATCAAGTTTAACATGTCGCTGAAGAACCAAAGCGAACGTGCTGTCGAGTTTCAATTCAGCACAGGACAAAAATTTGAACTTGTCGTGTATGATTCTGACAACAAAGAAAGATACCTTTATTCGAAAGACAAAATGTTTACGCAGGCTTTTCAAAACCTGACATTGGAACCTGGAGAAACATATGATTTCTCTGATGTGTGGAAGGAAGTCCCTGAGCCCGGAACTTACGAGGTAAAGGTAACATTTAAGGGGAGAGCGGAAAATCTCAAGCAGGTTCAGGCCGTTCAGCAATTTGATGTCAAATAGAGGCTATGGCGAATCGCCATAGCCTTTTTTTATTGCAGTTTGTCTAGCTGATCCTGAAATTGGTGAAGCTGTTGACGTTCCGCATCTGTCGAATTGGCATACGCAGAAGACACAGCATTTTTGGCTCTCAGAATGGCTTGCTCCTGATCGCCTTCCTCAAAGCCGTTTGTCACCATGACAGCCTGTTGAACAAATGATTTTGCCTGCTGAAACAGTTCATTTCTCATTTAATATTCATACTGCCTTTCTGCCGAGTCTCGTGCCGCGGCATGCTGGTGAGCTTCTTCTAATGTAGACCGATATGGAAATCTTGCGGCGTGTAGCCCGATGGAGTCTTTACCTTGGTGAATAAACCTTCTCGATTTGCTTCGTTTACCCATTGTGAGACTGCCCCCTTCCATACTTTGACGAGATGAGTCGTCTTCAATAGTATGGTGGGATGAAGTAACGTTTATGAGTGGGAAAAATTAATATGGACGGTCTTTAAAGTGAGAAATATTCTTTTAAAAATCTTGCCACGCCGTCCTCTTCATTTGTAGTCGTTGTCCGGTTGGCAATCTGCTTGACCTCGTCAATTCCATTTCCCATCGCAACGCCGCAGCCAGCGAATTCAAGCATTTCCAGATCGTTATCCTCATCTCCGAAAGCAATGATCCGCTCCTTCGGCACACCGTAATAATCGCTGATTTTCTGGAGGCCGACCGCTTTATTCATGCCGCTTTTAATAATTTCGATGACATGCCACGGCGCGGCCCATCTTCTATGATCGATCACCTCGGCGTGCACATCTGATAAATAGGAGCGTATGGCCGGCACGTCTTCTTCTTTTGCGTGGATGAGTACGGATGTAACATCCTCACTGAGATTTTTCCGCAAGTCTCCGACCGTCACATTTGTTGTATTCATATTAAAGGCATCAACCAAGTGCTCATCATGGTAATGAAAGTACACGTCATCAATGACTTCGGCAAGCACATTATGTACGTTGTACCTCTCACTGATCTCGACTAGTTGTTTGACAACATCAAGCGGCAGCGAGGTATGATATCGTCCCCAGCTGTCGTCCTGCGGGTGATGGACAAACGCTCCGTTAAAATTGACAATCGGCGTTGTCAGCTCCATCTGCTGATAGTACATGGAACTTGAACGGTATGGACGGCCCGTTGAGATGCAGACATAATGCCCGTCATCTTTTAGGCGCTGTATCGTCCGAAGGGTGTATTCTGATATGGTTTTGTCATCCTTTAATAACGTTCCATCTAAATCTAATGCGATTAAATAGGGTTTTGTCTTCATGAAAAGCTCCTTTAACCTTAGAATTTGCTTGTTTTGCCTTACTTACAGTGTAGCTTTTTACCATCTTTATTGTCTACATGTTACACTTATGATTATGGTTATCCTAAGGAGGGGCACATTGTGATTCAAATTGAAAATCAAACTGTTTCCGGTATTCCGTTTTTACATATTGTAAAGGAAGAGAACAGGCGCCGCGCTGTTCCTCTCGTCATCTTTATACATGGTTTTACGAGCGCGAAGGAACACAACCTTCATATTGCTTACCTGCTTGCGGAGAAGGGCTTCAGGGCCGTTCTGCCGGAGGCTCTGCACCATGGTGAACGGGGAGAAGAAATGGCTGTTGAAGAGCTGGCCGGCCATTTTTGGGATATCGTCCTCAATGAGATTGAAGAGATCGGCGTACTCAAAACGCATTTTGAAAAAGAGGGCCTGATAGACAGCGGTCGTATCGGCCTCGCAGGCACCTCAATGGGAGGTATCACAACGCTTGGCGCGTTAACTGCTTATGATTGGATAAAAGCCAGCGTAAGCCTGATGGGAAGCCCGAATTACGTAGAACTGTTTCAGCAGCAAATTGACCATATTCAATCTCAGGGTATTGATATCGATGTGCCGGAAGAAAAGGTAGAGGAGCTGATGAAGCGTCTCGAATTGCGGGATCTCAGCCTTCAGCCGGAAAAACTGCGCCAGCGCCCGCTATTATTTTGGCACGGCGCAAAAGATAAAGTCGTGCCTTACGCGCCGACCCGGACATTTTATGACAAGGTCAAATCTCATTACAGCGAGCAGCCGGAACGCCTCCAATTTATCGGAGATGAACATGCTGACCATAAAGTCCCGCGGACAGCTGTGTTAAAAACGATTGAATGGTTTGATACGTACTTATAAAGCACAATGGTGTGAAGAAGGGCTTGATTTACGTTATACTGTAGAAAAAAGGAGTGAGGGAACATGGAAGAAGCATTAAAAGAGAACATCATGGGCGCTCTGGAACAGGTTGTTGATCCTGAGCTTGGTGTTGATATCGTGAATCTTGGTTTGGTATATGATGTTGATATGGATGAAGATGGCTTAACGCACGTTACGATGACACTGACATCAATGGGCTGCCCGTTAGCGCCGATTATCGTTGATGAAGTGAAAAAAGCATTAGCGGACATTCCGGAAGTGAAAGAGACGGAGGTTCACATTGTATGGAATCCGCCTTGGACAAGAGACAAAATGTCCAGATACGCGAAAATCGCGCTTGGCATTCAATAAAACAAAACAAAAAAGGAGTGAGGGAAAATGATGTACCTGCTTGCTGTCCTATGCCCGCCGCTTGCTGTTTTGTTTTCGGGAAAACCGTTTCAGGCATTGCTGAATCTTATATTGACCTGTATCTTTTGGCTGCCGGGCGCGATTCACGCCTGCTTTATCGTGGCTGACCGCCGTGCCGAAAAACGGGCAAGATAATCTGGAAAAATGAGGGCGCAGACCTGGTATAATGGTATAAAAAAACAGCAGGGAGAGCGCCATGAAAAAGAAAATGCTTGCATTCGCGCTTTGTATAGGCGCGTATGCGGCCCTGTTTGCATACTCTGTGCATTCAGATCAAAAAACAGACACAAGCGAGATGACGGATGTCAGCCGCCTAATGCCTGTGAAAATTAAGCAGACAGTGAAAGGGCAGGAAGAGGAAACGCTCATTGACACGATCAAAGAGGCAAATCGAAAAAACATAAAGATCTCAATCGCCGGGGCCCAGCATTCCATGGGCGGCCATACATATTATGAGGACGGGATCGTTCTCGACATGACAGGCTACAATAAAATTCTGTCGCTTGATCAAGAGAAGAAAACCATCAGAGTGCAAAGCGGCGCGACATGGAATGACATCCAGAATGACGTGAATCCATACGGACTCGCGGTAAAAGTCATGCAGTCACAAAACATTTTTACAATTGGAGGATCTCTCAGCGCCAATGCCCACGGACGTGATATCCGCTATGGCTCGCTGATTGATACAGTCAAATCATTTCGGCTTTTAAAAGCGGACGGATCAATTGTCACCGTCACTCCAAAAGATGATTTGTTTACGGCAGTCATCGGAGGGTACGGTCTTTTTGGCGTGATTCTTGATGTAACGCTTCAGCTGACGGATGATGAGCTGTATGTCATGCAGACTGAAACAATGAATTACAGTGCATACGCGGACTATTTTACAAAGCACGTAAAAGGAAATCCGGATGTCCGAATGCATCTGGCGCGAATTTCAACAGCGAAAAAAGGATTTCTGAAAGACATGTATGTTACAAATTATGAATTGGCTGATCATCAGGATCAGCTGCCATCATACAGCGATCTCAAAGCAGAAGAGTATACGGGGATCACAAAGTTTGCACTCGGCTTGTCAAGAAGATATGAATGGGGAAGGAATTGGCTTTGGAACACGCAGCAGTCCTATTTTCTGAGTCAAAACGGCACAAAGATCACACGTAATAATGTTATGCGGTCCGAATCAAAATTTCTCGAATATGAAAACAATGACAACACAGATGTTCTGCAAGAATACTTTGTGCCGGTGAAGGAGTATTCGTCCTATATTGACGACCTGAGACAAACTCTGTCGGACGAGGATTTAAACATGTTGAACATTACGATTCGTTATGTGCAGAAAAATGAAAAAGCCGATCTTTCCTATGCGAAGGATGATATGTTTTCGCTTGTGCTTTTAATAAATGAGGGCTTTTCAAAAGAAGGCCAGGCAGATACTGCCCGGATCATCAGGCGCATGACAGACGTTGCCATCAAGCACGGCGGGAGCTATTACTTGCCGTATATGACTTACCAGACAAAAGCGCAAATGAGACAGGCATACCCGAAAAGCGAAGCGTTTTTTCAGAAAAAACGAACGTATGACCCGGATGAGCGCTTTATGAATTACTTTTATCAGAGGTATAAATAATGGGGAAAAACAAATTAAAATGGCTGACACTATCACAAAGCAGCGTGTTTTTTGCAAGCAGCTTAATCTTTCCGTTTTATATTCTGTTTGTGAAAAATATTGGCTCCAGCTACACGCAGTTCGGTTTTTCCTACGGATTGTTCGGGCTAAGCGGAGCGCTCATTTACCCGTTGCTCGGACGGCTGTCTGAAAGGTTCGACAGCCGTTATTTTCTGCTTGCAAACTCTTGGGGCATGGCTGTTCTGCTTTTATATGTCCCGCATATTGGAAACGTCGTTCAAGTGTATATCGTCCAAGTCCTTTTAGGGCTCTTTGGTGCGTTGCAAAAGCACGGAGAAAAAGTGCTGATCGCCGATTTTACAGATAGCGGAGAGCGCGGAAAGAAGATTGGGAATTACCATTTTTGGACAGCTGTTTTTTCAGCGGCAGCCATTATGCTCGGCGGCTTTCTCGCTGACTTTTTTACAGTAGAAATGATTTTTTATGCAAGCTCTATTCTATATTTTTTGAGTGGATTGATGATGATGAAAACAGGCTGATGCGATCAGTCTGTTTTTTTATGCGGCTGAAATAAGGCGCCAGATCAACGTTTTCTGGTGAATCTCTGCCATTTTTTTCGAACGGATTTTTTATTGAACAGAAAATTTATAAATGAATAAAAATATTAAATATACGATTGAATTTATTTTTATTCATGTTATAATGTTAAATAATTTCACAAAGACCAAGAAGGTGAACTTGATTTGAAAATAGGAATTGTAGGCGCTACAGGATATGGAGGCACCGAACTTGTCAGGATTCTCTCACATCACCCTCATGCAGAGGAATGTATACTCTATTCATCCAGCGGAGAAGGGAATGTCTACAGCGAGGTTTATCCTCATCTTGCTGGCTTAGCGAATCAAAAGCTGAAGCCGATTGATATGAATACGATCAAACACGAAATAGATATCATGTTTCTTGCTGCGCCGCCCGGGGTATCAAGTGAATTGACTCCCCAGCTGGCAGATGCAGGGATTCCGGTTATTGATCTGTCAGGTGATCTGAGGATACAAGAGCCGGCTGAATATGAAAAATGGTATAAACGGACAGCTGCACCGAAGGAAGTGATTCATGAGGCGGTATACGGTCTGGCAGAACTCAATCAAAAGCAAATTCAACAGGCGAAACTCATTGCCAATCCTGGTTGTTTTCCAACTGCTGTTTTACTTGGCCTCGCGCCATTGGCTCAAAAGAAACTGCTCAATGAATCTTTCGTTATCGTTGACGCAAAGACCGGTGTTTCCGGAGCGGGAAGAAAAGCATCCATGGGAACTCATTTTTCTGAGCTGAACGATAATTTTAAAATTTATAAAGTCAATGAACATCAGCATACGCCGGAAATTGAACAGGCGCTGCAAGAATGGCAGCCGGGGCTCGGGCCTATTACATTTTCGTCTCATTTGGTTCCGATGACAAGAGGGATCATGGCAACGATGTACACACAATTAACCTCTGAACTATCGGCAGATGACCTTCATCATTTATATTCGGAATTTTACCAAAATTCATATTTTGTGAGAGTAAGGCCAAAAGGGCAGTATCCGCAAACGAAGGAAGTGTACGGCAGCAATTTCTGTGATATCGCTGTTACCTTCGACGAGAGAACGAACAGAGTCACAATCGTTTCGGTAATCGATAATTTAATGAAGGGTGCCGCCGGTCAGGCTGTGCAAAACTTTAATTTGATGAATGGCTGGAATGAAGAGACTGGACTCACCATGACGCCAATATATCCATAGAACGGGAGAGAATCGAATCATGATTCAGTTAAGTGAAGATCAAATTGTAAAAGTAACAGGGGATGTATCCTCGCCAAAAGGGTTTCAGGCAAAGGGCGTGCATTGCGGGCTGCGCTACTCGAAAAAAGATCTCGGCGTCATTATCAGCGAGACACCGGCCGTAAGTGCAGCCGTTTATACCCAGAGCCACTTTCAGGCCGCCCCGATCAAAGTCACACAAGACAGCTTAAAGCAGGGGGCAGCGTTGAAAGCCGTTATCGTCAACAGCGCGATTGCCAATGCCTGCACGGGAGAACAGGGCATAAAGGACGCATACACAATGCGGGAGAGTCTTGCTTCACAGCTTGGCATTGAGCCGGAGCTTGTCGCTGTTTCATCTACAGGCGTCATTGGCGAACATTTAGACATGGAAAAAATTCAGGCAGGCATCGAGCTGCTGAAACAAACACCTGCGGGTTCAGGGGATTTTGAGGAAGCGATATTAACAACCGATACAGTGATCAAGCAGACGTGCTATGAGCTGACAATCGGCGGCAAAACAGTCACGATCGGCGGAGCGGCTAAAGGCTCGGGAATGATTCACCCGAACATGGCCACGATGCTGGGGTTTGTCACAACAGATGCAGCAATCGAAGAAAAAGCGCTGCAAAAGGCGCTGCGTGACATCACTGACGTTTCATTTAACCAAATCACAGTTGACGGTGAAACATCCACGAACGATATGGTTTTGGTCATGGCAAACGGCTGCGCGGAAAACGAGTGCCTGACGGAAGATCATCCAGAATGGCCGGTCTTTAAAAAAGCACTCTTGCTTACTTGCGAGGATTTGGCTAAAGAGATTGCCAGAGACGGAGAAGGCGCGACAAAACTAATTGAAGCCCAAGTGCAGGGTGCGAAAAACAATCTTGATGCAAACGTGATTGCCAAAAAAATTGTCGGGTCGAATCTCGTAAAAACGGCAGTCTACGGAACAGATGCCAACTGGGGACGCATCATCGGAGCCATCGGGCACAGCGCAGCTCAGGTGACGGCAGAAGAAGTTGAGGTATATCTTGGGGGCCAATGCCTGTTCAAACATAACGAACCTCAGCCATTCTCTGAATCTCTTGCCAAGGAATATCTTAAAGGAGATAAAATCACCATTGTCATCAAGATGGATGAAGGTGTGGGGAACGGAAGAGCGTGGGGCTGCGACCTGACCTATGACTATATCAAAATTAACGCGAGCTATCGCACGTAATAAAGGGGAGCACAATGAAGAAAACAATCGTTTTTAAATGCGGGGGAAGTGTCATTCGTGAGCTGTCTGAGGAATTTTTTGATAATCTGAAAGAATTAATGGCGTCGGGATGGAAACTGGCAATCGTTCACGGCGGCGGCCCGGAAATCACAAATATGCTGAAACGGTTAAATATCAAAACAGAGTTTTCGGGAGGACAGCGGAAAACAACGAAGCCAGTGTTAGAAGTGGCGGAGATGGTTTTATCGGGTTCTGTGAATAAATTTTTCGTTGCTGAGCTTGCCAAACACGGACTGTGTGCTGCTGGCATCTCTGGTAAGGATGGCGGTCTTTTGGAGGCAGATTATCTCGATTCGGAAACATACGGGGAAGTCGGAGAAATCAAAAAGGTTGATGCATCCATGGTAAACGCGTTGATGGAAAAGGGCATCATTCCTGTTATCGCGCCGCTGTCTATGACGAGAGACTGCAAGACGCTGAATGTGAATGCTGATCTGGCTGCTTCCGCAGTCGCCGGAGCGCTTGAAGCAGATAAGCTGATGTTTGTCACTGATGTCGATGGGATCATGAAAGAAAAGCAGCGTCTTGACGTCCTGACCCCTGAGGAGGTTCAAATGCTGATCAAGCAGGAAGTGATCACAGGGGGGATGATTCCGAAGGTCAATTCAGCCTTGTCAGCTTTATCGGATCAGGTGTCTGAAGTCATGATCGTAAACGGTAAAGGATCATTCTTCACAGAACAAACCTTTCAAGGAACAAAAATTGTTAAAGCAAAGGAGGCTGTTTCATGAGCAGCTTGTTTCAAACCTACGGCCGCTGGGATATTGACATCAAAAAAGCAAAGGGAACGTACGTTGAGGATCAAAACGGCAAAACCTACCTGGACTTTATTCAGGGGATTGCGGTATCTAACCTAGGCCACTGCCATGAAACGGTTACAGAAGCAATCAAAAAACAGCTCGACAGCGTATGGCACGTATCCAACTTGTTTCAAAACAGTCTCCAGGAGCAAGCGGCACAAAAACTGGCGGCGCACAGTGCGGGGGATCTTGTCTTTTTCTGCAACAGCGGTGCGGAAGCAAATGAAGGCGCGATAAAGCTCGCCCGAAAAGCAACTGGGAAAACGAAAATCATCACTTTCCTACAGTCATTCCATGGCCGCACGTATGCAGGGATGGCTGCGACCGGACAGGAAAAAATCAAAACAGGCTTTGGCCCGATGCTGGAAGGTTTTCACTACCTGCCATACAACGAACCTTCCGCTTTTGAGGCTCTTGGGGAGGAAGACGGCATTGCCGCGGTGATGCTTGAGACAGTGCAGGGAGAAGGCGGAGTCAATCCGGCAAGCGCTGAATTTTTAACAGCCGTACAGTCGTTTTGTAAGGAAAAGCAAGCTCTTCTGATCGTTGATGAAATCCAGACCGGCATCGGACGGACGGGAAAGGGCTTCGCATACGAGCATTTCGGACTTTCACCGGATATTATCACAGTCGCAAAAGGATTGGGAAATGGTTTTCCAGTTGGCGCTGTCATCGGAAAGAAACAGCTCGGAGAAGCGTTTACCCCTGGTTCTCACGGAACGACTTTCGGAGGAAATATGCTGGCGATGGCTGCTGTAAATGCCACATTACAAATTGTATTCGAGCCTGACTTTTTGCAAGAGGCTGCTGGCAAAGGGGCGTTTTTAAAGGGACAGCTCGAGGCTGAGCTAAAGAGCCCGTTTATCAAACAAATCCGCGGTCAAGGATTAATGCTTGGAATTGAGTGTGATGGGCCTGTTGCTGACATCATTACTGAATTGCAGACATTAGGCTTGCTTGTGTTGCCGGCCGGCCCGAACGTCATTCGGCTGCTGCCGCCGCTCACCGTAACAAAGGATGAAATAGCAGAAGCTGTCAGCAAGCTGAAACAGGCAATCACTCATCATTCTGCTGTAAACCAGTAATTTTTTTTCGGTTTAAAAGTATAAAAATTCATTTTTATAATTAATTATTCATCAAGAGGTGGGCTGTGAGATGGAAGGTTATTTAGTGTTAGAAGATGGAACAGTGTTCAGCGGCGAGCTGGACAGTCATGAAAACTGCAGGGGAGAAGCTGTTTTTTTTACAGGAATGACAGGCTACCAGGAAGTGCTGACAGATCCATCATATAAAGGGCAGATTATCGTATTTACCTATCCGCTGATTGGCAACTACGGCATTAATGAAAAGGATTTTGAAAGCAAGAAACCGCAAGTAAAAGCCGCGGTTGTCTACGAGGCGTGTGATCATTTTTCTCATCATGAAGCGGTATACAGCCTCAAGGAGTATTTACAGAAATGGAATATTCCATTGTTGACCCATGTTGATACGAGGGCAGTCGTGAAAAAAATCCGTGCAAACGGAACGATGGGTGCGACTGTCACAGCCTCTAAAGAAGCAGCTGAAATCTCCCTTCAGCCAGAGAACGTGGCAGAACTGGCTTCCGCACAGGAAATCAGCACATTCGGTGCCGGAAATAAACATATCGCACTCATCGATTTCGGCTATAAAAAATCCATCGCGTCATCACTTGTCAAACGAGGATGCAAGGTCACCGTGGTGCCGTATCAGCAAATGGAAGCTGTCTACGATATAAAGCCGGACGGCATTGTGTTATCGAACGGACCTGGAGACCCAAAAGCCATTAAGCCGTATTTAGGGAAGATCAAAAGCATTGTCAGCCGTTATCCGACTCTTGGCATCTGTCTTGGCCATCAGCTGATCGCGCTCGCGTTTGGAGGGAATACATTCAAGCTGCCATTCGGACACAGGGGTGCAAATCATCCGGTCATCGACCGTGAAACAAAACGCGTCTTCATGACAAGCCAAAACCACAGCTATGTGGTTGATGAACAGTCCATTAATAAAGAAGAGCTCACGATCAGGTTTCATCATGTCAATGATACGTCAGTTGAAGGGCTTTCCCATAAAAAACTGCCTGTCATGAGTGTTCAATTCCACCCGGAAGCCCATCCCGGACCGGCGGAAAGCGAATGGATTTTTGATGATTATGTAAAGAATGTGATACCAGCAAGGAGAGAAATCGCGCATGCCTAAAGACACCAGTATTTCAAGCATATTAGTAATCGGCTCAGGCCCGATCATCATCGGGCAGGCGGCAGAATTTGATTATTCAGGCACTCAAGGGTGCATCGCGCTGAAGGAGGAGGGCTATCGGGTGATCCTCGTCAACAACAATCCGGCGACCATTATGACCGATGAAGCCTTCGCTGATGAAATTTATTTTGAGCCGCTGACAGCAGAAAGCCTGACAGCCATCATTAAGAAAGAACAGCCGGATGGCCTTCTTGCCAATTTAGGCGGGCAGACCGCGTTAAATTTAGCGGTGGAGCTTGAAGAAACGGGTGTTTTAAAAGAGCACGGCGTCAAATTGCTCGGCACATCCGTCGAAACGATACAAAAAGGTGAAGATCGGGAAAAATTCCGTTCGTTAATGAACGAATTGAATCAGCCCGTGCCGGAGAGTGAAATTGTTGATAACGAGACCGACGCCCTCCGTTTTGCGGAATCCATCGGTTTTCCTGTTATTATCAGACCTGCTTACACATTAGGCGGAAAGGGCGGAGGAATCGCTCCTAATAAAGAAGCCTTTACCGCCATGATTAAGCAGGCGCTATTAGCAAGCCCGATTAATCAATGCCTTGTAGAAAAAAGCATTGCCGGCTTTAAAGAAATTGAATACGAAGTCATGCGTGACAGCAATAACACATGCATCACCGTATGTAACATGGAAAACATCGATCCGGTCGGTGTGCATACAGGGGACTCTATCGTTGTGGCGCCGTCACAAACATTGACAGATGAAGACTATCAAATGCTGCGGACGGCTAGTCTGACGATCATCTCAGCACTTGATGTTGTAGGCGGCTGCAACATTCAATTCGCGCTTGATCCATTCAGCAAACAATACTATGTCATTGAAGTCAATCCGCGTGTAAGCCGGTCATCGGCTCTCGCGTCTAAAGCAACAGGCTACCCGATTGCGAAGATGGCTGCAAAACTGGCAGTCGGATATACCCTTGATGAACTGAAAAATCCGCTCACAGGCTCGACTTACGCAAGCTTTGAACCTGCACTGGACTATGTCATCGTCAAATTTCCGCGCTGGCCGTTTGATAAATTTAAAAACGCAGACCGCAAGCTCGGCACAAAAATGAAAGCCACCGGTGAAGTAATGGCGATTGAACGTAATTTAGAAGCGGCGATACAAAAGGCCGCCGCGTCCCTCGAACTGAAAAATATCGGTACGCACCTTCCAGAGCTCAGCGGGTTGTCGATTGAAGCGCTATGGGAGTTGGCGGTCACTCCGGACGACCGCAGATTTTTCGTTGTCATGGAGCTATTAAGCCGCAGCGTGCGGATTGATGACATTCATGAAAAAACAAAAATTGATCCGTTTTTCCTGCATACCTTTGACAACATCATCAAACTGGAAAACCGCATGATGGAAGCGGGAAGCGATCTCTCTTTTGAATTATTGAAAAAAGCCAAGGAAAAGGGACTATCAGACGCAACGATTGCCACACTGATCGGCAAAACAGAAGAAGAGGTGCGTACGCTTCGCAAGGAGATGGGCATTACGCCTTCTTTCAAAATTGTAGATACGTGCGCGGCTGAGTTTGATGCGAAAACAAACTACTTTTACTCCACATATTTTGGAGAGACCGATGGGGACATCAGCCGTAAAGAGAAAAAACGAGCGCTGATTATCGGATCAGGCCCGATTCGGATTGGCCAAGGCGTTGAATTTGATTACAGTGCTGTTCACGGCGTGCTGACACTGCAAGAGCTTGGATTCGAAACCATCATGATCAACAATAACCCGGAAACGGTCAGCACCGATTATGAAATTGCGGACCGCCTATATTTTGAACCGATGACAACGGAGCACATTTTAAACGTGGCGGAGCAGGAAAATATTGATTTTGCAATCGTGCAATTTGGCGGCCAAACCGCGATCAATGCTGCAAAAATGCTTGAAAAAGCCGGCATTACCCTTCTCGGCACCTCATTTGAAACGCTCGACGTGTTAGAGGATCGGGATCAATTCTATCAGCTTCTAGATGAGCTTGAATTGAACCACGCAAAAGGAGAAATCGCATATACAAAAGAAGAGGCCGTTGAAAAGGCAGATGAGATCGGCTATCCGGTGCTCATCCGTCCATCTTACGTCATCGGCGGAATGGGCATGATCATTGTTGACTCGCAAGCCCAGCTTTCTCAGCTGCTGAACGGTGAGGACAGCATGCCGTACCCGATTTTAATTGATCAGTATGTGTCGGGAAAGGAAGTCGAAATTGATTTGATTTCCGATGGTAAGGATGTCTTTATTCCAACATATACCGAGCATATTGAACGGGCAGGTGTCCACTCGGGAGACAGCTTTGCCATCCTTCCCGGACCGTCCATCACAAGCGAGCTGCAGCAGGGCATAAAAGATGCCGCGAAAAAAATTGCCCGAAAGCTTTCATTTAAAGGCATCATGAACATCCAATTTGTGATCGACAATGGAAACATTCTTGTTCTTGAAGTGAACCCGAGAGCGAGCCGCACGGTTCCTGTTGTCAGCAAAGTAATGGGCGTTCCGATGATCCCGCTCGCCACACGTCTGCTGGCAGGTGCGTCATTAAAAGATCTAAAACCGGCAGTTCAGAATCATCATGGGTTTGCCGTGAAGTTCCCTGTTTTTTCTTCTCATGCGATTCAGGATGTGGATGTCAAGCTTGGACCGGAAATGAAATCAACGGGAGAAGGCATGTGTGTTGCATATGATGCCGACAGCGCCTTGAAAAAAATCTATACACGTGTGTGGAATCAAAAAGGAAGCATTTATTTGCAAAACGGGCCGGACGATGTGAAGGAGTTAGCAGAAAACGCCGGTTTTACGGTTCATGAAGGGACATTTGCCTCATGGATGGAACAGGAAGGAAAAGCGCTCCACGTCAATTTAAGCGGCTCTGAAGAAGCGCGTAAAGAACGTTTGGAAGCTATGACGCATGGCATCAACGTCTTTACTGAAGAAGAAACCGTGCGGGCGTTTTTACAAAGCGGTTCAGGCCATCCGCAGCCTGTATCTCTCAAAGATCTCTATAAAAAGGAAGTGGCATCATGCACACAGTGACGCAAACCAGTTTATACGGAAAAGACTTATTAACGTTAAAGGATCTTAGTGAACAGGATATAAACGCCCTGCTTACAGAAGCCGGTGAGCTGAAACAAAACAAAATCCAGCCTATTTTCCAAGGCAAAACCTTGGCGATGATCTTTGAAAAATCATCCACGCGGACCCGTGTTTCATTTGAAGCCGGCATGGCGCAGCTGGGCGGGAGCGCCCTCTTCTTAAGCCAAAAAGATCTGCAACTGGGGCGCGGTGAGACTGTCGCTGATACGGCAAAAGTGCTGTCTGGCTATGTGGACGCCATCATGATTCGGACCTTTGAGCATGAAAAGGTCGAGGAACTTGCCAAAGAAGCTGACATTCCGGTCATCAACGGACTAACTGATAAATACCATCCATGCCAGGCGCTAGCGGATCTTTTGACGATTAAGGAAGTGAAAGGGAAGCTTAAAGGCGTAAAAGTCGCGTATATCGGTGACGGTAATAACGTGGCGCACTCATTAATGATCGGATGCGCAAAAATGGGCTGTGATATCTCGATCGCTTCTCCAAAGGGATACGAAGTGTTAGACGAAGCAGTTGAAGCGGCAAAAACATTTGCACTTCAATCGGGCGCTTCTATCACGCTTACAGCTGACCCGGTTGAAGCTGTAAAGGAGGCGGACGTGATTTATTCTGATGTATTTACAAGCATGGGACAGGAAGCGGAAGAGCAAGAGCGTCTCGCTGTCTTTGCACCTTATCAGGTGAATGCGGCGCTTGTCAGCCATGCCAAGCCTGACTATACATTTTTACATTGCCTCCCTGCGCACCGTGAGGAAGAAGTGACTGCGGAGATTATTGACGGGCCAAATTCTGCAGTATTCCAGCAGGCGGAAAACCGTCTTCATGTGCAAAAAGCATTGCTGAAGGCCATTTTATACAAAGGGGAATAATCAAAAAACTGCTGAGCCTGACTCAGCAGTTTTTTTGATGGCAACATATTCACAGCTGCTTAGGCGCATACTACAGCAAAAAGGATAAGGAGGAAAAATAGTGGGACAGCAGCATCAATTCCGGCCCGGGCAGAAAGCGCCTAATAACGGTATCTATGTAGAAATCGGCGAGACGGGAAGCATGGTTAAAAATCCTCAAAAGATCCATCTGTCAGCAGGAGAAATGTTCCCCGAAACATCAAATCACAATCGGCTGTGGACATATAAAAGAAAGCCGTGATCAAGAAAAAACCCAAAACATTTATAGTTTTGGGTTTTTGGCTATTTAATGCTGGCTTGCATTTTTGTTCATAGGCATGATTTCGGCTAAAACCATGATTAAGACATACAGCACAACAGCAATGACAGATGATGTTGTGAAGTTATACGCAGCACTGTTCATGCTGGCAATCAAGTAGCATGCCATATGTGATAAAAGGAACGTCCAAATAAAGGCAATAATATATCGCACGTTTCCACCTCGTCCTTCTCATTCTATTCTAAAAGTTATCATACCATACAAAAAGCGAAGGGGGAATCAAATTTTAGCAGAAAGTGAGGTGACAAAAAAGTCTAATTCGTCACACTTTAATGGTAAAATATAAAAACATCAATCAGTATATTAGCCAAAACTGTAAAAGGCTAGGACTTTACCTTATTCGTTTCTTTTCTTTTTACATAAGATAGCGTGAGATGAAGTGTGAAAGGAGGCGGGCAAGCGATGGGAATAACGGAAAGGTACTTTCAATTGGGAACGGAGCATAATGTCATTCATCTGCCCTATCGCCCGAACGGCTTCGGCATCTTTATCTTGGGAGACAGAACCCACTTTGTCGGGAATCATTCAAGCTTTTGGCTTCAACATTACGGCAGAAATCAGCTTCTAAACATGCTGAGGAATGAAGGATATACTCTTTTTAACAGCAATCTGTTCGGAAGGCATTGGGGTGCGGAAAAAGCGGTCGCCTATGCCAAACAGCTGATACATTCCGTGCTGAAGCAGGAAATTCTCAATCCGAAGATTCATATTTTAGCAGAAGGCATGGGTGCTCTCGTGGCCGATGAACTGCTTCGTTTTTCCCCGGATCATATCCGCTCAGCCGCCATGTTGAATCCTTGTCTCGATCTTCAGGCACATTATGAATCAGAGAAAGAAAATAAATTTTTCTATAAGCAATTTTTAAAAGAAGTATCAGAAAGCTACGGAATTTCTGAAAAAGAAGCGGAAGTGCTTCGTTACAAAACCATTGAAAGCTATCCGAGCGGCGTGCCGGTTCATATATGGCAGCGAATGACCGGAGCTCCCTATCCGTACAGCGTACATGCCGAAGTATTCAAGGGAAAACAGCAAAAGCAAGGGTCACCGGTTGACATAACATTTCACTTATTTGAGCATCCAAGCAGAATTTATGCATCAATCTGCAAATTCTTTCACAGTCATGAAAAAGAGTTATAAAGAATACAATAACAACAGCCTTCCCTTTTGCGGAGGCTGTTTTTTGCTTTGGGTAAAGAAAAACCGGAAGGGATGCAGATGCAATGGAGTCAACGCTGATTGTAGGTGCGGACGAATTTTTCGGCCTTTCATTATGCGAGCGAATGATGAATGAAGGCATACATGTTGACGTCGTTCTGGCGGAAACAAAAGATGAAACGAGACAAATGTACTTAGAAGAAAGACTCATGTGGCTTGGGAGAAATGGACTCTTTCGCCAGCTTGAACGCATTGGAGAGCAAAAATATGATACAATTTGTATCCAGTTCGGCGGCTTTTTGCCTTTAGACCAATTTGATTCCCCTTATATATTAATATATGAACAAGACCGAAAAAAATGGGAGAAGCGTGATAAGAAGGGTTCAGAAAAAACGGTGATTCTGCCGAAAATGTATGGGCCCTGGAAAGAAGAAATTGAGGTAGACGGCTATTACACAGACGATGTGGCTGACGAGCTGCTGAGATTTCTGATTAAATCAAGCCGCGACAGCAAAGATCAGTTTTTTGATTTGCTAGTCACAGAAAAAACCTCAAAAGAAGAAGCAAAAGCAAAAATTTCCGAGTGGAAAAGACAATTTTCATCAATTTTCGACAAATATTAAGAAACACCTTCCATGTTTTGAGTTTTCTAGATACAATAAACGTATAAAAATGATACATGTTATAGCTTGTCAAAAGGAGTTGAACATGACTTGATCACAAGGCTTGTCATGATCTTTTCTGTCCTCCTTTTATTAAGCGGTTGTGGACAAACTCCGTTTAAAGGAAAAATTGAGAAGGTCGGCATGCTCTTTCCTGATACGATTAATGACCTCGTATGGGGCACAAAAGGGTATAAAGGATTACTGAATATACAATCAAAATACAATGTGGATGTCTACTATAAAGAAGGCATTAAAACAGATGAAGATATTATAAATGCGATTGAGGATTTTCATAAGCGGGGCGTTAATCTTCTCTATGGCCATGGGAGTGAATACGGAGAGGTGTTTAACTTGGTCAGCGAAGATTATCCTGATATGGAATTCGTCATTTCTAATGCTAAAGCAAAAGCTGATAATGTGACGAGTGTCCATTTTAGTGGCGAAGCAATGGGTTTCTTTGGAGGAATGACAGCTGCCCATATGTCGAAAACGAATCAAGTCGGCGTGATTGCTTCTTTTACGTGGCAGCCCGAGGTTGACGGTTTTATCAAAGGGGCCAAATATGAAAATCCGGATATAGAAGTAAACACAAAATATACGGATCATTGGGATGATGATACGACAGCAGTAAAGCTTTATCAGAAAATGAAGAACGAAGGCGCAGATGTTGTGTATCCCGCCGGAGATGGGTATAATGTTCCTGTCATTCAGCAAATCAAAAAAGACGGCCTTTATGCCATCGGTTACGTCACAGATCAATCGGATCTCGGCGAGAATACCGTTTTAACCAGCACGGTGCAAAATGTGGACAAGGCTTATGAAATCATCGCTGAGCAATTCAATAAAGGCACCCTCGAAGGCGGCGATCATTACTACGACCTCAAAACGGGGGTTGTTGAAATGGGAACATTCAGCCCGCTTGTCGATAAAGACTTTCAGCAAAGAATCGCCAAGCTGATCAAAACGTACAACAAAACAGGCGAACTGCCAAAAAACGAGTAATGGAGTGACGTTACATGCAGCACGAAAAATCACTTGAGTTCTTGCAAATTGCCATAAAGTATCTGCCTGAAGCGAAAGAACAGCTTGAAAAATCAGGCATTGAGCTGTCGATGGAGGCCTTACAGCCGTTTATGAATTTATTTACAACGGTAATGGCGGAAGCTTATGAGCTTGGCAAGTCTGACGCAAAATCTGAAACCGAATAAAAAGAAGCCACTTTTTCGAAAGTGGCTTTTCACTTGATTTTCTTTTTAATAGCGGTAACCATAGGCGCGAGCTCTTTGAGAGCGGGCTTAATTTGATCGATAGAGTTCATAATCGAACCGATTTGGTTCATAATATACATGTAATCAATCGTCTCTTCTTTGTTTGTACGGGAAACCTCCTCCTCCACTTCTTCCTTCTCTGGGTTTTGTTTTGCGTTATCGCCGAACATCATCTTTGAAAATATATCCACTGTATACGCCTCCTTTTCCATATACCATACTGTATGAGTAAGATGAACTGATAGTTTAGACGAATATATTGCCATGTGAAAAAAAATAGGATAGAATTAGTACCTGATACTAATAATTGATCACAACCTGATTGATCTTCTAAATTTACTATATAAAGGAGTCTTCCCTTATGAAAGCTGGAATACTTGGAGTGGGACGTTATATCCCTGAGAAGGTTTTAACAAATCATGATCTTGAAAAAATGGTTGAAACTTCTGACGAGTGGATTCGTACTAGAACAGGAATAGAAGAAAGAAGAATTGCCGCAGACGACGTCTTTTCATCACATATGGCTGTTGCAGCCGCAAAACAAGCGCTCGAACAAGCCGAGGTGGCTGCTGAGGACCTGGATATGATCCTGGTTGCAACTGTTACACCTGATCAGTCATTTCCTACGGTCTCTTGTATGATTCAAGAACAGCTCGGCGCGAAGAAAGCGTGCGCTATGGATATCAGCGCGGCTTGTGCGGGCTTTATGTACGGGGTTGTCACCGGTAAACAATTTATTGAAGCCGGAACGTACAAACATGTCCTTGTTGTCGGTGTAGAAAAGCTCTCGAGCATTACAGACTGGGAAGACCGCAACACAGCCGTTCTGTTTGGTGACGGAGCCGGCGCTGCGGTAGTCGGACCAGTCAGTGATGACAGAGGGATCCTATCATTTGAACTTGGAGCAGACGGCACAGGCGGTCAGCACTTGTATCTCGATGAAAAACGACATACAATCATGAATGGACGAGAAGTTTTTAAATTTGCAGTCCGCCAAATGGGAGAATCATGTGTTAATGTCATCGAAAAAGCCGGACTCTCAAAAGAAGACGTCGACTTTTTGATTCCGCATCAGGCGAACATCCGCATCATGGAAGCTGCACGTGAGCGTTTGGAGCTTCCTGTCGAAAAGATGTCTAAAACCGTTCATAAATATGGAAATACTTCTGCCGCATCCATTCCGATTTCTCTCGTAGAAGAATTGGAAGCCGGTAAAATCAAAGATGGCGATGTGGTCGTCATGGTAGGATTCGGCGGAGGATTAACTTGGGGCGCCATTGCAATACGCTGGGGCCGATAAAAAAAGGTGAGAGGTGCACACAAGATGAGTAAAAAAAGAGTAGTTGTTACAGGGCTCGGAGCATTGTCTCCGCTTGGCAACGATGTCGATACAAGCTGGAATAACGCAATCAACGGTGTATCCGGAATCGGTCCGATCACTCGTGTTGATGCTGAAGAATATCCGGCAAAAGTTGCCGCTGAATTGAAAGACTTCAATGTTGAAGATTATATGGATAAAAAAGAAGCCAGAAAAATGGACCGTTTTACACAATATGCGGTTGTAGCTGCAAAAATGGCGGTTGAAGACGCTAATCTTAACATTACCGATGAGATTGCGCCAAGAGTCGGTGTGTGGGTAGGCTCCGGTATCGGAGGACTCGAAACACTAGAGTCTCAATTTGAAATCTTCTTAACAAAAGGACCAAGACGTGTTAGCCCGTTTTTCGTGCCAATGATGATTCCTGATATGGCGACAGGCCAGATTTCGATTGCATTAGGAGCAAAAGGGGTTAACTCTTGTACGGTTACAGCATGTGCAACAGGAACGAATTCTATCGGTGACGCGTTTAAAGTCATTCAGCGCGGGGATGCAGACGCTATGATCACAGGTGGAACAGAAGCGCCGCTGACAAGAATGTCATTCGCGGGCTTCAGTGCCAACAAAGCGCTGTCTACTAATCCAGACCCGAAAACAGCAAGCCGCCCGTTCGATAAAAACCGTGATGGCTTTGTCATGGGTGAAGGAGCAGGTATTATCGTTCTTGAAGAACTTGAGCATGCACTTGCACGCGGGGCCAAAATTTATGGAGAAATCGTTGGTTACGGCTCAACGGGAGACGCTTATCATATCACAGCACCTGCCCAAGACGGTGAAGGCGGAGCGAGAGCGATGCAAGAAGCCATTAAAGATGCGGGAATTGTGCCTGAAGAAATTGATTATATCAATGCTCACGGCACAAGCACGTATTACAACGACAAATACGAAACTATGGCGATTAAAACCGTATTCGGCGAGCATGCGCATAAACTTGCGGTAAGCTCTACAAAATCGATGACAGGCCACCTCTTAGGAGCAGCTGGCGGTATTGAAGCGATTTTCTCTATCCTTGCCATTAAAGAAGGTGTGATTCCGCCGACAATCAATATTCAAACACCAGACGAAGAATGCGATTTAGATTATGTGCCAGATGAAGCCCGCAGACAGGACCTCAATTATGTTCTCAGCAACTCATTGGGATTCGGCGGACACAATGCAACATTAATCTTTAAGAAATACCAAGCATAATCACGCCAAACCGGCTGCCCCTAAAGGGTAGCCGGTTTTTTTTGTGCGCATAGGATAAAAAGAGGAGGCGATTACATGAGTGTGGAACAAACATATAGCTGGCTCGGGAAGGCTGCTTCAATAGATGATCTGGCCCATTACATCGTCCCGCTTTTTTCAGGTGCGGAGAAAAAGAACTGGAAAGGCATTCTGGGGCATCTCCAGCATCACGGGATGTTTAAAAACATAAAAGAGGGCATTCAGTCTGCTGCCAAGCTGAAAGATAAAGGTTTTTACGAGCATATTCAAAAGGAAGAACAGTACCTCAAAAACAAATGGCATGGTCCTGATGTGCCAATTGTCACACTGCCGGTTGATGAACAAAACAAGAGAATTCGTTTAGAATTCGGATCAAAATCAGGACTCGCCTTTCAAGACAAAGTGTTTCTCTTTCTCTCGTCAAATTTAGATCTCGCATCGGTGTCTGCTCTGATGACGCATGAATATCATCACGTTTGCCGGTTAGATCATCTGACAAAAGAGGAAAAGGATGTCACATTACTTGATACAATCATCATGGAAGGGCTGGCAGAATATGCTGTTTATGAGAGGTTCGGCCGAAGTCAAACGGCTGAATGGACGTCTTGGTATACCCCGGAGCAGCTGCAGGCTTTATATGAAAAAAAGATTGCGCCCCATCAGGATATCAAACGGGACAATCGATTATTCTCACAGCTGTTATACGGTAAAGGATATCAGCCCAAAATGCTTGGATACGCCGTCGGATTCAATATTGTGAAAAAGTATTTAACGGTCAACAAAGCAAACACGGCAGACGGGCTGCCCATTCCTGCAGAAACCTTTTTGAATGCAACGCTTTAAAAGAATAAAATAATGGAACTTCGTTAATAATATTACATTTATCCTAAAAAATTCTTGATTTTGCAAAATGATTGTAATAATATACAACTATAAAATTTTTCGATAATTCAATATTATTTATTATTTCTGAATAAAGGAATTGCTTTCTCTTGAAAATGTTTGACAACAAGAGGGGGAAGGAGAGCTAGCATGAGCACACTTTTAGAAGTGAATAATTTAAAGACTTATTTTTTCAGGAAAAAGGAGCCGATCCCTGCCGTTGACGGAGTCGATTTTCACATCAGCAAAGGCGAAACCGTCGCGCTTGTAGGTGAATCAGGCTCGGGAAAAAGCATTACTTCTTTATCAATTATGGGCCTTGTCCAAAGCTCAGGCGGAAAAATCATGGACGGTACGATTAAACTCGAAGACAAGGACCTCACCTCATTCACTGAAAATGACTATTGCAAAATCCGCGGAAACGAAGTATCCATGATCTTTCAAGAACCAATGACCTCCCTTAATCCGGTGTTAACGATCGGAGAACAAATTACCGAAGTGCTGATTTACCATAAAAACATGAAGAAAAAAGAAGCTCGCCAAAAAGCTGTTGAACTCTTGCAGATGGTCGGTTTCTCCCGGGCCGAGCAAATAATGAAAGAGTACCCGCACCGGCTGTCCGGCGGAATGAGACAGAGGGTGATGATTGCCATCGCACTCAGCTGTAATCCTAAACTGCTCATTGCCGATGAACCGACGACAGCGCTGGATGTGACAATACAAGCCCAGGTGCTGGAGCTCATGAAAGATCTCTGCCAGAAGTTCAACACGTCGATTCTTCTCATCACACACGACTTAGGTGTCGTATCGGAAGCAGCCGATAGAGTGATTGTCATGTACTGCGGACAAGTCGTAGAAAACGCCACCGTTGACGACTTATTTTTAGAGCCGCTTCATCCTTACACAGAAGGACTGCTTACGTCGATTCCCGTCATAGATGGAGAGATTGATAAATTAAATGCGATTAAAGGCAGCGTGCCGACACCAGATAATCTGCCGCCGGGGTGCCGGTTTGCCCCAAGGTGCCCGAAAGCCATGGATAAATGCTGGACAAATCAGCCTGCGCTTTTGACGCACAAAAGCGGAAGAACGGTCAGATGCTTTTTATATGAGGAAGAGGGTGCCGAACAATCATGACAGCAGCTAATCAAGAAACAATCTTAGAGCTTCGTGACGTAAAAAAATACTTCCCGATCCGCTCAGGCCTTTTTCAAAGAAAAGTAGGCGATGTGAAAGCGGTGGACGGTGTTTCACTTTCATTAAAAAAAGGAGAAACACTCGGAATTGTTGGAGAGTCAGGCTGCGGGAAATCGACTGCCGGCAGGACGATGATCAGGCTGTACAAACCGACAGAAGGCCAAATCCTTTTTAAAGGGCAGGATATATCCAATCTGTCAGAGGAGAAGCTGCGGAAAAGTGTCCGCAAAAATATTCAAATGGTTTTCCAAGATCCATTTGCCTCTTTGAATCCAAGAAAGACGCTGCGTTCCATCATAAAGGAGCCGTTTAATACGCACCACATGTATACGATGCGTGAACGAAACGAGAAAGTCGAAGAATTGCTTGCGAGAGTAGGCCTTCACCCGTCGTTTGCCAGCCGTTATCCCCATGAATTTTCCGGCGGCCAGCGTCAGCGGATCGGCATCGCCAGAGCGCTCACTTTGAATCCAGAGCTGATCATTGCAGATGAACCCGTTTCCGCACTTGATGTATCCATTCAGGCCCAAGTGATTAACTTAATGGAAGAATTGCAGGAAGAATTTAATCTGACGTATCTATTTATCTCTCACGATTTAAGTGTCGTCCGCCATATCAGCGACAGAGTCGGAGTGATGTATCTTGGCAAAATGATGGAACTGACCGGCAAGCATGAGCTTTACGACAATCCGCTACATCCATACACCCAAGCACTTTTATCATCCGTTCCGGTTACAAGAAAAAAAGGATCTGTCAAACGTGAACGCATCGTCCTGAAGGGAGAACTGCCGAGTCCGGCCAATCCGCCAAAAGGCTGTGTTTTCCACACAAGATGTCCTGTTGCAAAACCGATATGCAAGGAACAAATACCAGAATTTAAAGAAGCTGCTCCCAGCCATTTTGTGGCTTGTCACCTTTATAGCTAATGTTGCCCGCACAGCTTTGAGAGGGGGTATGCACACTACATAAACAACAGCTGAGAAGAACGAACATTTCAAGAGGGGGAATATCTAATGAAAAGACGTAAAACCGCACTGATGATGCTAAGTGTATTGATGGTTATGGCCATCTTTTTATCGGCCTGCTCCGGATCAAAATCGAGCAGCAGCAGTGAGAAAAAATCAAACGGAAAACCTCAGCAAGGCGGGGATTTGGTTGTGGGTTCAATCGGGGAGCCAACGTTGTTTAATCCACTCTATTCTACTGATGTCGTCAGTTCAGATATTGAAGGGATGATCTATAGTAAATTATTAGAAACGGATGAAAAACTAAATGTGAAACCTGCTTTAGCTGAGAAAGTAACGGAATCCAAAGATGGCCTGACTTATGATGTCAAAATTAGAAAAGGTGTAAAATTCCATGATGGAAAAGAACTTACAGCCGATGACGTTGTTTTCACTTATAGCATCCCTTTAAATAAGGACTATAATGGTGAACGCGGTTCTGGTTTTGAATCACTAAAATCTGTGACAAAAAAAGGTGATTATGAAATTGAATTTAAATTAAAGAAAAAGGATGCGTATTTTTACAATGTTGTTTTAGGCAGTTACGGTATTCTGCCTAAACACATTTTAGGGAAAGTGCCAGTTGCAGATTTAGGCGAAAATGAATTTAACAGGAAGAATCCAATTGGTTCGGGTCCATTCAAGTTTGTTGAATGGAAGAAGGGCGATTATGTAAAACTTGAAGCAAATGATGACTATTATGGCGGAAGACCATATTTAGATACAGTGACAGTTAAGACGATTCCTGATTCTAATGCCGCTGTTGCTCAGTTAAAAGCTGGGGATATTGACTTCTTTGTTGTACCGGGCACAGACATTGAGACAGTTAAAACATTTGATAATGTTCAAGTTAAATCAGATCTTGGTTTGAACTACAGCTATATTGGATGGAATGAAAAAAACGAATTATTTAAAGACAAAAAAGTCCGCCAAGCTCTTACGCATGCACTTGATCGAAAAGCAATGGTAGATCAGGTGTTAAACGGTGATGGTGAAGTTGCAAACGTTCCTGAAAGTCCGCTATCCTGGAATTACCCGAAAAGTGATGTACCTACATTTGATTACAATCCTAAAAAAGCTAAGAAACTATTGAAAGAAGCGGGATGGAAAGATACAGACGGAGACGGTTACCTTGATAAGGATGGAAAGAAGTTTTCGTTTACCATTAAGACAAATCAAGGCAATAAAATGCGGGAAGATTTAGCGGTTGTTGTTCAGCAGCAACTTAAAGAAGTAGGAATTGAAGCAAAACCGCAAATAGTAGAATTTAGTGCTCTTATTGAACAGACAAATCCGCCAAATTGGGATTATGATGCGTTGTTGCTCGGATGGAGTCTAGCTACGTTCCCTGACCAGTACTCGATCTTCCATTCAAGTCAGTCTGAAAAGGGCTTGAACAATATGTGGTATAAAAACCCTAAAGTAGATAAACTTTTAGTTGAAGCGAAGTCAATCACAGACAGAAAAGAATATCAGAAAAAATACGAAGAAATTTATAAATTGATTGCAGAGGATCAGCCTTATTCATTCTTATTTTATTACAATTACCATAGGGCAATCCCGACAAACATGCATGGCTATGTATTCCATCCAAAGAATGACTTATATCATATTGAAAAATGGTGGCTTGAACAATAATAAAGAAATCCCTAGAGAGGTAAGGATCAAGCATCCTTTCCTCTTTATCCTATTTTAGAAAAGGGGACAAGAATATGGTTACATATATTGTTCGTCGAACATTAATGTCTCTGCCAATTCTTTTAGGCATTACAATATTATCATTTGCGATAATGAAAGCGGCACCAGGTGACCCGATGTCACTAATGATGGATCCAACAATCAGTCAGGCTGACAGAGCGAAATTTATTGAAAAGTATGGACTCAATGACCCGGAACCTGTTCAATACTTAAAATGGCTAGGAAATATGCTCCAAGGTGACTTTGGGACATCTATTGTGAAAAAGGGTACACCAGTTTCTGATCTAATCCTTTCACGTTTACCGAATACTTTGGTGCTTATGGTGTTTTCAACTTTTCTTGCTCTTCTGATTTCAATTCCTTTCGGAGTTCTTTCCGCGAAACGCCCTTATTCTAAACTTGATTATGGTATTACTGTTACATCATTTTTAGGGCTGGCAATACCAAATTTCTGGTTCGGATTAATTCTTATTATGGTTCTTTCTGTAAATCTCGGCTGGTTTCCTACAGGGGGTGTCAGCACATTAAACGCTGACTTTAGCATTTTTGATAGGCTCCATCATTTAATTTTGCCTGCATTTGTTTTAGCAACTGCTGATATGGCCGGTATTACTCGATATACACGATCAAGTATGCTCGATGTATTAAAGCAAGATTATATAAGAACAGCTCGGTCAAAAGGGTTTAAAGAAAATAAAGTCATTTTCAAACATGGCTTGAGAAATGGCCTACTACCTGTTATTACAATTTTCGGATTAATGATTCCATCATTTATTGGTGGTGCTGTCGTGGTTGAGCAAATTTTTACTTGGCCGGGATTAGGGAAGTTATTTATTGATTCGGCATTCTCGCGAGATTATCCGGTTATTATGGCTATGACTGTTATTTCTGCTGTTTTGGTTGTACTGGGGAACTTGATTGCGGATATTTTGTATGCTTTAGTTGATCCGAGAATTGAATATTAAAAGGGGGAGACACATATGGCACATCCAAACACTGCAGCTCCCTCAAATGAGGTAAAGCTAAAAGAAAATATTGGAAAAAAACCAGAAACAATGACTAGGATCTTTTTTGAGAAGTTTTTCAAAAATAAGCTTGCTGTTGTCGGTGGCATCATTTTAACAGTTATCATTTTAATGGCGGTCTTTGCACCTTTTATTGCGCCATACTCGCCTGAGAGTCAATCTCTTTTAAATAAACTAAAACCGCCAAGCTCTCAAAATCTCATGGGGACAGATAAGTTTGGGCGCGATATATTTACAAGGGTGTTATACGGGGCTCGTGTGTCTTTGTTGGTCGGTTTTGTTTCAGTGATTGGTGCCATTACTATAGGTACCGTTGTGGGCGCATTAGCGGGGTACTTTAAAGGGATAGTAGATGCTGTATTGATGAGGATAGTCGATGTAGTCCTATCTATTCCGGATATTTTTCTTCTTATTACCTTGGTGACAATTTTTCAACCGGGGATGGATAAATTAATTTTAATTTTTTCTCTGACGGGTTGGACTACAACGGCTAGGCTTGTCAGAAGTGAGTTCTTATCTCTAAGGTCAAGAGAATTTGTATTGGCCGCTAAAACAATCGGCTCCAAAAATTATAAAATTATTTTTTCGCATATTTTGCCCAATTGTATCGGGCCGATTATTGTTTCCGCTACTTTAAAAGTAGGCAGTGTCATATTAGCTGAATCAACCTTAAGCTATTTGGGTTTCGGTATCCAGCCGCCAATCGCAAGCTGGGGAAATATGCTTCAGGATGCTCAAAACTTTACATTAATGATTCAAGCATGGTGGTACCCGTTATTTCCCGGGCTATTAATTTTAACGACTGTTTTATGCTTCAACTTTGTCGGTGATGGTCTGCGGGATGCATTGGATCCCAAAAATATTAAATGACAATGAGAATAATATCTGTTATAAAACATAACGAAATCAGAAGAAAAGCAGATCTCTTTTTGTTAGAAAATATACAAAGAGATCTGCTTTTTCGATTTTTACATAAACCCAGTAATTCCAGATTTCCTCAATCTCTTTGGAATAATTTCTCTATGCCTTGCCTATACTGTGGACAACAGTTTTTATAAAAGTGAGGGGTTAGAGATGTTATTTCTTCATGATGTGTGGGTCAATTGGTTTGAAGGGGAAGAAAATGGCTACAATGTATGCCACTTTCACGAATGGCGCAAGGAAGATACGGTTGAGCTTTTGGATCAGGTGCCGCTGTTAAGGGTGCCGTCGGTACTGTTTCATTACATAGAAAACGATTTGTCTGAGCTTCCGAAAGGTTTGCTTGACGACGTACACCAGAAATCGTACATTCGGAAAAATCATGAGCGGACAAAGCTTGAGTATTGTTTTGTTGTAACAGACGGAATCGGCATTTTGGCTGTCGACACGATCGGCTACACAATCCCTGTCAGAAAAAGCCGTCTGATCCCAAGGCAGGAGCAGCTCGTTTATGAAATGGTAAAAGATGTAGAGCCTGTTACATATGAATTTGAGGCAAAGAAGCTGGAATCCTCTAAAGAATATCACATTTTATCATTAGCACCAGAGCATGTCAGAGGGCTGACAAGAAAAGAACGGCAAATCAAGCAGCTGATGTTTATGGCGCTGGATCAATTAAAAGGGTTGAAAAACCGCGCTGAAATCGGCTACTGGTACACAGAGTGGAACCCACATATGTATGAACAAATCAAACGGATGAGCTTTGAAGAGATTTGGGACATGCTGTATAACGAAACCATTGAGGGCTGGTCGGACAAGCATCTGGCATTTTGTGAAAACCTGATAAAAGGACAGCCTTTTTTCGAAAAGCTATGGGAAATGGAAAATGAATCAAAGGTAAACTGAAAAAAACCGCTCTTTATAAAGAGCGGTTTTTTGTTTAGCGTCTTTTTCGGCCAAGACCCATGGCGTTCTCCATTTTTTTCAGCATTTTGTTCGCTGTCCGGTTCGCACGTTCCGCACCTTCATCAAGAATCCAATCTAATTCATCAGATTCAATTAGTTCATGATAGCGGTCCTGGATCGGTTTTAATGCGTTAACCACGACTTCTGCCAAATCACCTTTAAACTCGCCGTAGCCTTTCCCTTCGTACTTTGCTTCAAGCTCTTCAATTGTCGTATTGCCGAGGATTGAATAAATCGTAAGAAGGTTGGAAACGCCTGGTTTGTTTTCTTTATCAAATTTTACAATGCCTTCAGAATCTGTCACAGCGCTTTTGATTTTCTTTTCAAGAAGCTTTGGCTCATCCAGCAAGGTAATATAAGATTTCTGGTTCGGATCGGATTTACTCATTTTCTTCAGCGGATCGTTTAGAGACATGATGCGCGCGCCGACTTTTGGAATTTTCACTTCCGGAACCGTAAAGATGTCATTATATTTTTTGTTGAAGCGTTCTGCGAGATTTCGCGTCAGCTCAAGGTGCTGCTTTTGGTCCTCACCGACAGGCACAAGGTCCGTTCCATACAAGAGAATATCAGCGGCCATCAACGGCGGGTATGTTAATAAGCCGGAGACAACAGCTTCATTGCCTTTGGATTTGTCTTTAAATTGGGTCATCCGTTCAAGCTCGCCGATATATGCGACACACTGCATCATCCATCCGGCCTGAGCATGCGCGGGAACCTCTGACTGAATAAACAATGTTGCTTTTTCTGGATCAAGTCCGACAGCTAAGTAAAGTGCCGCCAGACTGCGGATATTCTTCCTTAGCTGAAGACGGTCTTGAGGCACGGTTATCGCATGCTGATCCACGATGCAAAAATAGCTGTTATAATCATGCTGCAGTTCGACAAACTGCTTCATTGCACCGATATAGTTGCCGAGCGTAACGGAGCCGCTTGGCTGAATGCCTGAAAAAATTGTTTGTTTCATGAAAACATCAACCTCATTTCTTAAAACATAATAAAAAAGGCTCATTCTTCCCCAAGAAAAAAGGGACGAATGAACCGTGGTACCACCCTGATTATTCCATTAAAATGGAATCACTCTGACGTTTTTAACGGAGACTGCTCCGGCTGAGCCTACTTTTTCGGTTTCGGTCAGCTGCTCCAAAGTCCATTCCACATTGCCTGTTATCTGCTCCCAGCACCGCAGACTCTCTTTAAACAGGTGAAATGTGTACTACTCTTTTTCATAGCACGCTTTTCTTTTGATTGCTTCATTATAAATCAATTATAACCAATTGTCATCAAGAAAAAACATTCTTTTATCCAGTAACATTGTAAAGATATAAATACCATAAGTGCTGTAAAACCCCTAAATGATAACTGCTATCAGCGTGAAAACAGCTAGATATTATATGTAAAAAGCAATATGGACAGAAAACTCATAAAATAGTTTTTAATCAATTTATGCTTTAAATGGTAGAAGGATATTATGTTGGTGGAAGAAAAACTAACGAAGTTCTAATATTTTAAATTGATAAAATAATATTGCAATAAATTATTTGTTTCATTATAATGAACTTGTTCACTCTATTGTTACAGCTTTTTTACAAAAATAATCAGAAAAGACGGAACAGAATAAAAGTTACGGAAACTCAGGTTCATTTGTCTGATATTTCTGAGGATTTAGCCGTAAGGAGCTGAAAAATTATTATTAGGGGGTTTGCGATAATGAATAAGCGTTGGTCGATTGTCACGTTGATGCTCATTTTCACTCTCGTGCTGAGCGCATGCGGCTTTGGCGGCAGCGGATCAAACGGTGAAGGGAAAAAGGACAGTAAAGGAAAGACGACACTTAACATTAATATTAAAACTGAGCCGTTTTCCTTACATCCGGGATTGGCAAATGATTCAGTATCAGGCGGTGTCATCCGTCAGACTTTTGAAGGATTGACACGCATCAATGCAGATGGTGAGCCTGAAGAAGGCATGGCTTCTAAAATTGAAACGAGCAAAGATGGAAAGACATATACATTTACCATTCGTGATGGTGTGAAATGGTCTAATGGTGACCCTGTAACAGCACAAGATTTTGAATATGCCTGGAAATGGGTGCTTGATCCTAATAACGAATCACAATACGCTTACCAGCTTTACTACATAAAAGGTGCTGAAGCGGCGAACAAAGGAAAAGGCAGCCTTGATGATGTGGCTGTAAAGGCTGTAAATGATAAAACGCTAAAGGTTGAATTAAATAACCCGACTCCATATTTCACTGAATTAACAGCGTTCTATACGTATATGCCGATCAACAAGAATATTGCAGAGAAAAACAAAAAATGGAACACAAATGCCGGAGATGATTATGTATCGAACGGACCGTTCAAAATGACGGCATGGAAACACAGCGGTTCTATCACTCTTGAAAAAAATGACCAGTACTGGGATAAAGACAAAGTCAAGCTGAAGAAAATCGATATGGTGATGATCAACAATAACAATACTGAGCTAAAAAAATTCCAAGCTGGCGAACTTGATTGGGCCGGTATGCCGCTCGGACAGCTACCGACTGAATCTCTGCCTACCCTGAAAAAAGACGGTTCTTTACATGTTGAGCCGATCGCTGGTGTGTATTGGTACAAATTCAACATTGAAGCTAAGCCGTTAGACAATATAAATATCCGTAAGGCTTTAACATATTCTCTTGACCGTCAATCGATTGTTAAAAACGTTACACAAGGAGAGCAAATCCCGGCAATGGCTGCGGTGCCGCCGACAATGAAGGGATTTGAGGATAACAAAGAAGGCTACTTCAAAGACAACGATATCAAAACGGCAAAAAAATACCTTGAAAAAGGCCTGAAAGAAATGGGCCTAAGCAAGGCATCCGACCTGCCGAAAATCAAATTATCTTATAACACTGATGATGCACATGCGAAAATCGCTCAAGCCGTACAAGAAATGTGGAAGAAAAATTTAGGCGTGAATGTTGAGCTGGATAACTCAGAATGGAATGTATATATTGATAAGCTTCACAGCCAAGACTATCAAATCGGCCGTATGGGCTGGCTGGCCGACTTCAATGATCCTATTAGTTTCCTTGAATTGTTCCGTGACAAAGACGGAGGAAATAACGATACCGGCTGGGAAAATCCAGAATTCAAAAAGCTTCTGAACCAGTCACAAACAGAAACAGATCCAACAAAGCGTGCAGAGCTGCTGAAAAAAGCAGAAGGTATTTTCATTGATGAAATGCCAGTTGCCCCAATCTATTTCTATACTGATACTTGGGTACAGGATGAAAATTTAAAAGGTGTTATCATGCCAGGTACTGGTGAGGTTTATTTCAGAAACGCATATTTTGAATAAGGTTTCGTCTGAAAATAAAAGACCTCAAGGTATATGGGGAAAAAAGCCCCATATACCTTTCTTACTGAAAGAGTATTAAAATGTAAAAAACATGGAGGTGTTCCCCCTTGCTAAAATATATCGGAAGACGCTTAGTCTATATGGTTATCACATTATTTGTGATTGTTACAGTGACATTCTTCTTAATGCAGGCAGCACCGGGCGGGCCATTTTCAGGTGAGAAAAAGCTACCGCCTGAAATTGAAGCAAACTTAAATGCACATTACGGCTTGGACAAGCCGCTGTTTGTACAATACGTCAGTTATGTAAAATCAGTTGCAATGTGGGATTTCGGACCGTCATTTAAATATAAAGGTCAGAGTGTTAACGACCTGATCAGTTCAGGTTTCCCCGTTTCATTCACTCTTGGAGCAGAAGCTATTCTCCTCGCTCTAGCGTTAGGTGTATTGTTTGGGGTTATAGCAGCCCTTTACCATAATAAGTGGCAGGATTATACCGTTGCGATCTTAACAATTTTCGGCATTTCAGTTCCAAGCTTTATCATGGCGGCTGTTCTGCAATATATGTTCTCCATGAAGCTGGGGCTGTTTCCAGTCGCGGGGTGGGAGTCCTGGGCATACACCTTTTTGCCTTCAATCGCACTTGCTTCCATGCCGATGGCGTTTATTGCCAGACTTTCCCGTTCAAGCATGATCGAAGTGTTAAACAGTGATTATATTCGCACAGCGAAAGCAAAAGGGCTGTCCCGTCCAGCCGTTACAGTGCGGCACGCCATTCGAAACGCGCTTTTGCCAGTCGTTACATACATGGGCCCGATGGCCGCGCAGGTCTTAACGGGAAGCTTTATTATTGAAACGATTTTTGGTATCCCAGGGCTTGGTGCACACTTCGTAAACAGTATTACAAACCGTGATTATACAGTCATTATGGGTGTAACGGTGTTCTTCAGTGTCATCCTTCTATTGTGTGTATTAATTGTAGACGTGCTATACGGCATTATTGATCCAAGAATTAAGCTTTCCAAAGCAAAGAAAGGAGCCTAGGCCATGCAGAACATTCCAAAAAACATGTTTGAGCCAGCCGCAGCGAATGCCGGCGATGCTGAGAAAATAAGTAAAAAGAGCCTTTCCCTCTGGAAAGATGCGATGCTTCGCTTCCGCAGCAATAAGCTTGCAATGGTCGGGCTTATCATTATTGTGTTCATTATCCTTATGGCCATTTTTGCGCCGATGTTCTCAAGATATGATTATTCAACGACTAATCTCTTAAATGCGGATAAGCCGCCTTCAAAAGATCACTGGTTCGGAACAGATGATCTTGGACGGGATATTTTCGTCCGCACTTGGATAGGTGCGCGAATTTCAATCTTTATCGGTGTTGCAGCCGCTGTTCTTGATTTGCTGATCGGCGTCATTTGGGGAAGCATTTCAGGATTCCGCGGAGGCAGAACAGATGAAATTATGATGCGTATTGCCGATATCCTTTGGGCCGTTCCTTCATTATTAATGGTTATCTTACTGATGGTTGTTCTTCCGAAAGGGCTATTTACGATTATTATTGCCATGACGATTACGGGCTGGATTAATATGGCCAGAATCGTACGCGGACAAGTGCTGCAGCTGAAAAATCAGGAATATGTGCTTGCTTCACAGACACTTGGCGCAAAAACATCCCGTCTCCTGTTTAAACATATCGTGCCAAACGCTATGGGTCCTATTTTGGTCACGATGACATTGACAGTTCCGACTGCGATTTTTACAGAAGCCTTTTTAAGCTATTTGGGACTTGGTGTGCCGGCTCCGCTGGCAAGCTGGGGAACGATGGCTTCTGACGGATTGCCTGCATTGACATATTATCCGTGGCGTTTATTCTTCCCTGCCGGTTTCATCTGCATTACGATGTTTGGCTTTAACGTTGTCGGCGATGGATTAAGAGACGCATTGGATCCTAAGTTACGTAAATAAGGGAGTGATACGGGTGACACGCCTATTAGAAGTAAAAGATTTAGCGATTTCATTTAAAACATATGGCGGAGAGGTTCAGGCGATCCGCGGAGTGAATTTTCATCTCGATAAAGGAGAAACGCTGGCTATCGTTGGAGAATCAGGTTCCGGAAAAAGTGTGACCTCTCAAGCGATCATGAAGCTGATCCCAATGCCTCCGGGTTATTTCAAACGCGGTGAGATCTTGTTTGAAGGAAAGGATCTGGTGCCGCTGTCCGAAAAAGAAATGCAAAATGTCCGGGGAAAAGAGATCGGGATGATATTCCAGGATCCGATGACCTCTTTAAATCCGACGATGAAGGTCGGCAAACAAATTACGGAAGTGCTTTTTAAACACGAAAAAATCTCAAAGGAAGCGGCGAAAAAACGCGCGGTTGAACTGCTGGAGTTAGTCGGTATCCCGATGCCGGAAAAGCGGGTTAACCAATTTCCGCACGAATTTTCAGGCGGTATGAGGCAGCGGGTTGTCATTGCGATGGCACTTGCGGCGAATCCGAAGCTGCTGATCGCCGATGAGCCGACAACCGCTCTTGATGTAACGATACAAGCGCAAATTCTCGAATTGATGAAGGATTTGCAAAAGAAAATTGACACATCCATCATCTTTATCACACACGACCTTGGTGTTGTGGCTAACGTTGCTGACCGGGTTGCTGTCATGTACGCAGGACAGATTGTAGAAACCGGTACGGTAGACGAGATTTTCTACGATCCGAGACATCCGTACACGTGGGGGCTACTTGCATCCATGCCGACACTGGAAAGTTCAGGAGAGGAGCAGCTGACTGCAATTCCGGGCACGCCGCCTGATTTGACAAACCCGCCAAAAGGAGATGCTTTTGCGCTGCGGAGCTCTTACGCGATGAAAATCGATTTTGAACAGGAGCCGCCAATGTTTAAGGTATCCGATACTCATTATGTCAAATCGTGGCTGCTTCATCCTGACGCGCCAAAGGTAGAGCCGCCTGAAGCGGTAAAAGCGAAAATGCGTAAACTGGCAAATACGTATGAAAAACCTGTCTTAGTGAGAGAAGGTGAATGAATTGACTGAGAAACTATTAGAAATCAAACATTTAAAACAGCACTTTGTCACGCCAAAAGGAACGGTTAAGGCTGTAGACGATTTATCATTTGATATCTATAAAGGCGAAACATTAGGGCTGGTTGGAGAATCTGGCTGCGGTAAATCAACAACAGGCCGAAGCATTATTCGGCTATACGAAGCGACCGATGGTGAGGTGCTGTTCAACGGCGAAAATGTGCACGGAAAGAAATCGCGGAAAAAACTGCTGGAATTCAACCGCAAAATGCAGATGATTTTCCAAGATCCATATGCATCCCTGAATCCGAGAATGACAGTTGCTGATATTATTGCCGAAGGCCTCGATATTCATAAGCTGGCGAAAACGAAAAAAGAGCGGATGCAACGGGTGCACGAGCTCTTGGAAACAGTCGGCTTAAACAAGGAACACGCGAACCGCTATCCGCATGAATTCTCCGGAGGCCAGCGCCAAAGAATCGGGATTGCCAGAGCTCTTGCTGTTGATCCGGAATTTATTATCGCGGATGAGCCGATTTCTGCTCTGGATGTATCCATTCAAGCGCAGGTCGTGAATTTAATGAAAGACCTGCAAAAAGAAAAAGGCCTCACATATCTGTTTATCGCCCATGATTTATCGATGGTCAAATACATCAGCGACCGCATCGGAGTCATGTATTTTGGTAAACTTGTTGAGCTTGCGCCAGCAGATGAGCTTTATGAAAATCCGCTTCACCCATACACAAAGTCATTGCTTTCGGCGATTCCGCTGCCTGATCCGGATTACGAGAGAAATCGCGTCCGTCAGAAATACGATCCATCTGTCCATCAATTAAAAGATGGGGAAACGATGGAATTCCGTGAAGTGAAACCGGGACATTTTGTGATGTGCACGGAAGCAGAATTTAAAGCATACTCATGATTCTTCAATCCTTCAAGAGAAACGTCTTGAAGGATTTTTTTGCGCAATCATAGAAAGTGAGAATGATAATATTTGCAATTAGAGGAAAAAACGGAGGCGAAATACGATACAATTTCTGCATAACAAACATGTTTTTGCACTGCTGCTGTCTCAATCCCTTCAATCTTTAGCAGGAGTCCTTGTCACAATCGTTTTAATGGTCCGGGTCTATCAAATGACCGATTCCGTCTTTTTGGCGGGTCTTGTTTTATCGTTCATGTCGTTTGCGAGTATAGCGGCGAGCTTTTGCATTTCTGCGGTGCTTCGCAATCTCGGTTTTAAAAAGGTGCTTGCGGGCGCAAATCTGCTGAGAGCGGCCTTTACAATCCTGATGGCTTTTAGCGTCACCCATCACGGACAGATTTTCTTTTGGGTAACGCTGCTGTTTGTGTTCTGTTTTTCTTTCACAGGCGCCTTTTTTCAGCCGGCAAGATTCGCGCTGCTGCCGATGATTGTTCCAAAAGAGCAATATGTGAAAGCGAATGGCGTGATCTCCCTCTCGAATCAATTGTTTCTGACTGCAGGCTGGGGACTAGGAGGCCTTTTGACGTATGCTGTACCTTTTGAACTCGTTGTCGGTGCAGCCTTTTTCCTGTTTGTCCTTTCAGGGGCTTCGATTTGTTTGCTTCAGGTAAATGAAGAAGTGGCTGATGGCACAGCTGAATCAGCATCTGCTGGGGGTATATGGAAGGATGTCATGATCATCCCTATTGTAAGAGACATTACGCTAATGGACATGTTAGAAGCTTTGGCAGGTTCTGTTTGGTCGTCTGCGATTCTTCTCGCATTTACGGTGGCTGTTTTGCATGAAACAGAGGTGTGGTGGGGGATGTTTAACGCTTCTTATTTTGTAGGTGCCATTGTCGGCAGTCTGATTGCCATTCGTTTTTCTGCTTTTTTTGAACGGAAAATGGGATTTGCCATTATGTTTAGCTCGCTAGTCATGTCGATGCTGACTCTTTTGTTCTCATTTTCTCCAATTCCGTTTTTATGTGCTCTTGCTTGTGCTGCAATGGGGCCTTTTTATCAGGTGCGTGATATTTGCCAGGAAACCGTGCTTCAGGAGGTTATTCCGAAACAGAAGCGTATCGGGATCATGGCTGCCAAAAATGCGATTTTGACTCCTTGGTCCGGCGTCACCTACTCCATCATGGGGCTCGTGGCTGATACGGCTGGTGCGAAAACGGTTTTTATCGCGGCTGCCGCATTATATGGCATAACCTTTTTTATCGCACTGACACAGCCGCGGCTGCTTCATTATAGAAGAGAAAGCAGCACTTAATGAGGCCTTTTTGCATACCCTTCACAATGAACCGAGCGCCAGGCAGAAAAAAAATGAAACCATGGCGGAAGTTCGTACGTCTTTATAGATGTAAAGCTGTTTAAACAAGAAGAAATGGGGTATATCTAAAAGTATGAAGACAATGAACTCATAAGGAGCAAATCAATGAACTGGTATGAAAAGCTTAGCGAGTACTTTCCAATTGAAGAAATGAAATCAAAAGCGCATATGGAAGCTCTTATGAAAGAGCGGAGCGATATTTATCATAAAGATGAAGGCAAACATCATATTTTAATGTTTGCGGAATTTGATTCTTTTATATTCGTTGATTATCTGTATGTGTCTAAGGATGCAAGAGGGCAGGGGCTTGGCGGTAAATTGATCGCGAACCTGAAAAAGAAAAATAAGCCGATCTTGCTCGAGGTGGAGCCTGTGGATGAAGATGACACTGATACAGAAAGACGCCTGAGGTTTTATCAAAGAGAGCATTTCAAACATGCTCAGTCAATTGGGTACCGGCGCCGGTCATTGGCTACGAATGAAGTAAACAAGATGGAGATTCTGTACTGGTCACCAAAAACAGAATCAGAAGAAGAAATTCTTGAAGCCATGAAACAGACATATGAAAACATTCATACTTATAAAGATGAGAAATGGTACGGCGAATCGTACGAAAAAACAGATGAGGTCCTGAAACTCATTGATGAAGAAAAACAAAAAAATATTTTCGATCAGTTAAGCTAATTGAGAATTAGAACATATCATTAAAATTAAAAATTTGCCGGATTGACACATTTTTTTCTTAGGATACTGTTCACACTTACTTTTTTATAGTATAATACCTATAAAGATTCCTTTTTTAGAGTAATTTCAATTTAAGAATAAAATAGATGTTCATCCTACTAATTAGAGGAGTGAAGATGAATGGTTACACTATACACATCACCAAGCTGTACTTCATGCAGAAAGGCGAGAGCGTGGCTGGAGGAGCACGATATTCCATTTGAAGAAAGAAACATTTTCTCTGAACCTTTATCAATTGATGAAATAAAACAAATTCTTCGAATGACTGAGGACGGAACAGATGAAATTATCTCAACTCGTTCAAAAGTATTCCAAAAACTGAATGTGAACGTTGAATCTATGCCGCTGCAAGACTTGTACCGCTTGATCAACGAGCATCCAGGTTTGCTTCGCCGTCCAATCATCATCGACGAAAAACGTTTGCAGGTCGGGTACAACGAAGACGAAATTAGACGTTTCCTGCCAAGAAAAGTCCGCTCTTTCCAATTAAGAGAAGCACAGCGTTTGGCAAACTAATAGATCGAATCATCAAAAGAAGGCTGAGTGATCAGCCTTCTTTTATTTTTCCACCTGCTGATAATAAATACTCGCAAGAATAACAAACGCGACCGTTAAAACGGGGAGGAGCGTTTCGACTACGCCGTGCTGCGCCATAAAAAAAGACAGCTTCTTGTCCCTGACAATCATTTCTCCCCCTGTATAAGCAAGCAGACCGCTTCCCGCGTAAATCAGAACCGGCATTTTCTCAAGTGCGATATGGATGAGTTTACTGCCCCAAATAATAACCGGCACCGATACACACAAACCTATGGCCACGAGAGAAAACTCACCGTGTGACGCTCCCGCAACTGCTATGACGTTGTCCAGAGACATAAAGAGATCTGCAAGCACAATCGTTCGTATCGCTCTCCACAGGGAGGTGCTGCTTTTGATGTGCTGCGTGTCTTTTTTTTCAATCAGCAGCTGATACCCTAAATACAGCAGGAAAATTCCGCCGGCGCACTGCAAGAACGGAATGTTCAAAAGGTAAACCGCTGCGCTTGTTAATCCGATTCTCATGGCAACAGCGATAAATGTTCCGAGAATAATAGCTTGCTGTCTTTGCTTGTCCGGCAAATTTCTGCTGGCCATGGCAATGACGACCGCATTATCTCCGCCGAGGATCAGGTCGATCCCAACAATAACAAGCAGAGAAATCAGATAGTCGTACTCCATAAATCGGCACCTCGCTTTCGTTCCATCGCTTGTACTACTACTATATGAGACAGGTTATATTTTATGATATGAGCCGCAGATCTGCCTTTTTTTAGGTGAAGGTGCATTTTTATTTCTTTTGTGACTGTTTTATCATAAAATAGAAAATACAAAGGAATTCACACTGGCCTTCCATTAAGGTTAAGATGTGGACGGAATGGGTAAAGTGTAGTAAAGTACTTATTAATCGGGAGCTTAGATGTCCCTTCAACATCTTATATAGAAGGGAAGGTTGGCAAATGGAAATTGAAAGAATTAACGAGCATACAGTAAAATTTTATATGTCTTACGGAGATATTGAAGATCGCGGTTTTGACAGAGAAGAAATTTGGTATAACCGTGAACGCAGTGAAGAACTTTTCTGGGAAGTTATGGATGAAGTTCATGAGGAAGAGGAATTTGCTGTGGAAGGCCCTCTTTGGATTCAAGTGCAGGCACTGGACAAAGGATTAGAAATCATCGTCACAAAAGCCCAGCTTTCCAAAGACGGACAAAAGCTCGAACTGCCGATTCCTGAGGATAAAAAGCAAGAACCAGCATCTGAGGATCTTGACGCCTTGCTGGATGATTTCCAGAAAGAAGAGCAAGCCGTCAATCAGGAAGAGAAGGAGCAAAAGCTTCAATTTGTCTTGCGGTTTGGCGATTTTGAGGATGTTATTTCTCTATCTAAATTGAACGTTAACGGAAGCAAAACGACTTTATACTCGTTTGAGAACCGATATTATTTATATGTAGATTTTGGCAATATGACTGATGAAGAGGTTGAAAATCAGCTAAGCATCCTGTTGGAGTACGCAAATGAATCCTCAATCAGCATACACCGTCTTGAAGAGTACGGCAAGCTGATTATTTCAGAGCATGCTCTGGAAACAATAAAAAAACACTTTGCATCATAGCAAACCGATTTCTTTCCGGAAATCGGTTTTTTTTATGCAATGAAATGCCATTTTTGAGACGTGAAAAATTTATAAACATACATACATGAGAAATGACGGAGAACAGGAGTTGTTCATCTTTTCCAGAAAGTATACCTCATCTGGAAAGGAGAGATGACAATTGTTTAGTGCTGTGACTGAAGACGGCCAAATATTTCACCTTCTAGGCGCTCGGCAAACCCGGAAATTAAAGGGGAGACGATTCTTCTGTCCGGTTTGCGGAGGTGAGCTTGCTGTGAAGCTCGGCCTCCAGAAAGCACCGCATTTCGCCCATAAACAGAACAAATCCTGTTCGATAGACATAGAACCGGAAAGCGCCTATCACTTAGAAGGAAAAAGACAGCTGTATGTATGGCTGAAAACGCAACAGGCTTCCCCGATATTAGAACCGTATATGAAAAACATCAATCAAAGACCAGACATCATGACAAAGATCAAAGGACGCATGCTTGCTGTTGAGTATCAATGTGCCACTCTTGCTCCAGATGTCTTTCAAAAGCGGACAGAGGGCTTCAAAAAAGCAGGAATCATCCCGCAGTGGATTGTGGGGCACAGCCGCTTAAAACGCTCTGCACCGTCCTTTTATCAGCTTTCTGCTTTCCATTGGCAATTTATCAATGCAAGCCCATATAGGGAACTGATATGTTATTGCCCGGAAACACGTTCTTTCCGCCGGCTCAGCCACATCATTCCGTTTTACACAAACCATTCTTATTCCTTTGTTCAAACGATTCCTATCCATCGGGCTGCTGCAAACGATCTTTTTTTTACTGAACCGACGCCCGCATTTCAATATTCCGGCTGGACGAAAGCGATTCACCGTTTTCGCCATAAACCCCATCGGTTTATCTCCAAGGAAACAAATCGCCTCAGGCTGCTGTTTTATGAAAAGCGGCAGACACCCCTTTCTTTTCTTCCGACGGAAGTGTTTGTCCCTGTTATAAAAGGGGCTGTTTTTAATAGCCCGGTCTTTGTGTGGCAGGGGTTTCTATATCTGTTTATTACGGATCTGGGATATAAACGCGCGCCAATCCGCTTTTCAGCTGTTTTACAGCAGTGCAAACTGCACATCCATAAAAAGAACATTTCGCTCAGGTACAAATGCAGCGAAGATTGTCTTTCTGAAGCGGTGAAGCAGTACATTGATTTTTTGTGCAAGAAGGGATTTTTAAGGGAGACTCAGAAAGAAGTATATGTGCTGAATCAGCCTGCAGAGGGCGTACGCTCATTACAGGATCTCATAGAGAGTGACCGCAGCTGTTTTATAGAATGAGTTTGTCTCATTTGGCTCACCCTAAGACAAAGGTGGTGGGCTGGCTGTGAAAGGCACAATAAAAAAGGTTTTTCGTGTTTTTACTGCTTTATTGGCATTCGTTCTCTTCATTACGGCATATGATTTGACAAAAGGCAGTGAAAAGCCGGAAGATATTCACAACACAAGTTTATTGAGAAACAGCGGTTTTTTCAATTGGCTTGAATCAAAGAAAACGAGGGGGATCACCATGGCTGAGGAAAAAAAAGCAAACCAACTGCCTGACAGAAGTGAGGTAAAGGCAGAAGACACATGGAGACTTGAGGATATTTTTCCTAGTGATGAGGCCTGGAATAAAGAATTTCAAGCTGTAAAAGAATTAATTCCGAATTTATCTAAGTATAAAGGAAAGCTGGCAGATTCAGCTGACCATTTATACCAAGCTCTTACATTCCAAGATAAAGTGATGGAGCGGCTGGGCAGGCTTTACACATATGCGCATATGCGCTCTGACCAAGATACCGGGAACTCTTTTTATCAGGGGCTGAATGACAAAGCGGGAAACCTATATACACAGGCCGCAAGCGCGACAGCTTATTTGGTTCCGGAAATTTTATCCATAGAAGAAGACAAACTGCAGCAGTTTATTCTTGAAAAAGAAGAACTGAAGCTGTACTCTCATGCGATTGAGGAGATTACAAAGGAACGCCCGCACGTGCTGAGCGAGAAGGAAGAGGCGCTGCTTGCTGAAGCTTCTGATGTGCTAGGTTCATCTTCCAATACGTTCAGCGTGTTAAATAACGCCGAAATTACATTCCCGTCTATTAAGGATGAAGAGGGGAATGAAAAACAGATCACTCACGGGAATTTTATTAATTTCTTAGAAAGTGAAAACCGTGAAGTCCGCAAAAATGCCTTTGAAGCAGTATATAAAACATATGGACAATATAAAAACACAATGGCTACGACGCTAAGCGGCACTGTGAAAAAGGACAACTTCTACGCGAGAGTGAAAAAATACAAATCTGCACGTGAAGCTGCACTTTCTAACAACAGTATTCCTGAGGAAGTATACGACAACCTCGTTAAAACGATTCATAAGCATTTGCCGCTCCTGCACCGCTATATCGCGCTGAGAAAGAAAGTGCTTGAGCTTGATGAGGTGCATATCTATGATCTATATACACCGCTTGTGAAGGATGCGGGGATGAAGGTCACCTACGAGGAAGCCAAAGATTATATGCTGAAAGGTCTGGCACCTTTAGGGGAAGAATACGCCTCCATCTTAAAAGAAGGGCTGGAGAACCGCTGGGTCGACGTTTATGAAAATAAAGGAAAACGCAATGGCGCTTATTCTTCAGGAGCTTACGGCACGAATCCGTATATCTTGATGAACTGGCATGATAACGTCAATAATCTCTTTACGCTTGTGCACGAGTTTGGACATTCCGTGCACAGCTACTATACGAGAAAGCACCAGCCATATCCATACGGCAATTACAGTATCTTTGTAGCGGAAGTTGCGTCTACGACAAACGAAGCGCTTCTTGGCGAATACCTGCTGAACAACTTAGATGATGAAAAACAGCGCTTATATATTCTCAACCATATGCTTGAGGGCTTCAGAGGAACGGTCTTTAGACAAACGATGTTTGCTGAATTTGAACATCTGATCCATTCAAAGGCGCAAGAAGGGGAGCCGCTTACACCTGAGCTTCTGACGAATGTCTATTACGATCTGAATAAAAAGTATTTTGGAGACGGCATGGTCATTGATAAGGAAATCGGCCTTGAATGGTCACGGATTCCGCACTTCTATTACAATTACTATGTGTATCAGTATGCGACAGGGTACAGTGCTGCCCAAGCGTTGAGCAGCCAGATTTTAAAAGAAGGAAAGCCGGCGGTTGACCGTTATATTGACTTCCTGAAAGCGGGAAGCTCACAATACCCGATTGATGTACTGAAAAAAGCGGGCGTTGATATGACGTCTCCAGAGCCGATTGAAGCTGCGTGCAAAATGTTTGAAGAAAAACTTGATGAAATGGAAGAGCTGCTGATGAAAGTCAAGCAGTCTTAAAAAAGAAAGCCTGTGCAGAAATGACGCACAGGCTTTTTAAAACCCTTTAAAGGTTTTCCGGTGGTTCAGGCGGTAGAGGGTAAACAAAATAGACAGAAACAGCAGAGGAGAGGTAATATAAAGCGGCAGCATATGCATCATGCCCAGTATATTCAAGCAGAAAAAAACGGCAATGCACACAATTGAGATCACAGTATACATCATGGCGGTCCCCCTCGTCCTTTTTCCTTATTAGGATATGAGCGAATGTACTTCGTTATGTTTTGTGACAAAAATATGAACATTAAGCATAGAGGTTGTCAACAGTCGACATCTTTTGTTATCATAAGGATGTGAAATTGATCACAAACAAACATTACCCCTTTGTTTGACCGTGAAAAATTTCTCCCATCCCCTTTGTTGTCGTTAAGACATATGAAACCGCGCTTATCCCGGCGCGGTTTCTTTAGTGTTATGGATAGAACGTATGTTTGATGCCGGTGCAAAAAAACAGCCTCAAGCATATACACGCCTGCGGCTATTTTTCACATGATTGATACTCATCAGAATAAGTGCTGAGAGACTTCCAAAACATTCCGTTTTTGGCTTCCACTTTGGCAACCTTTTTAGCAAACGCCAATTTTTTCATTTCTTTTTCTACCTCTTCAAGGCTCAGGTCATAAACTAGAGCAATTTCCTTGGAGGCAACGAAGCGGAAATATTCAATAAAACATTCCAGAGGCGGTGTTTCCGACGGCGTCGGCTCGTCGCCAAGCATCTCAAATAAGATTTCTTCATATACGTCATATGAATAGCTGCCGGGTACTTTAAGACCTTCGTCCTCATGCTGTGTATTGAAAAACGTCAGCGTCGGATTGACGGAAACATCCATCTCAGCGGCAATTCTCATGTCACATTGAAGCGCCTTGACCGCGCTTTGAGAATGCAGATCATTTTTGAACTCTTCAAGATCGAGACTCGTTTTTTCCGCGATTTCCAATAGCACGTTTTCATCCGTAATATTTTTCTTTGAAACAAACAGACTTTCCTGCATATTTCTGAGAAATTGCATGCCGGCTTTTCTTCCTTGCAGTTCGGCTGCTTTAAAAGCGAGAGCAGCCATATAAGGCGATGAAAGCGGCTGATCTTGCTCGAACCAGACATTGCCGTCACACGACATGCCAGAGCGGCTCGCGATCTTTTCCCATGCTTCTGCGAGAAGATGCTTTTTCCGTTTCTTATTTAACGTGGTAAGGCTTGCGGAAGCTATAATGCGTAATGTGAAAAAGCGTCCGTATCTAATTTTCAGCTTTTTAATAACGGGCTCTAAGGACCAGCATTCAGGACATAAAGGGTCTACAAACATGTAGATTTCAAGCGGTTTTTTTGGATGGCCGTGGCAATGGGCGAAGTATTGCTCATGCTGATAGTTTGTCAAGATGATCGATCCTCCGCTTCATGATTCACCATATGCCTTGCTGTCAATTCCAGCCGGCCAAACAAAAACTCACGAATATCGCCCTCCAGCCCTACATGGTCCATTGCGTCCTTCATACAGCTGAGCCACGCATCAGCTCTCTCATTTGTAATTGGAAAGGGAAGATGCCTTGCTCTGAGCATGGGGTGGCCGTGTTCCTCAGTATAAAGCGGAGGCCCGCCTAAATATTGAGTCAAAAATTGCTTCTGTTTCCTGGCGGTTTCTGTTAAATCGCTCGGAAAAATTGGCTTCAGCAAAGGATGAGACGCGACACGCTCATAAAAAGTATCAACAAGTTGCGATAGAAGTTCTTCTCCAATCGCTTCATAAGGTGCGTTAAACGATTGTCCCATGTTGACTACTCCTTTAAATATGGCTAATAGGAATCATAAATCCTATTGCAAAAAGTAATTTTCTGTATGTTAACAATTCATCTAAATTTATTTTAGCAACAAGGCATCATTTCTACAAACAAACTGCCTTTTATGTGTTTGATGACAAGTTTCGGCTGTAAGCCAGGGGTTGTATTTCATATCATATCACATAAAAATCAGGAATGCGTAAGATTTCACTTCGCAAAAAAACCAGAGGGCAGAAGCCGCTCTGGTTACGCGTAATAAGCTGAAGTTATTTTTTTTACATAGTTTTGCGTTTCTTGGAAAGGAGGAATACCTCCGTATCGGTCAACATTTCCCGGCCCGGCGTTGTAAGCCGCTAATGCCATAGACACATTGCCGTCGTATTTATTCAGCATTTGTTTTAAATATTTCGTTCCGCCCTCCACATTTTGCTGCGGATCCAGCGGATTAGAAACGCCAAGTGAGCTTGCCGTTGACGGCATGAGCTGCATGAGGCCCATCGCACCTGCTCCGCTGACCGCTTTTGCATGAAAGCCTGATTCCTGCTTGATGACGGCACGGATTAGTTTTTCATCAACGCCATATTTATCAGCTGCTTTTTTTATAGCATTGTCAATGGAGAAGTCTCCCGAACTGATCTGTTTTGTTTCACGCTTGTTTGAAGAGGAATTTGCGGCAGCTGTTACGGTGCTGTCTGCCGTGTTTGTGATATAACCTGAATTGCTATTTGTATATGAGTTGAGCCCATAAGCTGAAAGCAATGGCGGCGCTGTTGAAGAAGCGCTGTTCAGCAGACTGGGCGGGCTTGACGTTGCAGAAGATGCTGTTGGTTGCTGAGTCGTCAGGCCGTTTGTATATTGGCTTAGCAAAGAGCTGAAGCTTGAGAGCGGGCTTTCCGCATCATTTTGAGTGCCTGTGCTGCGTGCATTAGATATGGACTGTAATGCCTGAAGCTGAAGTAATGCTCCCCAATTCGTTACATTCACGATGTCATTCCACCTTATATAGACTTTCGTTTTTCTTCATAAAATCGCAGAATTTTATTTTTGGTTTCTCGCCGAGGAATGCTGAATTGCTGAAGCAGCTCCTCAAAGGCCTGTCTGCCCTCATGCCAGTCTGCCGCCTCAAATTCGATTTCATAGTCCTCTTTATTTAAATATCGGCTGTGGTCTAAAACTATTAAGCCTTTTTCTGTTACTTTTTCCGCGCGATTTGTTGCTAAAGATCCAAAGTATTGAATGGCATCTGTATCGATCCGAAGCTTGTGCAGCTGGTCCATCACAGGGCCTTCGGGAACTGAAAAGCCAGTAAGGTCTGAAACCGCTGAAAGCTGTTGGTGCGTTTCCAGAAGCCCTACATCTGCCGGTTCTTTTAATGTCAGAACATACTCTCCGTTTTTTCTGCGGATTCGCAGCGCAGCGTGTTTTTGTTTAAGCGCAAAGCTGCTTGTGTCAAAATAATGATTCTTCTGATCTGTAAAATCTTTTTCTGTCAGCTGGAGTGCGGCTGTTATCGTTTCAAATTCTTGTTTGGTCAGCATGTTTTTAAATTCTATTTCAATTTCTTGGCTCATGTTGCTCTTCCTTTCCGCCCTGAAAATCTTATTTTTCCTATTATCTCTTTAGATGTTAGGTTTATCAATATCCAGCTTGGTATGATAAAATGAATCTGTACTTTGTTTAAAAAGGAGAGCATTATGCAAAACAGAATCGAAATCTTGAACGCAACATTATCGGATGATCAGCTTCGCCTTACCTGTGAGACGGAAGGAAACGAAGCAGAACGCAAACCGTCAGGTCAAATGCTTGTTGATTCTGACCACTTTGCTTTTGTATACATACTTGAATTAGCTGATTCTTTTGAATATGTCATTATAAAGGAACATGTATGGCCCGAACTGAAGAAGGCCCATGCACAAAGAGTCCCGGTTGTTTTAGAGGCCGGAAACAAAACCATTGAACTGGCAGGCCTGCATGAGGAATTGGAGTATCTTTTAGAAAATATTAAAGATAATGCAAACTATGGAGAAATGGAAGAAAAAGTGAAGCGCGTGTTTTGATAGAAACTGGTTCGGAATTGGGGGATGTATGATGGATGACAAACAATGGGAGCGTTTTTTAGTGCCATACCGCCAGGCTGTGGAAGAGTTGAAAGTGAAACTCAAGGGGATCCGCACATTATATGAATACGAGGATGACCATTCTCCGATCGAATTTGTGACCGGGCGCGTCAAACCTGTGGCGAGCATACTTGAAAAAGCGAGACGGAAAAGCATACCTTTACATGAAATTGAAACCATGCAGGATATCGCAGGCCTTAGAATCATGTGCCAATTTGTCGATGACATCCAAATTGTAAAAGACATGCTGTTTGCCAGAAAAGATTTCACCGTTGTGGATCAGAGGGATTATATTGCAGAACATAAAGAGAGCGGGTACCGGTCATATCATCTTGTCGTGCTGTATCCTTTACAGACGGTATCCGGAGAAAAACATGTTCTCGTCGAAATACAGATCCGCACGCTGGCGATGAATTTTTGGGCGACCATTGAGCATTCACTGAATTATAAATACAGCGGAAACATCCCTGAAAAAGTAAAATTAAGGCTTCAGCGTGCTTCTGAAGCGGCTTCCCGGCTTGATGAAGAGATGTCGGAGATCAGGGGTGAAGTGCAAGAAGCTCAAGCTGCCTTTTCTAGAAAGAAAAAAGGAAGCGAGCAACAATAGGTAAAGGGGAAGAAAAGCATGAAATTTGCCGTATCATCAAAAGGAGATCAAGTTTCTGATACGCTGAAAAGCAAAATACAGGCGTATTTATTGGATTTTGATATGGAACTGGATGAAAATGAACCGGAAATCGTCATTTCAGTCGGAGGCGACGGAACGCTTTTGTACGCTTTTCACAGGTACAGCGACCGATTGGACAAAACAGCTTTTGTCGGCGTTCACACGGGTCATCTGGGGTTTTATGCCGACTGGGTTCCTCATGAAATTGAAAAACTTGTTCTAGCGATTGCGAAAACGCCGTATCATACAGTCGAATATCCGCTTCTCGAAGTGATTGTGACCTATCACGAAAACGAGCGGGAAGAAAGGTATTTAGCATTGAATGAATGCACGATTAAAAGCATAGAAGGAAGCCTTGTAGCTGATGTGGAAATTAAGGGACAGCTCTTTGAAACCTTCCGGGGCGACGGCCTCTGCCTGTCAACGCCATCTGGCAGCACAGCCTACAATAAGGCGCTGGGCGGAGCGATTATCCATCCGTCTATCAGAGCGATCCAGCTTGCGGAAATGGCTTCTATTAACAACCGCGTATTTCGGACGGTTGGATCGCCGCTGCTTCTCCCTTCCCATCATGATTGCATGATTAAGCCGAGAAACGAAGTTGACTTTCAGGTGACGATTGACCATTTAACCCTTCTTCATAAGGATGTAAAGTCAATCCGCTGCCAAGTTGCTTCCGAAAATGTGAGGTTTGCGAGATTCCGTCCGTTTCCATTTTGGAAAAGAGTCCAAGATTCGTTTATCGGTAAAGGCGAATAGAAAGAGGACGTAACGTGGATCATTTTTTTATCAGAAAGAACATTACTTCCGCCGAAGACGGGATGACGCTTAAAGAATATGCGGGTGAACTGGGAATATCAAAACGTCTGCTGACCGATATCAAGTTTGGCGGTGGAGACCTGTTAATCAACGGTGAGCATGTGACGGTCAAATACGTTTTGAGAGAGGGAGAACTTCTTACTGTGAAGTTTCCTGAGGAACTGGTGAGCAAGACGCTATTGGCAGAGCCTGTTCCGCTCGATATCCTGTATGAGGATGAACATGTGCTTGTGATAAACAAGCAGCCGTATGTGTCTTCTATCCCCTCGAGAGAGCACCCGTCCGGCAGCATTGCTAATGGAATTATCCATCATTATCAAAAAAATGGAGTGAGGGCGACAGTTCACCTTGTCACACGGCTTGACCGGGATACATCAGGTGTCATGCTTGTTGCCAAGCATCGGTTTGCCCACTCCATTTTATCATCAGCGCAAAAAAACGGGCTTGTGAAACGCCGGTATGTGGCAGTGGTCCACGGGCGGTTGACACAGGCGGAGGGAACAGTTGATGCTCCGATTGGCAGACATCCTGACAGTATTATTGAACGGACAGTGACACCGGATGGCCAGAAGGCTGTTACTCATTTTTATGTCACATGCGCAAATGACGATATGACCTTGGTGACATTGCAGCTTGAGACTGGACGGACCCACCAAATTCGTGTACATATGAGCTATCTTGGGCACCCGCTGTGCGGCGATACACTGTACGGCGGAACGAGACGGGAAATTGGCCGCCAGGCCCTGCACAGCGAGCAGCTTTCATTTATCCATCCGCTGACACAGGAGAACATGACGTTTCATGCGTCACTGCCTCAAGATATGAACGAACTGATAAAAGGAGAGAATCATTGATTCTCTCCTTTTTTATATGGAACGAAATCTTGATTCGTCATAAGGCAGGGAACTTGGAACTGAGACGGTTTCTATTTCTGGAAAGCGAAAGCCTGTCAGTTTATTTCCGAACACGCAGCCTGTATCAATGTTGATGGTGCGATTGGCTTTCCGAGGCTCTTTCACAGGTGTATGGCCGTATACGACCCAAGCCTTGCCGTTATAGGCTGCCGCCCAATCACGTCTGACGGGTCTGCCGTCCGGATACGTTTCGCCCGTCACATCACCGTAAAGCACAAAGTCTTTCACCCTGCGGGTATATTTGCCGATATCGTCAGCCTTTATGCCAGCATGGGCGACAACTAATTCTCCGTTATGTAAGATGTCGTAAAGCGGCGCTGTTTCGTATAGCTTCATAAACTGTTCGCTGACTGCTGTTCTTTCTTCTTTAGAAAGTTCCTCAAGCTCTGCCGCTGTTGTTTCGAGACCGTGCATCACTTTCACCGGATTTCCTTTTAAGTAGCGGTACAGCTTATTGCAATGATTTCCCGGGACATAACGTACAGCGCCTTTGTCGTAAGCGCCCGCTACAAAGCGGATGACCTCTATCGATTTGGGTCCTCTGTCGGTTAAATCACCGGCAAAAACAAGCATCCTCCCTTCCTCGTGTACAGGTACTCCATTTTTGATCGTATAGCCAAGCTTTTGGATTAATGCAGTCATTTCGTCATAGCAGCCATGAATATCGCTGATTATGTCGTAAGCCATGCGGCATCCTCCTTACCAATGATTTTATTTATTATGATGCAAAGTACTGTGAGTCATCACAAGCTTTTATGTGCAAATTATAGAAGAATCATTTTCTAAACAGGATTTAGACCATATTACTTTATTTTTTATCATCACCCTTGTTAAAATCGCGTTATGTTTTTTTAAAATTTGAGGTTTTGTTCTTTGATTAAGAACTGGTATAACCCTGATCTAAAAAGGAGGTTCTAATTATGGCGCATACATCTGTCGCATCTTTAGTTGTTGTACTTATCGTTGCATTTTTGACACCCATCCTTTTGCATCGGTTTAAACTCAGCATCCCGGTTGTTGTTGCTGAAATCATTATGGGATTGATCATAGGAAAAAGCGGCCTTAATTTAGTTGTGGAGGGTGACACATGGCTCCAGACGCTTTCTATGCTCGGATTTATCTTTTTAATGTTTTTAAGCGGGCTTGAAATTGATTTTTCATCGTTTGAGAAAGGAAAGAAAAAGCAGCTTATGCCGAACGGCAAAGAAGCGCCTAATACGTTTGCTGCGGCATCTATTATCTTTGGCGGTATTTTTATTTTATCATTACTGCTGTCCTATGGGTTCGTCTTGGCAGGATTTATCGAAAATGCATTTTTAATGACGCTTATTATTTCAACGATTTCATTAGGCGTTGTCGTACCAACATTAAAAGAAGAACGGATCATGAATTCAAATATCGGGCAGATTATTTTGCTCGTTGCTGTTATTGCTGATTTGGCTACGATGATTCTTCTTGCTGTTTTTTCTTCTTTATACGGAGAGGACAGCGGAAACATGTGGCTCCTGATGATCCTGTTTGCAGCCGGAGTGGTGCTTTACTTTTTCGGCCGTGTCTTCAAACATCGCTCTTTTGTTCAAACCATGTCAAAAGGGACGATCCAGATCGGAACGCGCGCGATTTTTACGTTAATTATCGTACTTGTTGCCCTGTCTGAATCACTTGGGGCAGAAAATATTCTCGGCGCTTTCTTAGCAGGGGTTCTTGTTTCCCTTCTTTCGCCAAACAAAGAACTTGTTCAGCAGCTGGATTCATTCGGCTACGGGTTCTTAATTCCGATTTTCTTTGTGATGGTCGGTGTGAAGCTGGATATATGGACCCTTTTCCAAGATCCGAAAATATTAATCATGATTCCACTTCTGCTTCTGGCGCTGTTAGTAAGCAAAATCCTTCCTGTTTTGTACTTGAGGAAGTGGTATGATAACCGAACCGTTTTGGCATCTGGTTTCCTGCTGACATCAACGCTTTCGCTCGTGATTGCCGCTGCGACAATCGGCGAGCAGCTTCACGTGATCAGCGCAAATATGTCAGGAGCACTGACGTTAGTAGCCGTCATTGCAAGTATTTTTTCGCCGGTCTTCTTTAAAAAGTTGTACAAACGGGAGGAGCAGCCGGAGGAGAAAAAGACGATTACGTTTATCGGTGCAAACCAAATGACATTACCTGTTACTCTTGAACTGCCGGAGGAAGAGTATGATGTGCGTGTTGTACACGTCTACCAAGAGAATGCGGAGGAAAAGCTTTCAGAATCAGTATTTACTATCGAAACGATTTCTGACTATGAACACGAGACGCTTGAATCACTCGGCATTTTTGATACGGATATCCTCGTTGTGGCGACAGGGAATGAAGACATGAATGCGGACATTGCATTACTTGCAAAAGAAAAAGGCACAGAGAGAGTCATTGCCAGTGTAGGATCACCGGAAAATGAAGCAGCTCTGAAGGAGCAGGGAATCAGCATCTTTTCTATTCTGCTGTCAACAAAAACACTGCTTCGCGCACTGATAGAAGCGCCCGGAGTCATGAGGCTTCTCACGAACCAGGAGTCTTCCCTGTATCAAATTAATATGGATAATAGCACTTACGACGGTGTGATTTTGCGGGAATTCCCTTTAACAGGCGACGTCATCTTTGTCAGGATTTTCAGAGGTGTTGATAGCATCGTTCCTCATGGGGACACAAGGCTGAAACTGGGAGACCGCTTAATTGTTACCGGATCTCGCGGGTACGTAACGGAGCTTAAGAAAACATTAGAAGGATAAACCTTGACCAAATAGGGATTCGTGTTAATATAGAGGTGCAGAACAATTCAATATGTATTCGTATTACCACTAGGGGTGTCCTTCATAAGGGCTGAGATAAAAGTGTGACTTTTAGACCCTCATAACTTGAACAGGTTCAGACCTGCGTAGGGAAGTGGAGCGGTATTTGTGTTATTTAACTATGCCAATTCCAAACCACTTTTCCTTGCGGGAAAGTGGTTTTTTTATTTATCAGACAGGGGGAATGACGTGTGAAGTTTTCAGAAGAATGCCGCAGTGCAGCCGCAGAATGGTGGGAGGGGAGCTTTGTCCATCCGTTCGTTCAGGGAATCGGTGACGGAACGCTTCCAATTGATCGTTTTAAATACTACGTGCTTCAGGATTCTTATTATTTAACGCATTTTGCGAAGGTGCAATCATTTGGCGCCGCTTATGCGAAGGACCTTTATACAACGGGACGGATGGCAAGCCACGCTCAAGGTACATATGAGGCGGAAATGGCGCTTCATCGCGAGTTTGCGGAGCTGTTGGAAATCAGTGAGGAAGAGCGTAAGGCGTTTAAGCCGTCTCCTACGGCATACTCTTATACATCCCATATGTACCGTTCGGTTTTGAGCGGGAATTTTGCTGAGATCTTAGCGGCCCTGCTGCCATGCTACTGGCTTTATTACGAAGTTGGGGAGAAATTGCTGCATTGTGATCCGGGGCATCCGATTTATCAGAAGTGGATCGGCACATACGGCGGTGACTGGTTCAGACAGCAGGTCGAAGAGCAAATCAATCGGTTTGATGAGCTGGCGGAAAACAGCACAGATGAAGTGCGCGCCAAGATGAAAGAGAATTTTGTTATTTCCAGCTTCTATGAATATCAATTTTGGGGAATGGCCTACCGAAAAGAAGGCTGGTCCGACCGCGGCATAAAAGAGGTGGAGGAATTTGGAGCTTCACGCCATAACTGATGACTGCAAGCCGGTTGAAGAGTTAGCCAGAGCAATCATAGCTATTCGTAATGAAGTTGATTTTATACACATTCGGGAACGGTCAAAATCGGCAGCCGACATTTTGAAACTGCTCGGGCTTATTTCTGAAGGCGGTGTTGATAAACGAAAGCTGGTCATGAATGGGCGGGTGGATATTGCGCTTTTTTCTACGATTCATCGTGTGCAGCTGCCGAGCAGAAGCTTTTCGCCGAAGCAGGTCAGAGCCAGATTTCCTCACCTTCATATCGGCCGATCGGTGCATTCACTTGAGGAAGCGGTTCAAGCAGAAAAGGAAGACGCTGACTACGTGTTGTTCGGCCATGTGTTTGAAACGGATTGTAAAAAGGGCCTTGAAGGCAGAGGTGTTTCATTGCTGTCAGATATCAAACAGCGGATTTCCATCCCGGTTATTGCGATCGGCGGAATGACGCCGGACAGATTAAGAGACGTAAAGCGTGCAGGAGCAGAAGGTATTGCAGTCATGTCGGGAATTTTTTCTTCCGCGGACCCTTTGGAAGCTGCCAGACGATATTCCCGCAAGCTAAAGGAGATGCGCTATGAAAAGGCATTATGAAGCAGTTGTCATTGGAGGCGGAATTATCGGTTCCGCGATTGCTTATCATGTAGCAAAGGTAAACAAAAACATCGCACTGTTTGAAAGTGGCATAATGGGCGACAGAACAACAAGTGCCGCTGCCGGAATGCTGGGCGCCCATGCCGAGTGCGAGGAGCGAGACGCGTTTTTTGACTTTGCCATGCACAGCCAGCGTCTGTACAAAGGTCTTGGAGAAGAGCTTTACGCATTATCCGGTATTGATATCAGACAGCATAACGGCGGTATGTTTAAGCTTGCGTTTTCTGAAGAAGATATGCTGCGGCTGAGGAAAATGGACGACTTGGATTCTGTCAGCTGGCATACAAAAGAAGAGGTTTTAGAAAATGAGCCGTATGCGTCTGCTGACATTTTCGGGGCAGCCTTTATTCAGGATGATGTGCATGTTGAGCCTTATTTTGTTTGTAAGGCATATGCGAAAGCAGCAAAAGCGCTTGGGGCGGAGATTTTTGAGCATACTCCTGTCCTGCAAATCGAACGTGACGGTGAAGCGCTGTCCATTGAGACGCCGAATGGCAATGTATGGGCAGATCATGTCGTTGTCGCCAGCGGGGTGTGGAGCGGAAGGTTTTTTAAACAGCTCGGGCTGAACAATTCATTTTTCCCTGTAAAAGGGGAGTGCCTGTCTGTTTGGAATGATGAGATACCGCTGACAAAAACACTTTACCATGACCATTGCTATATCGTACCGAGAAAAAGCGGCAGGCTGGTTGTCGGCGCGACGATGAAGCCGGGTGACTGGAGTGAAACACCGGATCTTGGCGGACTGGAATCAGTTATGAAAAAAGCAAAAACGATGCTGCCTGCCATTCAGAATATGAAGGTGGATCGTTTTTGGGCGGGACTGCGGCCGGGAACAAAGGATGGGAAACCGTACATCGGCAGACACCCTGAGGACAGCCGTATTTTATTCGCGGCAGGCCATTTCAGAAATGGGATTCTGCTTGCTCCTGCAACGGGCGCTTTGATTGGTGATCTCATCATGAATAAAGAGGTCAATCAAGACTGGCTGCACGCATTCCGAATTGATCGCAAGGAGGCGGTTCAGATATGATGCTACAGCTGAACGGTAAAGAAGTGAAGTGGGAGAAAGACACAGGTACAATTCAAGACCTGCTGGCGTCTTATCAGCTTGAAAATAAAATCGTTATTGTTGAAAAAAATAAAGAAATTATCAATAAAGAACATTATCACGAGGTAGAGCTTTGTGATCGCGATGTCATCGAAATTGTCCATTTTGTAGGAGGCGGATGAGCATGTTAACAATAGGCGGGAAATCATTTCAATCAAGATTGCTGCTTGGCACGGGGAAATACCCATCGTTTGAAATTCAAAAGGAAGCAGTGGCTGTTTCTGAGTCTGATATTTTAACATTTGCTGTGCGGAGAATGAACATTTTTGAAGCGTCTCAGCCTAATTTTCTGGAACAGCTTGATTTATCCAAATATACACTTCTGCCGAATACAGCGGGCGCCAGCACCGCTGAAGAAGCGGTCCGGATTGCAAGGCTGGCGAAAGCATCTGGCCTTTGTGACATGATTAAAGTTGAAGTCATCGGATGCAGCCGTTCCCTGTTGCCTGATCCTGTTGAGACATTAAAAGCGTCTGAACAGCTTCTTGAAGAAGGATTTATTGTGCTCCCGTACACATCGGATGATGTTGTGCTGGCAAGAAAGCTGGAAGAGCTTGGCGTTCATGCCATCATGCCGGGTGCATCTCCGATTGGATCGGGGCAAGGAATTTTAAATCCTTTAAATCTGTCATTTATTATTGAACAGGCGAAAGTGCCGGTCATTGTGGATGCTGGCATAGGATCGCCAAAAGATGCGGCATATGCAATGGAGCTTGGAGCGGACGGCGTACTTCTCAATACGGCTGTATCAGGCGCGAATGATCCTGTAAAAATGGCGCATGCCATGAAGCTCGCGGTGGAAGCAGGGCGCCTTTCTTATGAGGCGGGGCGCATTCCGCTTAAGCAATACGGAACGGCAAGCAGTCCGGGAGAAGGTCTTCCTGTATGACGGACAGGTATTCCAGACAGGAGCTGTTTGCTCCGATCGGCCCAGCTGGCCAGAAGAAATTGAAAGAAGCGCGCGCCGTGATCATCGGCGCCGGCGCGCTTGGAACAGCGAGTGCTGAAATGCTGGTCAGAGCGGGAGTCGGCTCTGTGAAAATTGCTGATAGAGATTACGTTGAATGGAGCAACCTGCAGCGCCAGCAGCTGTATACAGAAGATGATGTCAAAAAAGAAATGCCGAAAGCGGCCGCTGCTGAGCATCGTCTCCGTTCGGTTAACAGCGATGTCGATGTGACTGGCCTTGTTATGGATGTGACAGCGGAAAATATCTTCGAGCTGATTAAAGGCGCTTCGATCATTGTGGATGCGGCTGATAATTTTGAAACCCGCCTGATCGTTAATGATGCTGCGGTCAAAGAAGGGATTCCTTTTCTCTACGGTGCCTGTGTAGGGAGCTACGGCCTCACCTTTACCGTAGTGCCGGGATCAACCCCCTGTCTGCATTGTTTGCTCGATACACTTCCGATTGGCGGAGCGACATGTGACACAGCGGGTATCATCAGTCCGGCTGTTTTGCAGGTAGCGGTCTTACAGGTGACAGACGCGCTGAAGCTGCTGACGGGAGAGGAATGTGAGCCAGTGCTGCGCTCCTTTGACTTGTGGAAAAACGAACGGTCAGAGGTGAGAGCGGCGGGTCTCAAACATGACGCATGCCCAAGCTGCGGCACAATGGATTTTCCGTTTTTGTCATATGAAAACCAAACAAAAGCGGCTGTATTGTGCGGCAGGAACACGGTGCAAATCAGATCCTCCTTTACAAAAGAAGCGGATCTTGAAGGGCTTGCTGGTCAGTTGAAGCAAGCAGGGCTTGAAGTAGCCGCGAACCCGTACTTAATTTCCTGCCGCTCGGCTGATATGAAAATGGTGCTGTTCCGGGACGGCAGAGCTTTAATCCATGGAACGAATGATATTGCCCGGGCAAAATCTATTTATCATAAATGGATTGGGTCATAAAAGGAGTGTAATGTAATGAGTATATATAAAGCATTGACAATCGCCGGCTCTGATTCAGGCGGCGGCGCAGGGATACAGGCCGATATTAAAACCTTTCAAGAGCTTGATGTTTTCGGAATGTCTGCGATTACGGCGGTAACCGCCCAAAATACGCTTGGCGTCCATGGGGTGTATCCGCTGACTGTAGAAGCGCTTAGACAGCAAATTGACGCTATTGCCGAGGATTTGAGACCGGATGCCGTAAAAACGGGAATGCTCTGGAATGCCGAAATGATTGAAGAAGTGGCCAGAAAAATTGACCAGTACGGGTTTAACCGTGTGATTGTTGATCCGGTTATGATCGCAAAGGGCGGTGCATCCTTGCTGCACGATGAGTCAGTTGCTACCTTAAAAAAGCTGCTCATTCCGAGGAGCTACGTGATTACGCCGAATGTTCCGGAAGCAGAAACGCTGACAGGAATGACAATCCGCTCGCTGGATGACCGAAAAAAAGCAGCGGAGCAGCTCGTAAAGATGGGAGCGCAGCATGTGATTATCAAAGGCGGCCACCAGCCTGAGGATAATCACATTACTGACCTTCTTTTTGATGGAAACATGTTTATGGAAATCAGCCATCCTTATATCGATACGGAGCATACCCATGGCACAGGCTGTACTTTTGCTGCGGCTTTAACAGCTCAAACCGCTAAAGGAGACAGCATTCATCAGGCGTTCGAGGTTGCGGCCAACTTTGTCCGCGAAGCGGTGGAAAATACGCTCGGCATCGGATCGGGCCACGGGCCGACAAACCATTTCGCCTTTAAACGAAACAGCTTAAAAACAAGCCGATGAGATCACCAGTTTGATGGTGATCTCTTTCGCGTTGTCTATCGTATGCGCTTTTCATCTGGACAAGGTTATGTTATGATAGGAATTAAGATCAGGTACTAATACTATGTCTTTATTAAATATAGGAGGCTTTATACATATGAATTTTTCACTTGAAGGCCGCAACATTGTTGTGATGGGGGTAGCCAACAAACGCAGTATCGCGTGGGGAATTGCGCGCTCTTTACATGAAGCAGGCGCACGTTTGATTTTCACATACGCAGGTGAACGCCTTGAGAAATCTGTTCATGAGCTTGCCGGAACGTTAGAACGCGATGATTCCATTATCATTCCTTGCGACGTAACAAACGATGCGGAAATCGAAACTTGCTTCGCAAGCATTAAAGAGCAGGTCGGTGTGATCCACGGTATCGCGCACTGTATCGCATTTGCCAACAAAGAAGAGCTCGTCGGCGAATACTTAAACACAAATCGTGACGGTTTCCTTTTAGCTCATAACATCAGCTCATACTCTCTGACAGCAGTTGTGAAAGCGGCACGTCCAATGATGACTGAAGGCGGAAGCGTTGTCACTTTGACTTACCTTGGCGGAGAACTTGTGATGCCGAACTACAACGTCATGGGTGTAGCGAAAGCTTCTCTTGATGCAAGTGTGAAATACTTAGCTGCTGACTTAGGAAAAGAAAATATCCGCGTTAACAGCATTTCTGCAGGTCCAATCAGAACATTATCTGCTAAAGGCATCAGCGATTTCAACTCTATCTTAAAAGACATCGAAGAGCGTGCGCCGCTTCGCCGCACGACAACACCTGAAGAAGTGGGCGATACAGCTGCGTTCTTATTCAGCGATATGTCCCGAGGCATTACAGGTGAAAATCTTCACGTTGATTCAGGTTTCCATATCACTGCCCGCTAAGCAGGATCTATGTAAGGCAATCCCGAACAGGGATTGCTTTTTTATTTCTTCTGATTTTCAGCTTTCTGTCATATAGATAGAATATGACACAATCGGAGGGATGAAGATGTCTAATAAGAAACGAAACGCGGATAAAAAACCGCTCATGTATATTGTTCAGCCGGATTATGCAGAAACACGCTCATCCATGCAGGAGATTGTTATTAAAAAGAAAAACAGGTTTGCACCAGCAAAACCAGAATCAGAATCAGAACCAGAACAATCATTAACAGATGCAGAAAATGACACAAAAGAGAAAGAAGCAGAAACCGTTCAAAAAGCACGTCAATTGCCGGATAAAACGGTCAATCAACAAGAGCAGCTTTTGAACGCAATAGAAAAGCAAAAGGAACACCTAATGAAGATTTCGGAGGGAAAACAGCGTAGATCTGTCGGTAAGGAGGATAAACGAATACAAGAATTAACAAAAAAGCAAGAGGATAAACCGCAAACCTCGAATAATATGAATGATCATTCACATCATAAAGAAAATTCGGAAACTAATAATCAAGAATCCTCACATAAAAGCGAACGTTCTGAATCTAATGGAGCTGACAGTCTAATTAAAGGTGATGAAAAAAATATCAAAGGACCTGAAACTAAAGCTGAGCATCCAGAAAAGCAACCGGAAGCTGTACACAATATAAAAGCCGATGAAAAAGCTGTTTCGCATAAACGGATAAAAAAGCCAATGAGTAAGATGTCCATCCATGAAAAAATCGATTTTTTAACAAAGCTTCCGCATAATATGCCAAGAGCTTTGTGCCTAATAGAGGCTAAGGGCAAAACTTATAGAGGGGTGATTGTTGGTCGTAGAAACAATTCTGTCCTAGTTCGGACTACAGGAAATGGCGCCCCAACTGAGTTGTTGATAGATGATATTACGTCCTTGCATCCATTAGGGTTTTAATAAGTTGATACGCTGCGGAGGCTCGTTATTGGCGAACCTTTTATAGGAAGCCAGCAAACCTGGCAGACAGATTTAATACTCATGTATCAGTGTGTTTCGGTAAGCTCTTCCGAAACACACTGATTTTTTTGACTTGCGTCATCAAACATCACATACAAGGTTCAATTTGATAAAAAGTGACTGTTTTCGATCGAGAATATTTAGGACAACCTTGTTCTATTAAGTTATTAGAGGGAATAAAAGAACAAACAGGAAAAGCGTATCTTTCTTGAAACCCACTTTTCCTGTTTGAGTTAAGATATCTTTACTAATCATTATACCTTTATGAAACAAATGTCATTTAAATGAAGTTCAACGATATCTTTTTTGGTGTTGATTTGAATTGAATCATCCTCTACACATTGTAAAGTGCCATCCATAAGGATGATTTGGCCTGAATCACCTTCTGCTAATTTCACTACAATCTTACAGCCTATAAAACTCTCTAAAAACAGATTCAGCTTAAGTCCGAAAAATAAATTGATTAAATATGGGCTTTTTGAGACGATCTCCCCAAAATGTAAGATGATTTCACGTCTCAAGCAAGTGTCAATATCAATTAACTCCTGAACGTGCCCCATGTGGCTGCCGTGATCATTAGTGTGCTGAACAAACCGAATTCTATTAAAAGGGATAAGGATATTCTCCTCAAAATCATCTAAAATAATGAAATCTAGCCCTGAATCAACAAAACCAGCAGTCACTATGTCTATTTCATCTCCGCATATCATCTCTACTTTTACATATTGGTTTCGAAGTGTTTGCATTTTTTGCTGCAATGCTCTGGTTTGATCTGGTTCCGGCCTATTTCCTACTGTTCTCAGCAGTTCGTTAACCTCTTCAATACAGGCCCGAAGCTCTTCAAGTTCTTCATGTGGCAATATGCTAGTTGGAGATGGGAATCTGGGCTGCGGTATTTGTTCCTGACATTGAAACGGGGAACAAAAAAAACCTTCCGCTTCATCTGCAGATACACATTCAGGACAACGGAACCGATACCGAAAAGGGTGAAGCAACGGATCCGGACAATCATGTTCGAAAGAATGGCTGCTCTTATTCATTGTCAATGCCTCCATCCGCTGTTTTTAACGGAGCAAGTAGATCTGGTTTTATTTCATCTAATACACGAATAATCCCCCATAATCCCAGTTCAATGTCCCAACGAATATTTCCGGATCTATACATATAGTCTCCTGGGGTCCCGTAGTGACCGCCTGCTCCATTAATCAGTTCGAATGTGTCTTGCGAACCGGCTATATTTTGCCCTTTCATTGATACAACCTCTGAATTCAAATCGTTTCTGCTTCTTTGCCATTTGTGGCCATGAATTAAGAAGGTATGAGCTCTTGCCCGGTCTGCCGGTAAAATAAAGCGTACTTTTATTGGATCATCGGGATAAGCATAAAATATAGGTGTTGATGGGTCGCCGTGAACTTTAGAACTAAACACTTTATGAACATCTGGATCTTGTGCCAGACGATGGCTGAAACGTTCATTCCGGTAATTAAATCCGCGAGAACCTTGATCTTCAAAATCCTCAATTTCGTCGCTCTCCGGATCTGCGAATACGACTCGCGGATCGAGTATAAGATTATTATTCGCATCAAGCAATCTTGCTCCATCATGCATGATGATGGCAAATTCACGATATTCCCCGATAAATGGATGGGAAATAATAACCTCCTGTCCCCCTGGGTTTACTTCTTTTCGTGTGATTGGATCTAAATAGGCCGAGCCTTGAGGTTCTGTAATTAACATTCCAAAAGCTCCATGGTGACGATGATTTCGAAGATCAGCCATATCCCACAGGTTGCAGGCTCCCACATCTTGATCGATAAACCACCTATAAGTGATACACTCCCCTGGCCCAACGGTCTGATCCGGATTAAAACCGACTGTTGCTCCGTCTGAGCCTAAAACATCATATTCAACCAATTGCGGATGCATCGAGATTCTGCAAGACGGTGCAAATGGAGCTTCAACAGGAACTTCAGGATATTCATGAATAAGTTTATTGTGAAATTGATCAGGGTCAAGCTTGTTGTGTAATGTGATCTCAACACAATCACCAACATTTGCCCTGAGGATCAGCGGCTCTGGGTTACATGTCCCAGAACGTATATCTTCCTCCTTTTCAGCTAAGGCAAAAACAATGCCATGAGGGTCATGATCACCATATTTGTTATACACAATATCTGCTTGTAACGCCACCACTTCAAACTTTCTCACAGGCGCATTTGTTTCACACGGCTGCCCAGGGGAGTTAGCTGGTGGCGGCAATTCACCGGTAGGGCAGGGGAGTTCCTTCGTTCTTTCTTTTGGGAAAGGCTGGTCAGGCAGCGGCATTAATTCAGGTATATATTCTTGATAAGAGCGCAGCAACCCCCATAATCCAAGCCATAAATCATCAAGAGCCCCAAAATGATAAAGGGTATCAAAGTCTCCCTTACCATCCATAAAAAATTCAAAGGTAAAGGCTTCAGCTATTCCGATATGCTGTTGCTGAACAATATCTGAGTCTAGGTCAGCGCGTTCCCGATGCCATCTCATTCGGTGCAGATTAAAGCTATGCGATTCTTCATGAGCGCCTTGAATCAAACGAATACGGACCGGGTCACCATTATAGGTAGATAAAATTGGCGTAACCGGATCACCGTGAACGTAAGAGCTAAAGACATACGCAGGGTCGCATCCCGGCTGTTTTAAGCGGAACTGAAGAGGCTCATTTCGATAATTAATTCCCATAACGCCGGGATCGTCATGCGAGCTCGGAAAAGGCGGCGGATTAAGCGGACAACCATCTTTATCGAATAACAAAGAAAAGTCATGAACTTGAAGCATGAGCTCACGAAAATCAGGAATATACGGATGCATGATCATTGCTTGAGTGCCTGATTGGATTTCTTTTCCAGTTTTGTTATCTAAGAAGGTTGAACCTCTTGCTTCGACCAGAACGGAAGCAAATACCCCATGCTGCTGGTGTTCATTGGCAAATAAGTGATCATGGAAAAATGTCGCTTTTAATTCTACGTCTGCAAACCATTGATAATGGATTGTCTGGCCGGGCAATACACTTGTATCATAATTCCATCCTACATTTGAACCATCAGCACTAAGCGCATCAAATTTAACGAAATGGACATGCAGACCAGCTTCATACGTCCGTATGACAAGCTGAAATGCGTCTCCGCCAATCGTTTCAGGCAGTTTATTGGTAAACCTTATTCTCACACACTCCCCGGCATTTGCACGTATTGTTAACGGTTCCGGCGGTTTGCGTCCTGATAAAACATCCTCCTCATCCTCAGCAAGAAGGTATAAGCGTCCTTGGGGGTCATGCCAGCCTTCTTTGTTATAGACAATTGGCATTTGAACGAGCACAATATCAAAGTCCCTGACAGGAGCGCCCGGAGGGCATGGATTCGTAAAGGCGGCACCCGGAACAGCACGCGGATCAAATTGCTTAACCTCCAACTCAGTAGAAGGGCGTCCCCCTTCAATTCCAAGTGGAGGCCTCGGTGCTTTGCACCCAAAAGAACCCGGAATAAAATTAGGAAAACCCGGACGCTCTGCATTTGGCCGTGGCGGGGGTTCCCGATCAGGCAATGGCTGAAGAGCTGCGATGGGAACCCCGTTTGGGTAACACTGGCTGCCATCTTGAAGGGTGTTAAAGGTTCGGTGTAATCCCCACATTCCCTCAGTGAAGTGCGGATATAAATGACAATGAATAATGGCATCGCCAAAAGAGCCATGCAAGCTCCCAGAACCATATAAAACAGCAATTGTATATGAATTTTGCGGCGACACTGCTTGAACATCCAAAATGTCAGAGTCTTTATCATTTTCTTCAAATTGCCATTGATGAACATGCCAATGGAACGTATGGGTTTCTTTCGTTCCTCCATGGATCAGCCTGATTTTTATCGGATCATCTCTATAAGCACGCAAGATTGGAGTATCTGGATCACCGAAAGTCCACGAATCATGATGCACCTCTTCACCGTCACAGTCAGGACAGACGACTCCATGATGAACTAAATTTACTCTATTTCGATGAGGCTCTGAACGGTAATTAATCGGGAATGTGCTTTCCGGCTGGAGTGTGTGTGGCCCAATAGGTGTTTGGCCAGCAAGATTCTTCACCTCAGTTTCATCATGAAAAAACCAAGCTAATTCACGAAAAGAGGGCAAAAATGGGTGATGAATATCCGCAGATACCCCGCTGTTTATCGGCTCTCCTGTAATTGGATCTGTCCACCATGACCCGGCCGCTTCCACAATAAGGCTTCCAAACAGGCCATGGATATTGCTTCCTAACTCACTGGATAATGGATTTCCTAAGTCTGTGAAAATGTGGATGCCTTCCTCAAACACTTCCCAATGGTAAACCTGTATTCCGCCAGGTGGACAGGGAGGTGCAGTTGAATCTTTATTGCAGCCTACAAAGGCACCGTCAGACGTTTGAACATTGTACTCAGCACTCTGAATATGCATTGAAGTGTTAAAGGGAAGCTGGTTTTCAAATAAAATTTCTACTTCATCGCCAACGTTTGCTCTAATAGTTAAAGGCTCAACCAAATCAACGGGCATAAAGGGGTTTTCAGCCACACATCGTTTTACTTTTTCTTCATTCTCTTTTAAGACATACATCATCCCGTTTGGATCATGGTCGCCATATTTGTTCATAACAATTCGTATGGGAATCGCGACAACATGGTACTTTCTTAGCAAAGTCAGTACCCTCCTTCCATCGTTATATGACATTAGCAAATATCTGGAATGGTGAATTCTTTATTTTCAATAAAGAAAACCGCTATATCATCAATATGAATTCTGAACACATGACCATCTAATTGCATCACATTTGTTGTTTCTGCTTCCAGTATGATGAAATCCCCTTCGACTTCTATAATTTCTCCGATAAAGGTGAAGGGATATTGTGCAGTTAGAATAAACGCTCTTTCTCCGATTCCTTCTTCAAACGCTTCACAAACAATGACTCTGCGAATGGCATTTATGCTTAATAAACGATCGACTTTATTTAATGACATGGAAAAGCTGCCCCCTGTTCTTTACGTTAATGAAATCCGTGTGCTGCAATCAAAGCGTGTGAAATGTGAAATTCTTTCTAACGGAAACGTTAAAGGTATTGGAAAACGGTTATAAGGAGCATTTGGCATTTTGATAATAACAGGGTTCAACGTAATAAAACCGTTTGTTACCTCATCAATAGTCCCGCAGAAAATCGGCCGGAACGTCTGCCCAAATAAATTTAACTGATCTTCTTGCATCACGAGTAAAATATCTTCACCCAATAAATCTAAGAAAATTTCATTTTCAGATAAAATTTCATTCGAGTGGATGAGATCACTTATTTCACTTACCGAAGATGAAAGTCTAACCGATTCATGCCTTGAACGGGATGAACTCTTTGAACGCTTGGGATGTTCCCTCTGATATCCCTCCTCAATTGTTGTTTTCACACATTCCTCTCCAACACTTACACCATCAGGGAAATCAGGAACAAAAATTTTTGAAGGTCTCGCTCTTTTCATTGCTTCATTTATCCTCCTTCCAATTACCATCTAAATTTGTTTATGTCGCACCTATTGGTTATATATGTTAAAGACCCAATAGGGGTTCGCCTATTCAATATGTAAAAATGGAAATAAAAATGTTGGTTTTCATTATTTTATGAAATAAAAAAAGCGCGAATTCGCACTTTTACAATGGATGAGAAGAAAAGGCTGTAAAAATGAAATAAGAGTAGTAAGCAGGTCTCATACATCAAATGAGAGCCGTCTTAGTTGCGAATTCGCACATCATTTACTTCCTAAATGCGTTTAGTGGGAAAATCCACCACCGCAACGATTGCAAAACCGTCTCTTACAATGATGACATGATACAACCCAGCAATGACGGAAATCATGATGATCTTTGCATTTGCAGTCATGATGACGGTCTTTGCATTTGCAGTCATGATGACGGTCTTTGCATTTGCAGTCATGGTGATCGTCTTTACGACGGTCGTGACGGTCGTCTCTGCAGCGGTCATGGTGATCGTCTTTACAACGGTCGTGACGATCGTCTCTGCATCTGTCATGATGATCGTCTTTACAACGGTCGTGGTGATCGTCTCTGCATCTGTCATGATGACGGTCTTTACAACGGTCGTGGTGATCGTCTCTGCAGCAGCGGTCATGTTTATCTCTATCAAACCGGTCAAATTTTACTCTATACATCCTTTTCCCTCCTATCTGAAGATCTCTATATCATATGAAGTTGAAAATTTGATGTATCAGCAGCAATCTATTAATTACCGTTTTTATTAAAAGTTTTAGAGCGAATTTAAGAAACATATTATATATGCCTTGGCGCTTATGGTTTTTACTCATACATTAGGAATAAATAGAAAGAAGGAGAATGATATATGAGTTATGTCAGGAAGAAGAGAAGAATGTCATCAAATGAAAAAGTGCTAAAAGGAGTCCTCTGCAACGTAGGAACAGATTTTGTAGATATCCTGTTATCGGATAATACCGTTATGACTATCCTTAGAAGCCAAATCAAAAAAATTAATTGGTGTGATTCAGAGTGCCGTCCTTGCCCAATTTGTCAACATAGTGATTGTATTTGTGAATATCATCATGATTGCCAGGATGATGTTCACCACGATGAGGATTGCGGTTCACATCGTGAACACGACTGCCCGCGAAACTCACATCATCACTGCACATGTATAGATTATCTGAATCATCAACCAATCAGAAACCATGGTATTCCTTTGTGTGACGACAGAGTTCAATTAAGGCTGGCAGGATTAACATCAAATTTTAACTTTCAGTTATTTCGATTTAAAGGCTGCTTAGTTGAAATTGAGCTTCTGGATAAGATGGGTAATGGACAATAGATGGGGGGACAAACATGAGAAGAATCAACCGGCGTAAGCAAGAGGCGGATGATAACACCAGTACAGTGAAAGGGACTATATGTAATGCGGGCATTGATTTTGTAGATGTGTTATCTAAAGATGGTCGTGTGACAACAATATTGGTTGATCGAATTGATAAAATACATTGGGTTGATCCAGACTGCAACCCGTGTGACGGTGTTTACTGCATTGAATGTGACATTTGCGAGCGCTCAAGCTGTGATGACCACAACTGTAGCTGCTATCAATACTTTCACAACCAGCCGATGGAAACAATCTGTTTAGACCGACACCGCATTCCTAATTGTGATCACATTCAGTTTAGAAGACACAGAGGTGTATTTCCGCATTTAAGTTTTGAACTGTTTCGTCATATTGGGTGCGAGGCAGAGATTCATGTTTCGAGATAATCAAAACGTATGTTTCTTTTTTCAGACTGTCGATTTGGCAGTCCTTATTTTATTCAATTGAGTATACATAACTCCAAAGGACCCTGGCTTTTTATTTGTGAGCATCTATACATCATGCTGCATTTCTGTTTTTGTTTATTCTTCTATATTATTATTGAGTTTTTTCACAATATAAAAACTTCCCTCTAAACCATCTGTCTGTTTAGAGGGAAGGATATCAAATTGCGGCTCTTCCCCTTTTCATTAACCAAGATTGCGGTTAATTAATCGTGGGTTTAGACACTTAATAGCACAAAAATGATTTAAATCCACTTCGATGCAGTAATGTGTTTTTTCCAGTCTGAATAATTCACAGACTGTTTCTTTTTCGGCGAAGTCCAGAATTTCTCTTTGTTCATTAAATGCAATCAGTAAGGAGAGCGTTGCACAGCAACCGTTGACCTTTTCTACCTTGAAGAAAATCGTATTAAAGCATGGTCCGTTATCCAGTCCGCCGATATTTCCGAAAGCGAGAAATGGTTTTGATTTTGATGTGAATAGAACAAAGGGCACAGTATCGCCTAAGTTATGGTTGGGAGAGAGGAGTTTTGCATCGCAGCCTGTCGGACAATCCTCTTTAACTGCATTTTGAAGCTCATCAATATTTTCTATTGCTTCACATACGCAGTTTACTGATTTTTGACTCATATTATCCCTCCTGTCTATAGAGTTTGATGATCTGTTATATAATATTGAGATTCAGCTGCTCTTTCACAAGGCAGCTGAATCATTTGAGATTCGTATCAGTAGAAGAGATTGGAAGGGGAATTCTTATAAAGATACAAATCATTGTCGCATAAGCCCTTGCTATTATCTAGGAGGCGTACGGTCAACTAATTCTGGCGAGAGGCATTGAATAGCACAGAAGCATTCGAGATTCACTTCGATACAAAAGTCAGTCTTTTGAAGCCCGAAAAAGTCTTCATCGCAAGGGTGGCAGACACTCAGCGTTTCACCATTAACATCGACAGGCCGTAAAATTGTCAATGTCGCACAGCAGTCGCATAATTTTTCAACGCGGAAGAAAATAGACTCAAAGCATTGTAAATCATCGACAAATCCTCCAATGTTACCGAATGTGGAGAACAATCCGCCTTTTTCATCGAACAAGAGAAACGGAATCGTGTCTTTACCGATAATCATCGGATTTAAAAGGTTAGTATAGCAGCCAGTCGGACACTGTTCTTCAACTGCCTCTTGCTCTGCTAAAATCTTCTCGACTGCATCGCATACGCAGTTTTCATTCCGGCCATGGTTTTTTCCGCAGCTCATTGATTTCAGCTCCTTCTTTATAGGGTATTTGACTTTAGTCCTTAACAACATATGTACCCGTGCCCCACTTGGTGTGGGTGAACGTCTATATATTCATCATATGCTTGGAAAATAAAAAAAGCAGAGCTTTTTGGCTCTGCTTTTTAAGCATTACAGGATGAGGATGATTGCCAAGACGGCAACGAGTGTATTGATTGCTGTGGAAATGAGTACTGCGATATCGGCATCTACTGTTGTGACATTTACACCGCGTGAATTTTCGATAACTAGTTTTTGGCGGTTTACTTGCTTGTTTTGAGTAATCTGAAGCAAGTCTTGAGCAACAAGTTCTGCAATAACTCCATCTGCAATTGAAGTGAGTGAGGCTACAACTACAGCACTATTAATTGCGGTAAGAACTGAGGCAACAACCTGAACATCAGTGGATGTTACATTAATGTCACAGGAATCTCTAATGATGATTGTTTCATCGGATAGTTGTTTGTTTACATTCGCTTGCGCAATATCTTGGTCAATAAAAGCGTCATCGTCTTTACATTTTTTGTGAGCGCAAAGTTTTTCCTGTACTGCTTCTTCCTCTTCTTCTGCAGGGTGTGGACAATTCGGGTCAAGCGCTACCCAAGAGTATGGTCTGCTTTCCATGTGGTTTCCTCCTTTACTTTTACTATTATTTAATGACTGCAGTACGTGTTTTGACTGAGGCATATACCCTGATAAAAATCACTATTTTTTTATTGATTCGATTTATTCTGGCGTCTTTGTCTTAGCTGTTCGATTAATTGTTCTCTTCTGTTTAAAGGTTCCTTGTTTTGTTGTTCTGTCTCTGCTTCTTTTTTCTTTTTGTGGTTCTCTTTGAGTGCATCTGCTTTTGCTTGCAAATCTTTAACTAAAGCTATTAGCATTTCTTTCTCTTCGTCAGTCACTTTTCTCATTTTGTCTTTGGTAACCCCATGTTTTGAGAAAATATTGTTAACAAGTAATTTTGTCATCGGATCTGCCTTTGGAAGATCCTCAAGATCAGCTTTGTTTTTTTCGTTTTCAGACATTTATCTCACCTCAAGTCTTTTATTTTTATGAAAAGAAAGGATTAAAGAATGTCAAGTTCCATTAACAGGGAATTTAATATTTGAAGGAGGATCTGTATAAAGGCTATTATCTCGTCTGCAAGCAGGGTCACTTTAATATTTCTGCTATTCATAATTTTGATGACTGTTTTTTTTCTTATTTGAGATTTACCAAGAATAAGGATTTCATTTGCTACAGCGTCAGCAGAGAATTGATCAGCAATTACCAGCTGTGGAGTAAGGATCATTATCGTTGTAACTAAGGCCTGTATAGAAAGGGCTGATGTTATATGTGACGTATCGATTGTGATTCTTTCGCAATCAATAACTTCAACCTGCTGCTCGAATTCGCTTGATAATTGCTTGAATATATCAGGATGCAGGGATTCAATTTTTTGTTCAAATGACATAACCTTCACTCCTTTCTTATCCATACTGTATATAATGCAGAAGAGGTGTAGAGCGGAATAAGAAAAATAACCAATTTTAAACAGGACAAGATACAAATTCATGAAAGCTAGGGCCTCGGCATATATGTGAAGGGATAATGAGAGGAGTGAACAAGTGGTTATAAGTTGGTTGTCTCTTTTCCTTCTTTCGCTTGCGGTCTTTCGGCTCACTCGCTTGCTGGTGTTTGACACGATTATGGCGCCCCTTCGCAGCCTTTTTCATGAAGAGAAGGAGGAGAAGGATGCGGACGGGAATATGGAAACGTATATTGTCATTAAGGGAACAGGCATGAGGGCCTTTATCGGTGAATTGCTGAGCTGCTATTGGTGTACAGGTGTGTGGTGTGCCGGTTTTTTGATTTTGTGCCGGGCTTTGATCCCGCAAGTGGCGCAGTGGCTGATTTTACTGCTGGCGATCGCCGGTCTTGCCGGCATTATAGAAACCCTCGTATCAAGATGGCTGGAAGAATAAGGCGTTACCACCATCAACTTTCGGTCAGTAACCGCATAAAGTAGCATATATATGACATAAGGAAAGGAAGGGAACTAAATGAATCAATTCAATAAACCTTCCCATAAGACTCCATATAAAGATTCATCAAATCAAACAAAAAAGATTAAAAAGAAAGGCTGCGGGTGCGGAAATAAAAAGAAAAAGCCTAAATAGCGTGGCAACAACGAAAACCGGAGATCTCCGGTTTTTTGTTTTTGTTAACGGAGCGGTCTCGTTCAGCATATATCTAAGTGGGGGGATAGCAGTGAATGAGTTCGAAAAATGGATAGAAGGAAAATATGAACCTCACGAACAAAAGCAAAAAAAGCATGAAGACATCATGAGCAACATCAGAAAAGACTTGGATGCATTCGACGAAGCAGGTCTGGCGTTTGAAGAGGAGATTGAAGAGCTGACGGAAAAAACCGAAGCTTTACTAAAAAAACAACAGGCTCAGTATGACCCATCGTAAATCCGCAAGCGCCCTATGCGAATATCCAAGCCGAATAAAATGACTCACATAGTGTATAAAGAGTAAAGGAGGTGCTTATCTATGGGCTATGGATTCGGAGGCGGCTACGGCTGTGGCGGCTACAGCGGTTATGCTGGCGGTTACAGTGGTGGCGGCTATGGTTCAACATTTGTTCTATTGGTTGTATTATTCATTCTGCTTATCATCGTGGGTGCATCTTTTTGTAACTTCTAAGGTGAATTGAGGAAGTACGGGTAACACCCTGTGCTTCCTTGCCTTGTTTATTTTTTTTTAAGGAAGCACATTGAATAGTGTACATTCATACAATACCATATCACTCCGCCAAAAGGAGGCGCATTATGGATAATCAATTTTTTAAGAACATCGAAAAGAAAACAGGCGTTAATATGCAGGATGTCATGAATCTTGCCGGCTCTCTTCAAAACGCCAATTTTAAAGACGAAAACACAGTGCGCAGCGTGATTAGCCGTGTAGCACAGCTGGCAAACAGACGCGTGCCGAAAGAATTAGAAGATAAAATTGTGCAATCCATTACAAGCGGTAAAGAAAAGCTTGATTTTGGAACCATTTCTAAAATGCTGGATAATAAATAAGCGAATGGCCTGGCTGACTTTTTCAGCGGGCCTTTTTTACAGAAAAAACCCAGCAGATCACTGCCGGGCTGTTAGTTGTGCAAGGGCTGTCTTACTTGCTGTAATAACGGATACAAAAATCTTGAACGGTGAGCCGTTTTACCGCGCCTGTTGGCGGGACAAGACAAATATAAATGCTGTTTTGCCCGGGTCATCGCTACATATAAAAGGCGCCTTTCTTCCTCAAGTGGAGCTTCATCTCCTTTTCTCGCTGTTTCTAATGAGAAATCGTGAGGAATTGAGCCATCTACCGCGCCTAACACGTAGACGGTTTTAAATTCAAGGCCTTTTGACCGGTGAATGGTCATCAGCTGAACGCCATTTTCAACTGTTTTGTTTTTCTCAGCGGCTCTCATATGGTCAACGTGGGCGAGAAAGTCAGGAATCGTTTTGAATTTCTTGGCGACGACCTTGATGTCACGCAGGTCGTCGGATCCTTTTTCCAGCTTATTGCCCTCATTACCCCGTTTTTTTAAATACTCCGAGAAGCCCATTTTTCCTTCTGCAAAGGTGATCGCTTCCACCGGCTTCATCGTGCGGAGGCTTGCAAAAAACGGTACGATCTTCTTGATTTTGTCCAGCTGGAACGGCTTTAGATCAGGCAGTTTGACCAGCGCTTTAATCATGGTGCAGTCCTCGGTAATCGAGAGCGCCTTCAGTGTGTTCAAAGCAGACTGTTTTAAGAACAAGGCTGGCAGCAACTGCTTCATCGCCTCAGTGTCATCCTCATTTTGGCTGGCGTACAAGTATGCGAGAATCTGGCGGACAATCCGTCTGCTGTAAAACGACTGTACGCCGCGGTCTGCTGTATACGGAATTGACGAATGATGAAGCCTTTCGTATATGGCGCGGCCTCCGCTGTTTGTGCGGTAGAGAACTGCAAAGTCTTCAGGGCTCGCCCCGTTTTGGATTTTTTCTTTGATATCGGAAACTACCATTGTGGCTTCTTCCTCTTCGTCATAAGGATAAAACAGCACAGGGGCCTGGACGTCATCACGCGCCGCTTCAAGCATTTTGGCATACCTGTTTTTGTTCTTTTTCACGACGGTATCAGCGCTGAATACGATCGGATGCGTAGACCTGTAGTTTGCAGTTAAATAGATCGTCTTCGCTTCAGGATAATCCTTTTGAAAATCAAGTATAAAGGACGGATTACTTCCCCGAAACGCGTAGATGGATTGGTCATCGTCCCCGACACAGCACAGATTTTGCTCCGGACTGGCGAGCATTTGCATGATTTTATATTGAACCGGGTTAATGTCCTGAAACTCATCAATTAAGATATAGGTAAACCGAGATTGATATTGTTCGAGAAGATCCGGCCGATCGATAAACAATTCATAGCAGGCGGATGCCATATCATCAAAATCAAATTGATTGTGTTCTTTTTTTTTGCGTTCATAATGTTCATATAAACGATAGACTTGTTTTTCCCACTCATCTTGCAAAGGAATGCGTTCATTCGGCACATAAGTGTTTTTCCAGAAACCGATCTGCTGCAAGGCCTGATCAACGGGGAACTCCTTCTCATCTATGCCTTCTTCATAGAGTGCTTTTTTGATATATTGTTCCCGCTGCCATTCCATTTTCAGCAGATGCTCGCCGTTCCATTTAGCAGAATCATAGTGATACAAGATTTTATAAAACAAGCTATGGAATGTTCCGGTGACAAGCCGTCTCACTTTTGCCGGCTGTAATCCGTACTGCTTCGCCATACGCTCTTTCATTTCAGCGACAGCTTTTGTTGTAAAGGTGACGAGCAGCATGTGTTCCGGCGGTATGCCCAAGTGTTCGATCATGTGGGCGGCGCGCGCCGTTAACACCCGTGTTTTCCCGCTTCCCGCACCTGCAAGCACTAGCAGCGGGCCTTCCGTTTCTGTGACAGCTTTCAGCTGATCCGAGTTCAAGCCGACAGACGGAAAAAGACTCGTATCAGGTTTTATTGTTTTTTGTACAAAGGGTGTTCCGGGTTTAATGGTTCTAGGCCGCTTCCATTCCGTGGCAGCTGAAGACGAGTCATCAGTGATCGCTTTTCCCTTGGGTAAACGAAAGACACCGAATTCCTGATCATCTTCTTTTTTCTCTTCTTTAATGGGTTTCGTTTCGCAGGCCTTTTCACATGCCGGAAAATAGCCTGGCTGGCGGTGGATAAACTCCGGCGGATCGGCGATGTTGAGCCTTAACAAGACGGGTTTTCCGCAATGAGAACAAAATAAACGTCCTTTTATTCCTTCTTCAAAGAGGAATTGGTAATGTTCTCTCGAATATGTATGTAAATGTATGGTTCGATCATTCAGTCGGGCGCATTTCAAACAGGGATCCTCCCAATCAAAAAAAGGTGTTCATTACAGACAAAGACTATCATATCAAAAGAAACGTGTTTCAAAAAGTCAGTTTAAGGGAAAAGGAACAGCAGAAGGGTGGGTATCGCATGATATATGCAGGTCAAATTCAGAACCAGCAATACGCTCAATATGCAAATAGGACGATTGGACACAAGCAGGATTACGCCGGAACCGAAAAAATCAACTATGTCTCGTTTCAGCGGGTATACAAGGAACTTGAAAAGCAGCAGGAGAATCAAACAGCTGCTGAAAGAAAAGTAAACGAGACAAAACGTAAGCGCTCTCTTTATAAGAGATTTCGAGAAAAAGGGATGGGCACTTATATTAATCGATATGTATAAAAACCGTTCATATCCAGAGAGAACGGTTTTTAATGTGCGGAAAAAATCCGGATCTCAATAGACCCGGATGCTGTTTAGTCCTTAATCATTTGTAAGTGGGGAATGCCGGCATCGAAAAATTCTTTTTCAGAAAGAACGCGATACCCGTGTTTTTTGTAAAACGGCACGGCCTGCGTTTGCGCGTTTAAAATGAAACCGGAAGCGCCGCCGTCTGAAGCCGCTTTTTCGAGTGCCTTCATAATGATGCCGCCTACGCCGGAGGAGCGATGGCTTTTCAATACGCAAATCCGTTCTAACTTGCCGTAGCCGTCCTTCATACGCCATCTTCCGGCACCGACAGGCGTTTCGCCGTCATACACAACGATATGCTCCGACTCATTTTCAAGTTCGTCAATTTCTTCTTCAGCAGGCACGTTTTGTTCTTTGACAAAGACTTCTTTTCTTACATGAAATGCATCTTTCATTTGTTTTTCATTTTTTGCGATAACTGCTTCCAAATACTATTCTCCTTTGCCTAGCAAAAAGGTTTCATATACTGTCCACGAACCATTATCCAGCTGGTAAAGCAAGTGGAAACGATCAACGATTTCTTCATGCGACACTTCCTGCATTTTTAATTGACCGAGGACATCCGAATGCTCATCGTCGGAAAGGTTTTGGCCTACCGTCACATGCGGAACAAAAGCGTATTCCTGTTCACCAGCCAGCACACCGGTGTATAGCTTTTCATTGAGTGTTTTTAATTCTTCCGTCGGCTCTGCTTTCATGTAAATGACATTATTAACAGGAGCAAATGAGCTGTATTTTGTCATTTTGAGAACGACCGGATGGGACTCCTTTGCGATGTTTCTCAGATGTGATACAAGCTGATCCGCTTTCTCCTCCGTCAATTCAAACGATGTTCTTAGCGTCAAATGGGGCGGGATCAGGGAATAGCTTGGATCATAGCGCTTTCTGTAAGAGTTCGCAAGGTCTTGGAGTTTTTTTGATGGAAATAAAACGATTCCGTATTTCATATTATGTCCCTCCTGGAAATAAAGTATGATTGATTATTAAAGCATTTTTTTCAGGGCCGGCGTGATAAGCGGCTGCCAGTATGTCCACTTATGGTCTCCGTCAAATGGTTCAAAATCATAATCGGAAAGCTTCTTCTCCAGCAGCTGTTTCAGCTCCCGGTTCGGTTCTGTAAAATCCAGAATGTTTCCGTCTGTCGTGTGGACGTCAGTTTCTTTTGTTCCGATTTGGTGATAAATAGAGAGGTGTGTGATATCGTCTGACTGTTTCACAGCTTCCAATACATGTTTGTCAACATAGGGAGACTGCATGATAATATTTCCGAACATATTCGGATAATCAAGCGCTGTCATAAGAGAAACGGTCGCTCCGAGAGAATCACCAATCAGCGTCCGACCGTAGCCGACTTGATAGGTTGGATACTCGTCATCTGCAAACGGAACGAGCTCATGGGCGATGAACCGTTTATACGCCGAAAATTTTGAGCCTTCCGGATGGTAGGTTTTTCTGCGCTCTTTTACATCCTTATAAGGAACACCGATAATAATGCTCCGGTCTATTTCTCGCTTGGACAGCAATTCTTCGACCTGTCTGCCGATTCTCCCCAGCCTGAAATAATCGTGGCCGTCCTGCGCGATAATGACATGGTATTTATAAAGGGGGGAGTAGTTGGACGGCAGATAAACGAGCAATGTCATTTCCTCGTTAAGCTCTTTGGAAAAGAATTTCTTTTCTTGCACTGTACCGTTTTTCGGTGCCATAATACATTCCTCCAGGACATCACTAGACTTTCTTGCTGTTTTCCATTATTGTACCATGAATTATTAGAAATTTCTCTCTTTAAACGGTTCGGAATTCGAAGAAAAAAGAGTTGAAATAAACTGCAAATTGCGCTAATATAAAACAATCAGAAAATTGAAACCGATATTTCTTATCGTGAGAGGTGGAGGGACTGGCCCTTAGAAACCTCAGCAACCGGCTTGTTTTGCATATGTGCAAAACGCCAAGGTGCTAAATCCAGCAAGCGTTTTTTTATGCTTGGAAGATAAGAAGAAGCGTTAAACCCCTTCTTCTTATGAAGAAGGGGTTTTTATTATGAAAAGGGAAGGTGTCAGCTATATGTCACAGCACGTTGAAACGAAATTAGCCCAAATCGGGAACCGAAGCGACGAAGTCACGGGAACAGTGAGTCCTCCTATTTATTTATCAACAGCCTACCGCCACAGAGGGATCGGAGAATCAACCGGATTTGATTATGTCCGCACAAAAAATCCGACACGCCAGCTTGTTGAGGACGCGATCGCCAGCTTAGAAAACGGCGCGAGGGGGCTTGCCTTCAGTTCAGGAATGGCTGCCATCCAAACGATTATGGCGCTGTTTAAAAGCGGAGATGAACTGATCGTTTCATCGGACCTATATGGCGGCACGTACCGTCTGTTTGAAAACGAGTGGAAAAAATACGGATTGACCTTTCATTATGATGATTTCAGCGATGAGGACTGTTTACGCTCTAAGATTACGCCGAATACAAAAGCGGTGTTTGTAGAAACGCCGACAAATCCGCTCATGCAGGAGGCGGACATTGAAAAGATTGCCCGGATTACTAAAGAGTACGGTCTTCTGCTGATCGTTGATAATACATTTTATACACCGGTCTTGCAGCGGCCGCTTGAGCTGGGAGCCGACATTGTGATTCACAGTGCAACCAAGTATTTAGGCGGGCATAATGACCTGCTTGCGGGACTTGTCGTTGTAAAGGATGAGCAGCTTGGTGAAGAAATGTTTCAACACCAAAATGCGATCGGCGCCGTCCTGCCTCCGTTTGATTCGTGGCTTCTGATGAGAGGGATGAAAACGCTGAGCCTCAGAATGCGCCAGCATCAGGCAAACGCGCAGGAGCTTGCGGCATTTTTAGAAGAGCAGGAGGAAATTGCCGATGTACTGTATCCCGGAAAGGGTGGCATGCTGTCCTTCCGTCTTCAAAAAGAAGAGTGGGTCAACCCGTTTTTAAAAGCGCTGAAGACCATTTGTTTCGCAGAAAGCCTCGGCGGGGTGGAGAGCTTTATTACATACCCTGCCACACAGACGCACATGGATATTCCTGAAGAAATCCGCATCGCAAATGGAGTCTGCAATCGTTTGCTGCGTTTTTCAGTTGGAATTGAACATGCGGAAGACCTAAAAGAAGACTTAAAACAGGCGTTATGTCAGGTTAAAGAGGGAGCTGTTTCATTTGAGTAATCACAATTGGTCGCTGGAAACCCAGCTCGTGCACAATCCATTTAAAACAGACGGCTCAACAGGAGCGGTCAGTGTACCGATCCAGCACGCATCGACTTTTCACCAATCCTCATTTGAAGAGTTTGGCGCATACGATTACAGCCGCTCAGGCACGCCGACAAGAACAGCGCTCGAAGAAACAATTGCCGCACTGGAAGGCGGAACGAGAGGATTTGCTTTCAGTTCAGGCATGGCGGCCATCTCAACAGCATTTTTACTGCTGTCACAGGGCGATCACGTTCTTGTGACAGAAGATGTATACGGCGGAACCTTCCGCATGGTAACAGAGGTGCTGACCCGGTTTGGCATTGAGCACACGTTTGTTGATATGACGGATAGTAACGAAGTGGCGCGGAATATCAAGCCGAATACAAAGGTCATTTATATGGAGACACCCTCAAATCCGACACTTGGGATTACAGATATTCAAGCGGTGGTTCAGCTTGCAAAAGAAAACGGCTGTTTGACCTTTTTGGACAATACATTCATGACACCTGCACTGCAGCGGCCGCTTGATCTCGGTGTGGACATTGTGCTTCACAGCGCAACAAAGTTCCTGAGCGGACACAGCGATGTGCTGTCAGGCCTGGCTGCTGTCAAGGATGAAGAGCTTGGGAAGCAGCTGTATAAGCTGCAAAACGCGTTCGGCGCCGTCCTTGGCGTACAAGATTGCTGGCTCGTGCTGCGCGGCTTAAAAACATTGCAGGTTCGTTTAGAAAAAGCAAGCCAAACAGCGCAGCGGCTTGCGGAGTTTTTCCAAAAGCATCCGGCGGTGAAACGAGTGTATTACCCGGGGCTGTCTGATCATCCGGGCGCTGAAACCCATAAAAGCCAGTCAACGGGAGCGGGCGCCGTGCTATCTTTTGAGCTTGAAAGCAAAGAGGCCGTTAAGAAATTAGTAGAGAATGTATCACTTCCGGTCTTTGCTGTGAGCCTTGGCGCTGTGGAATCGATTTTGTCCTATCCGGCAACGATGTCTCACGCGGCAATGCCTAGGGAAGAGCGTGAAAAACGCGGCATCACAGACGGCCTGCTTCGTCTTAGCGTGGGAGTCGAACATGCAGACGATTTAGAACGTGATTTCGAACAAGCGCTAAAAGAAATTGCGCCAGTGGCGGTCCGTTAAAAAGAAGCCGGGGATGGCCCGGCTTCTTTTATTGTTCATCATCATGATTCAGAATCGCGAGGACTTGATGATCCTCCCATTTTCCGTTGATTTTCACATTTTTTCGAGCGATGCCCTCTTTATGAAATCCCGCTTTTTTCAATACACGCATGGACCCGAGATTGCGGGGCATCACACCGGCTTCAATGCGATGCAGTTTCAATTCGTGGAACGCATAATCAACAACCAATCTGACCGCTTCTGTCATGAGTCCCTTTCCATTATGGGCTTTGTCTAAAAAATATCCGATGAACGCAGTTTGCAGCGCACCGCGGATGACTTGGAAGAGGGAAACCGTCCCGATTAATGTATCATCTGATGCTGTAAAAATGCCAAAGTGATATTCTTCATCTTTCTCCAGCCTTTGCTGATACTCCCTTATTCGTTTTCTCTGACCCTCAATCGTATAATAATCGTCTGCGCGTATCATGGAGAACTGTTCAAAAAAGTCCCGATTTTCGCTTTGCAGCCGCAGATTTTCTCCCGCATCCTTTACTTCTAAAGGTCTTATATAGATGTTTTTTCCTTTTAACATACCAGTAATCTCTCCGTTCCAATGTAAGCATTCCTCTTACATGATTCTGAGGTAAGTGCAAAAATCCTTTTTATAAGAAAGAAGAAAACCAGTTTCCCATAAAGGTGCCGACATAGTTTCCAATTAAGTAGCCGAGCGTACCGACAAGCATGATCGGGGCGACAAGCTCCCGCCAACCCTTGGCAATTGCCATCGCAGCCGCTGTTGTAGGCCCCCCGACAGCAGCGTTGACAGCGAGCAGAATTTCCTCCAGCCGCACGCGGAACAATTTTCCGACGGCTAAGGAAACAGTTAAATTGCTAATCGCAATGATAAACACAAATAATAGAATAAGAGGCGCATTGGTAACGATTAAGCGCAGATCTGCAGGAATGCCAATCACTACAAAAAACAAATAAATCAAAAAGGTTCCAAGCTCCTGAGAGCCATTAAGCTTTTCAAAAAAACGCGGGAAAAGAAAAATGATGAGAACAGTTAAAGACGTAAGCATCAGATACTGATCGCCAAGCGTTCCGGTCAAAAGGGGATGAGAAAAAAGGCTTTTAAAAAAGCCGGAAATCTTCACACTAACCGCAACAAGCGCAAAAGCAGCACCGGCATTAAAAGCGATATCCTTTAAGGAAATGTCCTTCCGTTTCCAATAGCTTTCTGCACTGTTTCCGCTCTTTCCATCGGCTTTTACTTTTTCTTCAAACGGCATAGCATAATGCCGCTGAAACCATTGAACTGCAGGAATACTGATTACTATAAAAAACAAAATCGCCATCATCACATTGTCAGCCACAACGGTAGCCGACACATATTCCCCCGGCGTCTCAAATTTTGCCGCCATCGCCGCAAAGTTGATCCCGCCGCCGATATAAGAGGCGCTGATCATTCCGGCGATTTTATCGAGATAAGGAATATGCTGTTTGAATAGAAAAAAAGAGAGGATGCTCCCAAGCACAGTGCCAGCGGAGCTAATCAGAAAAATAAAGAGCAAACGCCTGCTTTCCTTAAAAATCTGGCGCACATTGATCTGAAACAGCAAAAGAGGAATCGCCAGCGGCACCACATAAGACCAAACAGTATCATACACAGGCGATTCAACAGGAAGAACTCCTATATTTGTAAACACCATAGCACCTAAAAGCGCAATAATCGCTCCGGACACAGCGGACGCCCACTTAAAGCGCTGCTCCAGCCCGATGCTCACTGCCGCCCACACCGCAATAAATCCCCACAATACCCAAACATCATCAGAAGAAATCAAAGAACCCAAACCCCACCACCCCTATTGTTAGAAAATTAAGACATATTATAATAGCCGAGGAACGGAACAGCAAGTCCGAAAAAAATTTTTTCTAAAAAAGCAGTTGACGAATAGAAGGGAAGATTATATAATAGAACTTGTCAGAAAGACAACCACATACCCAGCAACATATACATATCATGATTCCGTAGCTCAGCTGGGAGAGCGCTACCTTGACAGGGTAGAGGTCGCTGGTTCGAGCCCAGTCGGAATCATAGCTTAAACCCTTGCGAAGCAAGGGTTTTTTACTTTGCTTTTATAAAGCCGGTTTATCAAATTCGCGAGTTGTTGGCAAACTGTTGGCGAACTTGATTCTTTGGCTTCAAAATTCATTGACCTATCCCTTTTTAGGGTCAAAATTATGGAATAGTTCAGCTGTCTCATCAGCTAATTTTTTTGTTACATGGCCATATCTATCGAATGTAGTTCGATAGCTGGCGTGACCGACTCGTTCTTGAATCGCTCTATAATTTGCACCAGCTTCAATTAATAAAGTAACCATTGTATGACGCAACTCATGAAGTCGTATTTTTTTAGCCCAGTTCATAATTTCCATACCAAATCCCCACTTCACGAAGAAACACCTTTTAGATACCACTTATTAACGCACAACATCATAGACGTTTGGAATTTCGTTTCTTTAATAATTTGGACCGAATTGTGTTGCTATACAATTTGTTAACGCTTTTGCTTCATAATTAATTGGTTGTGCTTGTAGCCTAAGCAGATGTTACAAAAGCAGGAGCTCTGGAAACTAGTAAAGCAAGAGACAATGCAAACCCAGTAAAAACTTTTCACTTTCATTTTAAACACTCCTTTAGAAATGTACTATAATAATTCACTGTAAGTAATTATCTCGTTGTGAATAAATGTTAATAACTTGTGGGCAATAGAGGATTAGATAGCACTCAGGAATATTTTTATGGCCATGCGGATTCTGGATATATTTCCAACACGATTAAGACCGGACATGGGAGCGTTCTTGCTTCGAAGGGAGATCATTTCATTTATGGGAGCTGCTTACTTTATAGATATTAATAAGTAATAGAAAAAAGAGGTGATTATTGCTGCTTGTAGGAATTAGTGGGAGGATAATAGATTCAGTTATTCACAAAATCGATTGTAACCTGTCTATAATTGATGTAAAGCACTCTCTTTTTAAAGCAAAAAAGCAGGCCGGATGGCCTGCTAATTAAAAATGATATTTTTTTGTGTACGAATCAGGAAATTTAGCTCCTACCGATTGTCCAGCAATATTCACACTCAATACAAATGATCCTTTTATATGGATTTTAACCCCTCTATTTTTATCATAAAAAGAATAGTTTGACACAGATTGATGCCAAGAAGATGGGAAGCTTGAAGAGTCAGACTTAATGGAAGTCACTTTTTTGAATTTTCTAGATTTTCCTGATCCTGTGTATGTATATTTAAAGTCAATCCACATATCATGTGGCAACCAAACTGAATATGCCCATTTTAATCTTTCTGCATTACTCCAACGTATTCTTTTTGTTCCTGTCTTTGTAGAAGATGCAGCTAAGAATGTATAGCTAGTTGGAGTTGTATTATCATTATACTCCTGAACGTTTAGCTTCTTGTTTTTAGAAGCTTTTTCATAATCTGCAACAGCTTTCTTGAATTCTTCTACATTATCAAATTTAATAGTAGGTGTATCTTTTGGTAAGTTATAAACAAGTTCCACACTATCTGTTTGCTTATCAAACTTTTGAAGTTCTTGTTTAATAGTTTTATGGTCTTTTTGGACTGCTGTTGTAGCTTTAGTATTAAATGGAGTAAATATTAAAGCTGTACAGAGTGCGACTAAAACTGCAATTTTTTTCATGATGAAGACTCCTTTGTATAATAATGTAACATATGCTATAATACCATGTAAAAGTATGGTAGTCTATATATTTTTTGAAAAAAAGGAGAAATTAAGAAAGAAAATATATTCTCTTTTAAGTATTATTACAGTTGTTATCTTGTCTGTGATTCCTGCATTAGGTACATTTACCTACAATTAATTTTCTAAGCCTCATTTTATAGTTGCAATCAAGTCAAAAGAAATAAAGTTTGTATCCCCTTTTAAATTCTTCACATTAGCCATTGTTTAACGAACATGACCTATATGTTCTTCAATAAAGCAAAAACTGTCTCGTATACACTGATGATTAGAGCCTCATCCCTCGAAAAATAACACGAGGCATTCTTAGGATACAATGAGAAGGTTCCAGCTTATGCAGAACTTACTATATAGCATGTGCGGTTCAAACCAAAAGTAAAACAATTAGAGGAATTGAAATAAAAAAGAGCCCTTCTCGTCAATAGAAGGGGAAAGGGACTGACCCCATAAGATGAGACAAATAAAAACACCTTCAAGTTTGAATACGGATGATTGTTATCCGAAATTAGACTTGGAGGTGTTTTTTCTATGGGGACAAGAGTGAGTTATCCGCTTGAAGTGAAACAGAAGGCTGTAGAAATGAGATTGGCAGGCGTACCTATGAAAGAGATCATGCAGGAGTTGAATATTAAGAATAAGACACAGGTTCAGACATGGGTTAGATGGCATAAAGCTGGGGATACACATCGATTCGAACAGCCTGTTGGAAAGCAATACACTTATGG
>NZ_JALAYA010000007.1:0-82877 GCF_026796395.1 Bacillus sp. T17B1
TTCTCGCCATAAAAAATCCCCTCCAAGTATAGTGTAACAGCCACTTTTGAAAGTGGGCTTTTTACACTGTCTACTTAGAGGGGATAATATCAATACCAGGAGCCTTTTTATTTTTAAAAAACTGTCACACCCCCGTGCCAAAGTCCTCTTTACTTTCAATTGTATAGGGACTGTAAGCGTTTTAACATAGAGTCAAAGGGAAGACGATTCTCTGAAACACATTTTCATATCTTACAACGACAAACAAAACAGGGAGGATTTATATATGCAGCAGCAAGAACAGCAGCAAGGCGGCATGAAGGTGAAAGTGCAGCGCTTCGGGAGTTATTTGAGCGGAATGATCATGCCGAATATCGGTGCGTTTATCGCGTGGGGCATCATTACCGCGCTGTTTATTCCAGCGGGATGGATTCCGAATGAACAGCTGAATACACTTGTCAGCCCGATGATCACGTATTTACTGCCGCTTTTGATAGCGTATACAGGCGGAAAAATGATTTACGACCACCGCGGCGGAGTCGTCGGGGCGACAGCGGCAATCGGGGTGATTGTCGGGTCGGATATTCCAATGTTTTTAGGTGCAATGATGATGGGGCCGCTTGGCGGTTACCTCATTAAACAGACTGATAAATTATTCAAGGATAAAGTCAAACAAGGCTTTGAAATGCTCATCAACAACTTTACGGCAGGGATTGTCGGTGCGGCTTTGACGATTCTCGCGTTTTACGCCATCGGCCCGGTTGTCCAGACGTTAAACAAACTGCTGGCGGCTGGTGTGGAAGTCATTGTACACGCGAATTTACTGCCTGTAGCCAGCGTTTTTGTGGAACCGGCGAAAGTGTTGTTCCTCAATAACGCCATTAACCATGGAATCTTAAGCCCAATCGGAATCGAGCAGGCAGCCCAAACGGGAAAATCAATTCTATTTCTAGTAGAAGCAAACCCTGGACCGGGGCTCGGCATTTTGCTGGCGTACATGTTCTTTGGCAAAGGCTCTTCAAAATCTACGGCTCCCGGTGCGGCGATCATTCACTTCTTCGGCGGAATTCACGAGATTTACTTCCCGTACATTTTGATGAAGCCGGCCTTGATTCTGGCGGCCATTGCCGGCGGAGCAAGCGGACTCTTAACGTTCACGATCTTTAATGCCGGACTTGTCGCAGCATCGTCACCGGGAAGCATAATCGCATTGATGGCGATGACGCCAAGAGGAGGATACTTTGGCGTATTGGCGGGTGTATTGGTCGCTGCTGCTGTTTCGTTTATCGTATCAGCAGTGATCCTGAAATCTTCAAAAGCAAGTGAAGATGACCTCGCTGCCGCAACAGAAAAAATGCAGTCCATGAAGGGGAAGAAAAGCCAAGCTGCCGCTGCTTTAGACGCAGAACAAGCAAAAGCTGGAGGAGCGTCTGAGCTGTCTCCTGAAAGCGTAAACAAGATTATCTTTGCGTGTGATGCGGGAATGGGATCAAGCGCCATGGGGGCATCCATCTTAAGAAACAAAGTGAAAAAGGCGGAGCTGGATATCAGTGTGACCAACACGGCCATTAACAATTTGCCAAGCGATGCGGACATTGTCATCACCCATAAAGATTTAACAGATCGCGCGAAAGCAAAGCTGCCAAACGCGACGCACATATCAGTGGATAACTTCTTAAACAGCCCGAACTATGACGAGCTTATTGAAAAGCTTAAAAAGTAATCTCATAGAAAGAGAGTGATACTCATGCAAGTACTCACAAAGGAAAATATTAAACTCAATCAAAAGGCATCATCAAAAGAAGAAGCCATCAAAATGGCAGGCCAGACGCTGATTGACAACGGCTATGTGACAGAAGATTACATTGGCAAAATGTTTGAACGGGAAGAAACGTCCTCTACTTTTATGGGGAATTTCATTGCCATTCCACATGGCACCGAAGAAGCGAAAAGCGAGGTGCTTCACTCAGGAATCTCAATCATACAGATTCCTGATGGTGTCGAGTACGGAGAAGGCAACACGGTAAAAGTGGTATTCGGCATTGCTGGCAAAAATAATGAGCATTTAGACATTTTGTCTAACATCGCCATCATTTGTTCAGAAGAAGAAAATATTGAACGCCTGATCTCAGCGAAAAGCGAAGAAGATTTGATCGCCATTTTCAACGAGGTGAACTGACATGATCGCCTTACATTTCGGTGCGGGAAATATCGGGAGGGGGTTTATCGGCGCGCTGCTTCACCACTCCGGTTATGATGTGGTGTTTGCGGATGTGAACGATATGATGGTCAGCCTTCTCAATGAAAAAAAGGAATACACAGTGGAGCTGGCTGCAGAGCGTCATTCATCAGAAGTGATCGGCCCGGTCAGCGCCATTAACAGCGGCTGTCAGCCAGAGGAGCTGTATCGGCTGATCAATGAGGCGGCGCTCATCACAACAGCGGTCGGCCCGAACGTGTTAAAGCTGATTGCCCCGTCTATCGCAGAAGGGTTAAGACGAAGAGACGCTCCAAACACATTGAATATCATTGCTTGTGAAAATATGATGGGCGGGAGCAGCTTCCTGAAGAAAGAGATATACAGCCATTTAACGGAAGCGGAGCAGGAGTCCGTCAGTGTAACGGTCGGTTTTCCGAATTCCGCCGTTGACCGAATCGTGCCGATTCAGCATCATGAAGATCCGCTCAAAGTATCGGTTGAACCGTTTTTTGAATGGGTCATTGATGAATCAGGCTTTAAAGGGAAAACGCCGACCATAAATGGAGCGCTGTTTGTTGATGATTTAACACCGTACATCGAACGGAAGCTGTTTACGGTCAATACCGGACACGCAGTGACAGCGTATGTCGGCTATCAGCGCGGACTCAAAACAGTCAAAGAAGCAATCGATCATCCGGAAATCCGCCGTGTCGTTCATTCAGCGCTGCTTGAAACGGGTGACTATCTCATCAAAACGTATGGCTTTAAACAAGCCGAACACGAACAATATATCAAAAAAATCATCGGACGCTTTGAAAATCCTTTTATTACGGACGATGTGACCCGCGTGGCGAGATCACCTCTCAGAAAACTGGGGCAAAATGATAGACTCGTAGGCCCGGCAAAGAAAATAAAAGAGCCGAATGCACTGGCGGAAGGGATTGCGGCAGCCCTGCGCTTCGATTACACTGGAGACCCTGAAGCGGTTGAACTGCAAGCGCTGATCGAAGAAAAAGGATACAGCGCCGTGCTTCAAGAGGTATGTGGCATTCAATCTCATGAACCGCTGCATGCCATCGTTTTAAAGAAACTGAATCAATAGCCGACCCGTGACAGCATGTCACGGGCTTTTTTTACCATCTCGCAATCTAGTATAATAGAAAACGCTTACGATAACAGGGAGAGGAGAATGACAATGAAACAATTCGAGGTTGCGGCAATACCGGGAGACGGAGTAGGAAAAGAGGTTGTGGCGGCTGCCGAAAAAGTGCTTCATACAGCGGCTGAGGTGCACGGGGGTTTGTCATTCTCATTTACGTCTTTTCCATGGAGCTGTGATTATTACATGGAGCACGGCGAAATGATCCCTGAAGACGGAATACATACGCTTACTCAATTCGAAGCGGTTTTCTTGGGGGCGGTCGGAAATCCGAAGCTGGTCCCTGATCATATTTCGTTATGGGGGCTGCTGCTGAAAATCCGGAGGGAGTTTGAGCTTTCCATTAATATGAGGCCTGCCAAACAAATGGCGGGCATAACGTCGCCGCTTCTGCATCCAAATGATTTTGATCTTATGGTGATTCGCGAGAACAGTGAAGGTGAATATAGTGAAGTCGGCGGACGCATTCACAGGGGCAATGATGAAATCGCCATTCAGAATGCCGTATTTACGAGAAAAGCAACAGAGCGTGTCATGCGCTTTGCCTTCGAATTGGCGAAAAAACGGCGCGGCCATGTGACAAGTGCGACAAAGTCTAATGGCATTTATCACGCGATGCCGTTTTGGGATGAAGTCTTTCAGCAGACTGCCGCTGATTACAGCGAAATCGAAACGTCATCCCAGCATATTGATGCGTTGGCCGCTTTTTTTGTAACGCGTCCGGAAACGTTTGACGTCATTGTGGCAAGCAACCTGTTCGGTGATATTTTAACGGACATCAGCTCAAGCCTGATGGGAAGCATCGGTATTGCGCCCTCTGCGAACATCAACCCGTCCGGCAAATATCCATCCATGTTCGAACCGGTTCACGGCTCAGCTCCCGACATTGCCGGCCAGGGCCTTGCCAATCCAATCGGCCAGATTTGGACTGCGAAGCTGATGCTTGACCATTTCGGAGAGGAAGAACTGGGAGCAAAGATTCTCGACGTGATGGAACAAGTAACAGCTGACGGCATCAAAACACGCGACATTGGCGGACAAAGCACAACGGCTGAGGTCACGGACGAAATCTGTACGCGTTTAAGAAAACTTTGATGAAACAGGCCAGGGCGATTGGTTGCCCCGGCCAAACAATTTCCTTACAAAAATGTCCACAAGACTAACCAAGAAGATCCAAATGCTGTATAATGATTTGGAATTCTTAGGAAGGTTTTGGGTGAAGGAAGTTGAATGCAAAATCAATTACGTTAAAGCAAAAAATAAAAACCAAATGGATCGTTGTACTCAGTATTGTTTTTATCGCAGCGCTCGTTTTTACGATCAGAATGGTATTTTACAAGCCTTATCTCGTTGAAGGCTCATCAATGGCTCCGACTCTTAGAGATTCAGAAAGAATTCTGGTTGACAAAGCAGCCAAATATACAGGCGGATTTCACAGAGGGGACATCATAGTCATTCATGATAAAGTGAGCGGCCGTTCATTTATCAAACGATTAATCGGTTTGCCTGGTGACAGCATTAAAATGAAGGATGATCAGCTATACATAAATGGTAAGAAGGTGGAAGAGCCGTACCTATTGGAGCAAAAACAAGAGGTCAAAGAGTTGGGTGTACCCTTAACAGGTGACTTCGAAGTTGAGGTTCCATCAGGGAAATATTTTGTAATGGGAGATAATCGTCTCAATTCGTTGGATAGCAGAAACGGAATGGGGATGCCAACTGATAAAGATATCATCGGTACTGAATCTCTCGTCTTTTATCCGTTCGGTGAGATGAGACAAGCAAAATATAACGATATCAGCTGACATCACTGATAAATCTGTACGCGTCTATGAAAACTTTGATAAAACAGAGCGGACGGTTTTTCTGCCTTGTATTTGATGATGGAAAGCGTTTTGAAGAAGAGTGGCCTGTCAAAATAAACGACTCAGAATTGGCAAAGCCATGAAGAGCTTCAAACTGTAAATCTCCAAATTGATCAGCTCAAAGCTGATATATAATAGTCAAAAAGGAGAAATATTATGAACTCATTATCTTTGCCACATCGCTATCCGTTTTTGTTTATTGATGGCGTAAAGGAAAGCGAGCCCGGCAAACATGCGGAAGCGTATAAGCTGATCAGTGAGAACGACTGGTATATCACTGATACGCAAACAGAAATGCCGTTTTCACTTGTGATTGAAGCACTTGCGCAAACCGCGGCTTTTACAGGGGTTACGGATGAGAACAGCTTAGGCTTATTGTCTTCCGTGAAGAAAGCGGAAAAACTGGGTGCGGCCATGCCCGGTGACCGGCTTGATCTAACGTTTGACGTTACACGCAATCGCCGCGGGTTTGTGTTTGGACATGCCAAGGCGTCAGTGGGCGGGCAGCCTGTTGCTGAAGCTGAAATCGGCATTTATATTGAAAAATGAAAAAAACCCTTCACAACGATTTGTGAGGGGTTCTATTATTTCGTATCGTAGTCCCGTTCGCTTTGTGAGTCATCTCTTTGCTGCCGTTTGTGTTTTACATCCTTCATGTTTTCCTTTAGCTCTTCATTCGGAATCGGATCGGTTAAGTCATTGTGTTCGGGGTTTTCATTTGGCCGGTTTTGCTGTTTTCTTTCTGTCATGTTTCATCACCTCACCGTTTGTTTTCCTCTTATCAGCGCACTTCAAACATGTGAAATCGCTTTTTTGTTCCGCTGGGTATAATGTATTAGAATAGAAAGAAGAACAACTAAAAGGCAAAGAGAGGTACATATATGTCTATTCAAAGAGAAGATGTAGATATCAAGCTGATCGCAATTGATATGGATGGAACGCTGCTGAATGACGAGCAGCTGATCTCGGATGAAAACCGTAAAGCCATTCGTGAAGCCGAGGATAAGGGCGTGTACGTGGTGATCAGCACGGGCAGGACACTGATGACGTGCCGGGAGCTGGCGGAATCGCTGAAGCTGTCATCCTTTTTAATCACGGCAAACGGCAGCGAAATCTGGGACTCGAATTTTAATCTGGTGGAACGCAAGCTGCTTCATACAGATCATATTCAAATGATGTGGGATTTGCGGAATAAGCACAACACCAATTTCTGGGCTTCTACCGTAAATAAAGTATGGAGAGGCGAGTTTCCGGAAAACATTACAGATCATGAATGGCTCAAATTCGGCTTTGACATTGAGGATGACGACATCCGAAACGAAGTGCTGGAGGAGTTGAGAAAAAACAAAGAGCTCGAAATCACAAATTCAAGCCCGACAAACATTGAAATCAACGCGCTTGGCATTAACAAAGCCGCAGCCCTTGCGAAGGTTTCTGAAAAACTCGGCTTTACGATGGAGAATGTGATGGCGATGGGTGATAGCCTTAATGACATCGCGATGATCAAAGAAGCGGGTCTGGGCATCGCGATGGGCAATGCGCAAGACACTGTGAAAGAAACGGCTGATTGGATTACGGATACTAATATTGAGAATGGTGTCGCAAAAGCGATCTGCCATTGGGTACTATAAAAAAGGGAGTCCTAAGATGGACTCTCTTTGTTTTTAGTTTGGCAGGTTATCTTTTGGGACCATGGTAGGTTTTCTGACAAAAGTATTTCACAAACTGATATGATTGATTATAATTGAAGCAAAGTTCAAAAATTCGGAATAGTCATTCCGAATTTCGGAACAATAAATATATAAAGCATATCGTTTGCTTTGGCAGGAGGGATTCTGTGTTTCAGGTTGATTTGAACTGTGATTTAGGAGAAAGCTTCGGAGCCTACACGATAGGCCTTGACCAAGATATTTTAGAATATGTCACATCAGCGAACATCGCATGCGGATTTCATGCAGGAGATCCTAGCGTCATGCGGAAAACAGTCGCGCTTGCGGCAGAAAAAGGCGTGAAAATTGGCGCACATCCAGGCTTGCCGGATTTACTCGGTTTTGGGCGCCGTAATATGGCGATTACCCCTGAGGAAGCGTATGATCTCGTCGTCTATCAAATTGGCGCACTCTCTGGTTTTCTAAAAGCAGAGGGACTTCACATGCAGCACGTCAAGCCGCATGGCGCTTTATACAATATGGCGGCAGTCAATCAAAAGCTGTCGGAGGCTATCGCGAAAGCTGTCTATAAGGTTGATCCCGATCTGGTTCTTTTCGGTCTTGCTGAGAGCGAGCTCGTAAAAGCGGGAGAACGGATCGGACTTCAGACGGCAAATGAAGTGTTCGCCGATAGAACATACCAAGCGGACGGTACGCTGACACCGCGCTCCCAGCCGGATGCACTCATTGAAAGTGATGATGCCGCCGTCACCCAGGTAATCAAAATGGTGAAAGAAGGGGCGGTCACATCTCAGCAAGGACATGATGTGTCATTAAAAGCAGATACCGTTTGCATCCATGGAGATGGAGCCCGTGCGCTGACATTTGCGCAAAAAATCAGAAAACAACTCAACGCGGCAGGAATTGAAGTGACGGCTATCTCAGCACAGAAGTCAACATAAAGGAGGATCACTCTAGATGGAGCAGCAGAAAAAAAATGCAGGAAAAAAAGCGGGCAGCTGGTCATTGCTGATGGGTGCCGCCTTTTTAATGGCCACCTCGGCAATCGGCCCAGGTTTCCTGACACAAACCGCAACATTCACAAACACACTCGCGGCAAGCTTCGGTTTTGTTATCTTAATCTCTATTATTTTAGATATATTCGCTCAAACCAATGTCTGGCGCATTATCGCAGTGTCTGGAAAACGCGGTCAGGAAATTGCGAATATGGTGCTTCCGGGACTGGGATATTTCATCGCCATTCTTGTCGTGCTTGGCGGACTAGCTTTTAATATCGGGAATATCGGAGGTGCCGGTCTCGGACTTCAAGTTCTGTTCGGCATTACACCAGAAACAGGCGCTTTGATCAGTGCTGTTGTTGCCATTTTAATCTTTTTAATTAAAGAAGCAGGAAAAGCAATGGACCGCTTTACGCAAATTGCGGGCTTTGCCATGATCATCTTAACACTGTACGTTGCCATTACGTCTGCACCGCCAGTTGGACAGGCTGCGGCAAACACCTTTGCCCCTGAACAAATCAGTATATTTGCAATTGTGACACTTGTTGGCGGGACAGTTGGCGGATACATCACGTTTGCTGGGGGACACCGCTTACTGGATGCTGGCATTAAAGGAAAGGAAGCGATTCCGCAAGTAACAAAAAGCTCAGTTGCAGGAATTTTAATTACATCTGTTATGCGAATTGCCCTTTTTTTAGCTGTGCTCGGCGTTGTTTCAAAAGGCCTGCATATTGACGAGAGCAATCCGGCGGCTTCAGTGTTCCAGCTTGCAGCTGGAAATGTTGGTTATAAAATTTTCGGATTGATCATGTGGTCTGCGGCCATTACCTCTGTTATCGGGGCAGCTTATACGTCTGTTTCGTTCTTTAAAACCTTTTCTCCGAAAATTGAAAGGAATTCACGCGTCATTATTATCGGGTTTATCGTGATTTCTACGTTAGCTTTTGTCACAATCGGACAGCCTGCGAAAATCCTCGTGCTTGTCGGTTCACTGAATGGCTTGATTCTGCCGATTGCACTCGGAACGCTGCTTATTGCCGCATATAAGAAAAAGATTATTGGTGATTATAAACACCCGCTTTGGCTGACCGTTTCAGGTGCACTGGTTGTAATCGTAATGGCGATTATGGGAGTCTATACGTTATTTACACAACTTCCTCAATTGTGGAGCTGATAAAGGTGGAGCAATTAAATAAAATGGCGCGCCAAAGGATGTGCGCACCTTAATACGAGAGGGAAAAATAACCGGGCCGACCGCAGGATTGTCCGGCGGCTATGCCCAACCGAATCTTGTGATTTTAAAGAAAGACCTTGCGTTTGACTTCCTGCTGTTTTGCCAGCGGATTCAAAAGCCCTGTCCTGTGCTGGATGTGACAGAAGCTGGTTCGCCAGTGCCGTCGCTGGTCGCGCCGGATGCTGATATCAGAACAGGCAGGGTATCTTGACGGAAGAAGGATCTGATATTACGCCATATTGGGAGGATGACTTTATCGTCTTTCTAATCGGATGCAGTTTCTCTTTTGAACAGGCGCTGATCAATAATGGAATAGCTGTCAGGCATATTGATGAGTGGAGAAACGTCCCGATGTATCAAACGATTATCGATTGTGTTCCGGCAGGGCCGTTTCAAGGACAATGGTTGTCAGCATGAGACCCGTTCCAGAACGGCTGGCTGTACGCGCCGCACAAGTGACCTCACGTTTTCCGGCTGTGCACGGAGGGCCGATTCATATCGGCAATCCGGGAGCAATCGGCATTCGCAATTTGGACAAGCCGGATATTGGTGATGCCGTTTCCATTCGTGAAGGCGAGGTTCCTGTTTTTTGGGCGTGCGGGGTGACACCACAAGCCGTGGCTATGAATGTAAAACCTGAAATGGTCATCACACATGCGCCGGGCACATGCTCATCACAGATATCCGAGACGAGTCGCTTGCGGTGCTGTAACCTCTCGTCCTCCAAATGAACGAGAAATAAAAAGAGGTGAGAAAGATGACTGAACGATTTCAAATCGAGCAGCTCGGTGATTCTGCAATGATGATCCGATTTGGAGAAGAAATAAACGAGCAGGTTAACGGCCTTGTCCATGCCACGGCCGCTTATATAGAAGAACAGCCATTTCCGGGATTCATTGAATGCATCCCGGCTTTTACAAGTCTGACGGTATTTTATGATATGTATGAAGTATACAAGCATTTGCCTCAAGGCATAAGCTCACCTTTTGAGAAGGTCAAAAGCGATGTCGAAGAAAGACTGAGGGAAATCGCTATAGACTATGAGAACAACCGCCGTATTGTAGAAATCCCTGTCTGCTATGGCGGTGAATTCGGGCCTGATTTAGAAGAGGTGGCGAAGATCAATCAGCTGTCACAGGAGGAAGTCATCGACCTTCATACAAGCGGCGAATATGTAGTGTATATGCTGGGCTTTGCACCTGGTTTTCCTTTTATAGGCGGGATGTCCAAACGTATCGCCGCTCCGAGGAAATCTTCGCCAAGGCCGTCGATTCCCGCCGGTTCAGTTGGAATTGCAGGAATGCAAACAGGTGTGTATCCGATTTCAACGCCGGGCGGCTGGCAGCTGATCGGCAAAACGCCGTTGGCTCTGTTTCGGCCGCAGAACAACCCGCCGACGTTATTGAGGGTGGGAGATATTGTCAAATTCGTGCGTATCTCAGAGGATGACTATCACGCCTATAAGGAGGAGTCCAATTGAGCATGAAAGTGTTAAAGCCCGGACTGCTCACAACGGTTCAGGATATAGGCAGAACGGGGTATCAAAAATACGGCGTTCTGGCAAGCGGAGCCATGGATACGGTTTCGCTGCGCATTGCCAATCTGCTGATCGGCAACAGCGAAAATGAAGCCGGTCTTGAAATTACGCTGATGGGGCCCGGTCCGTCCTTTTATTTTTCAAAAACGACGTTGATTGCGGTGACAGGGGCGGACTTCACTTTGCGTATTAATGAAGAGGAAGCCCCTTTATGGAAGCCCGTGCTCGTCAAGGAAAACAGCACGGTCAGCTTTGGTCCCTGCAAACTCGGCAGCCGTGCGTATTTAGCAACAGCTGGTGGCTTCGATGTGCCTGCCGTCATGGAAAGCAAAAGCACGTACGTCAGAGCGGGGATCGGCGGACTTCATGGCAGAGCGCTTCAAAAGGAAGATGAACTATCCATTGGAGAGACGTCATCTCTTTCGCAAGCCATTCTTTCCCGATTAAGCCCGCAACTTGGAAAACAGGGATTTGCAGCGCCGAAATGGTCGGTCAGCCGCGGGAGGTTTCTGCCATTGAAAAAGAATCCTGTCATTCGGGTGCTGGAAGGAAAACAATTCGGCTATTTTACAGAAGAATCGAAAACGCGTTTTTATGAAGAAACATTTCGTGTCACGCCACAGTCCGACCGTATGGGTTACAGGCTCAAAGGAGAACCGCTCGAACTAAAGGAACCGCTGGAGATGGTGTCGGAAGCGGTTTCGTTTGGAACAGTTCAGGTGCCGCCTGACGGCAACCCGATTATCCTGCTTGCAGACCGGCAAACGACCGGCGGCTATCCGAGAATCGCGCATATCATATCCGCTGATCTTCCGATTGTCTCCCAAATCATGCCGGGCGAGCACATCCAGTTTGAGCCTATATCCCTTCAAGAAGCGGAAGCGCTTGTGATAGAACGGGAACAGCATATAAAAGAACTGAAAACGAGAATGAAGATGGAATGGCTGACTTAACAAAGGGGATGAATATGCAGAATAAAAACAAAACCGTAGTCAAATCTATGGCTCTGCTTCATTTGTTTTTGCATGAACCAAGCCTTACCTTAAGTGAACTGGTATCACTGTCAGGTATGCCGAAAACCTCTGTTCACCGGATGGTCAGCTCTTTAGAGGAAATGGGGTTCCTCAATCGTGATTCGTCCGGCTCTTATTCGCTGGGACTAGTGTTTTTGGAATTCGGACAGCTTGTCGCTGACAGACTGGATATCAGAAAAATAGCGAAACCGGTGATGGAAGAGCTGTGCCGGGAAGTGGATGAGGCTGTGCAATTGATCATGAGGGAGGGCAATGAAGCGATATATGTTGAGAAAATAGAAGGGACACAGACTGTACGGCTGTACACGGCGATCGGCAGGCGTTCTCCTCTGTATGCTGGAGCGTGCGCCAGAAGCATTTTGTCCTTTCTCCCCCGTGAAGAAATCGAAACATATATCAAACAAACTGAGCTCCTTGCAATTGGCTCCGGAACGATTACCGATCCTGAAAAACTGTTGCAGGAGATTGATGCCTCTGTGCAAAATGGCTATACCGTCAGCTATTCAGAGCTCGAAAACTATACAGCGGCTATCGGCGCCCCGATTTTTAACCATAAGCGTCAAGTGGCAGCCGGCATCAGCATTGCAGGCTTTGAAGCGAGATTTACAGAAGACAGGCTGCCTTATTTAACAGAAAAGGTGAAGGCTGCCGCTTTACAGATTTCCAGAAAAATAGGGTATTCATAAGTAGCCGATCTTTTCTTCGCTGCGTACATTAACGTATCGACGTTCAGGAGTGGAGGAAAGAACATGGTGCTTCGATATACAGCACTGGGGGATTCTTTGACGACAGGGAGAGGCTCCGGGCTGTTTTCTCCCGGCTTCGTCCACCGTTTCGGAGACATGATGCAAGCCGACTTGAAAACAAAAACGGCAATTTCTATCTTTGCCAAATCAGGCTTAAATACAGAAGAAATTCTGGGGCTTCTGTCCTATCCCTATGTGCAAAAATGTATTCAAGACGCTGACGTGGTGACCATCACAGGGTGCGGAAACGATCTCATCGATTCGGTCTTAGCCTACCAGACGTCTAAGGACGAAACGATCTTCAGCCGTGTATCCGCCCATTGCCATGAGAATTTTGAAAAGATGATTGCCAAAATCGCTGAAATCAAAGGAGTAAACCCGTCCCCGTACGCCATCCGTGTGTTCAACTTATACAATCCGTTTCCCGGCATTGAAATCGCTGGCAAATGGATCACATCTTTTAATTCACATTTAGAAAAACTAGCATTAGCGCCCCGTGTCAAGATTGCGGATGCCTACAGCATTTTCAAAGGTAAAGAACAGGAATATCTGTCCTTTGACGGTGTCCATCCGAACAGCAAGGGCTATCAAGCGATGGCTGAAGCAGTGCACAAGTTAGGCTATAAAGAATTGTCAGTTTCATAGAAAACGCGCCTTATGGCAAGGCGCGTTTTTATGTGTGAATGAAATATTAAAAGAAACTTAAAATTCCCTTTCTTCTGTTCTACAGACAAAAAAAGTGCGCTAGAATAATGGAGGGCGTAGGCAAATATAGCCATGTCGTTCAATATTTCGTATATAAGGAAGGATGGTCCTTTTGTTTCGGATTTTTAAAATGTCTTTTGCTGTTATCATTATTGTACTGGCGCTTATTGCTTTTAAATATACGGAACACACCTCTGTTATCCAATCGGTCATGCTCATCTTTCTTGGCGCCGTCATGTTTATGCAGGGGCTTGAAGAGCGCAAAAAAGAAAACGACGGATCAGGCGCTTTTAATATTTATACCGCCGTTTTCGTATGGTCTGTCTCTCTCATCGGTTTTACACTTCATATTATATAAATCTATTGCACATCCTGAAAATGCTCGACCGTCGGGAATGGGGTATAGAACCGATGAAGCAAGGCTTTCCACTCTTGATACTCTGAAGAACCGCGAAAGCCTTCCGTATGGTCCTCAAGTGTTTCCCACTCCACAAGCAGCAGATATCTATGTGTTTCTTCCATGCATTTTGATAACGAGTGAGTGATATAGCCCTTCATGGCGGAAATAATCGGCGCCGCTTGCCGAAACGCCTCCTCAAACTCTTGTTCAAGCCCTTCTTTAATGTGAAGCATTGCTGCCTCTCTGACCATGTCATCCCTTCTTTCCTTCTTTTCAAATAGTCTACAGCAAACGACAGGAGATTTCTGCAAAATTGAAGAACCTTTTCCTTCATTTTCAAAAAAATCTTGCACGCACCAATTCATTTAAGAGAAAATAATAGGTGGAAGGCAGGGGAAAGTCATGTTAAAAAAGTGTATTCTACTAGTATTTCTATGCGTCGGATTGATCGGGTTAATCGGATGCTCCAAGACAGATTCACCAGAGGATCGCATGGAAGCATTCGTAAAACAGTGGAACGATCAGCAATTCGATGACATGTATCAAAGCCTGACCAAAGATGTCAAAAAAGAAATCTCCAAAAAAGATTTCGTCAACAGGTATAAAACCATCTATGAACAGGCAGGCGTAAAACATCTGAAAGTCACTGCGGGAGAAGTGGATGAAGACGATAAAGACAACAAAACGATGAAGCATATCCCGTATAAAGTCAGCATGGATACAAATGCGGGCAAGGTCAGCTTCAAAAATACCGCTGTGCTGAAATTAGAAAAAACAGATGACGAGGAGTCATGGAATATAGATTGGGACCCATCGTTTATTTTCAAGCAGCTGGCTGATGACAAAACGGTACAAATTATGAGCATTGAACCAAAACGCGGCCAAATCTACGATAAAAACGGGAAAGGCTTGGCCATCAATACAGATGTTCCAGAAATCGGAGTTGTTCCCGGAGAGCTTGGCGACAAAAAAGAAAAAGTCATAAAAGACCTCGCGAAAAAGCTTGATTTGACTGAAGGCGATATCAAGAAAAAGCTGGATCAAGGCTGGGTCAAGGACGATTCGTTTGTGCCTGTCAAAAAGGTCAAGCCGGACCAGCAAAAATTAGTGTCTGAGGCGACATCATTACAAGGTGTAACAAGAAGGAATATCAGCTCCCGATATTATCCGTATGGCGAAAAGACAGCCCATTTGACAGGCTATGTCCGCGCCATCACTGCGGAAGAACTGAAGAAAAAGAAAGACGGAACGTACAGCGATACGTCTAACATCGGCATCGCCGGTCTTGAAAATGTGTATGAAGACAAGCTAAGAGGCACAACCGGATGGAAAATCTACGTGCCGCAAACAGGAGAAGTCATCGCTGAAAAGAAAGCGAAGGACGGCGAGGATCTTCATCTTACAATTGATATCAAAACGCAAACGAAGCTGTATGAAGAATTGAAGGATGACAGCGGGACGGCAGTCGCACTGCAGCCGAAGACAGGCGAAACACTCGCACTTGTCAGCGCGCCTTCTTACGATCCAAACGGATTTATTTTCGGCTGGAGCGATAAGGAATGGAAAAAACTAAACGAAGATAAAAACAATCCGTTTTCAGCGAAATTTAACAAGACATACGCACCGGGTTCTACGATTAAACCGATTGCGGCTGCCATCGGAATTAAAAACGGCACCTTAAAAGCCGATGAGAAGAAAACCATCAAAGGAAAAGAGTGGCAAAAAGATTCAAGCTGGGGCGGCTATTCAGTCACACGTGTGTCAGAGAGCCTTCAGCAAGTTGATCTTGAAAATGCCCTCATCACGTCAGACAATATTTATTTTGCACAGAACGCGCTTGATATGGGAGCGGACACCTTCACAAAAGGCTTGAAAACGTTCGGCTTCTCAGAGGATATTCCATATGAATTCCCGATCCAGCAATCGTCTATCGCAAATGACAAGCTCGATTCAGACATTTTGCTTGCTGATACAGGGTATGGACAAGGACAAATGCAAATGTCTCCGATTCACTTGGCAGCTGCTTACACGCCATTTGTCGACAACGGAGATCTTGTCAAGCCGACGCTAATCAAAAAAGATTCGCAAACAGCTGATGTTTGGCACAAGCAAGTCGTCACGAAGGAAGGCGCGGCAGACATTACAAAAGGTCTGAAGGGCGTTGTGGAAGACGAGCGCGGATCAGCGTATCAGCCTGCCGTAAAAGGAATCACTGTTGCCGGAAAAACAGGAACAGCCGAGCTGAAATCATCAAAAGATGATAAAGATGGCGCGGAAAATGGCTGGTTCGTCGGCTACGATTACAAAAACAAAGACCTGCTTGTCGCCATGATGATCCAAAATGTGCAGGACCGTGGCGGCAGCCACTATGTCGTTGAAAAAGCGAAAAAACAATTTCAATCGAATTAAAATGCCTTTTTGACGGGAGCGAAAGGAAAAAGGGGATCTAAGGCCGAATGAACTAGTAAGGGGGCAAAACCCGGTTTATACAAAGGAAAGAGGGATTTTGCATGCAGCGTATTCAATTGGCGGAGGATCTTCAATTTTCAAGAGTCATACACGGGCTTTGGCGGCTGAATGAATGGAACTATTCAGATGCCGAGCTGCTCAGCCTCATTGAATGGTGTATCGATCACGGCATCACAACCTTTGATCATGCGGATATTTACGGTGGCTATACGTGCGAAAAGCTGTTTGGAAACGCCCTTGCCCTTTCGCCTGGATTAAGGGAAAACATAGAGCTGGTCACTAAATGCGGCATCGTTCTAGAATCACCTGAACGTCCCGCTCACAAATCGCATCATTATAATACAAGCAAGTCACATATTTTGGCATCTGTTGAGCAATCCCTTCTAAACCTTAGAACGGATTATATCGACGTGTTGCTGATTCACAGACCGGACCCGCTCATGGATCCAGAGGGAGTAGCAGAGGCATTTCAAGCGCTGAAATGCTCCGGCAAGGTCAGACACTTCGGCGTTTCAAATTTTAAAGATCACCAGTATCGCATGCTGGAATCGTATTTGCCTGAGAAGCTTGTGACCAATCAAATTGAGCTTTCTGCATATGAATTAGAAAATGTTCTGGACGGCACTTTGAATTTGTGCCAAGAAAAACGGATTTCGCCGATGGCATGGTCACCGCTGGCAGGAGGCAACGTTTTCACTGGGGACACGGAAAAAGACCGCCGCGTCCGCTCGGCGCTCGAATCCGTTCAGGCGGAAATCAGCGCCGCTTCATTGGACGAGGTGATGTACGCATGGCTGTTCACGCATCCGGCCGGCATCATGCCGATTGTCGGAAGCGGAAAACGCGAGCGGATTTCCGCCGCAGTAAATGCTTTGGAATACAAGCTTGACCATGATCAGTGGTTCCGTATTTTTACAGCCGTACAGGGTTACGATATTCCTTAACAAAAGCACCAGCTTAACAGCTGGTGCTTTTTCAATATTGTCACACCGCTTAGTGCCAAATGACCATTTATATTTGATTGAAACTCAATTGAAAGCGTTTTATATTATTAAGCAAACCTCTCTTTTTCCTCTCAGTATCTCCTTGCGACTTCATCCGCACATCACGACTGTCTAGGAGGCCTTTTTTATGTATATGACTGCCAGAGAACAAAAGCTTTTAAAGCACTTGTTATTACAAAATCGATATGTAACCGTAACTGAGCTTGCTGAGCTGATGGAAGTCAGCACGAGAACCATCCATAGAGAGCTCAAATCAATTAAGCCGCTAATGGAAACCGTCGGGATTACGCTGGATAAACAGCCTGGAAAAGGGCTGAAAGCAGTGGGCAGTCCCGAGGATAAACAAAAGTTGCTTACTGATTTATCATATGAACAGCATGAATATAGCGCGGACGAACGGAAACTGCTCATTCTCTGTTCGTTATTAGAGTCTCAGGAGCCCGTCAAGCTGTACACGCTAGCCCATGACCTGCAGGTGACGAATGCCACAGTCAGTTATGACTTAGACGATCTGGAGAAATGGATTTCTCCCTTCGGATTGACACTGATCCGTAAAAGAGGGTTTGGCATCCAGCTCATTGGACCGGAGAATGCAAAACGTAAAATTGTCGGCAACCTGATTGTGAACCGTCTCGACATCCAAGTGTTTTTGGAAGCGGTTGAATTAAACATTAAAGGTAAAGCCGATTCTTCAGAATCAGAAAAAATGTTTGGCGTAGTCAGCAAAGGCGAGCTGTTAAAAATGGAACGGATTCTATTTCAGTTGAAAGAAGAAATCGCTTTTTCATTGTCCGACAGCTCTTATATAGCGCTCGTCGTCCATCTGACGTTTGCGATTGAACGAATCAAGCTTGGGGAAACCATCACCATGGAGCAAAATGAGCTTGAGGAACTGAAAAGTGTGAAAGAATACAGCTCCGCGCTTGCAATCGCTGGCGAGCTTGAACGTGCCTTTAGTGTGACAATTCCAGAGGCAGAGGTCGGCTATATCACCATCCACCTTCGAAGCGCCAATCGCAAATATAAGACAGAATACAAAACGCAGGAAATCGAACTGGAAACAGCCCTGCAAACAAAGCGGCTCATAGCTTTTATTTCGGACAAAATCAGAATGGATCTCACGAAGAACTACTCTTTATATGAAGGCCTGATCGCCCATTTGGAGCCTGCCGTCAGCCGCATAAAAGAAAATATCGAGATATACAATCCGATGAAGGAACAGATCAAACGCGATTATTTTCTGCTTTATATGGCGATCGAAGAAGGCGTGGAAAAGTATTTTCCGGGTATGTCCTTTTCTGATGATGAGATCGCTTTCATCGTCCTTCACTTCGGGTCCGCCCTTGAAATCAAAAAAGAAGAAGCAAAACTGAAAGCGCTTGTCGTATGCTCAAGCGGGATCGGCTCTTCGAAAATGCTTGCTTCAAGACTGAAGAAAGAGTTGCCGGACATTGAATCGTTCTACATGTCGTCCTTGATCGAGCTGAAGGGCAGGGATGTTCAATCCTACGATTTGATTGTTTCCACCGTTCCGATTCCTTACGAATCCATTGATTACATTATGGTCAGCCCGCTTTTAAATGAGGAAGACACAAACCAGGTGAAGCAGTACATCAAGCGGAAAATTCCTCTCATTCTTGACAAGAATAGAAATTCAAAGGAAGACACGCAGCATGCTGATGTACCCGACATGCTGGCAGCGGCGGAAAGCATGGGGCGGTACATGGCCGTCATTCAAGATGTTCTGCGCCACTTTACACTAACTCACCTCAAAACAAGCCCGGTTCATAGTATGCTTCTGTTAGAGCTTTTTCAACAGCTGAAGAAGGATGGCTTGATATGTGATCCGAAAAAAGCGGCGGTTTGCCTGGCAGAGCGGGAGAAACAAGGGGGATTGGGAATACCGGGGACGAACATGGCGCTTTATCATCTCAAAAATGATGAAATCGTCCTACCTTTTTTCAAAATGTATGATCTCAGCACCTCTTATGAAGTGAATGGCATGGACGGAGATACCCTCAGCATGACACGCATCCTCGTTATGATGGCCCCGGGCTCATTATCTGCTGAAGGATCGGAGATTTTAAGCGCTATCAGCTCCGCAATAATCGAGAGCAGAGAGAGCATGGCGGGGTTTCAGGAAGAGGGAGAGCAAGAACTGTATCAGCGGTTAAATCACATATTTTTCACATGGATGAAGGAAAAAAAACTCTTGTAATCCGGCATGGCACACGTCAAAAGATTGGCGTGTGTTTTTATGTGGATAGGGTGCAAAATAAGAAAAAGTAGGACTATTTTATCATTCATCAATGGAATAATTCCAAAATGAAATAGTTTTACAAGTTATCCTTTTTGGGTTAAAATGGGTGAGGTAAGGAAGATAATCTAACAAATAATTGAAGATTCAAGAGAATATAGGAGATGACAATATGGAAACATTACAGCATCTGATTCTGCATGACATGCCGAATAGCGAAGAAATAGAGGCTGTAAAAAGCGGAAACCATACCCTGACATATGCAGGTTACCGTAAACGGATTAATCAGCTGGCGAATGCCATGCTTCAAAAAGGAATTCAAAAGGGCGACCGTGTCGCATTGCTTTGCAAAAACGGCCATCCTGCATCAACTGTTATGTTCGCGGCGCTTGAAATAGGTGCTGTTGTGGTACCTGTCAGCTGGCAGCTGAAACCATATGAAATGACAGGCATTTTAAAAGCAAGTGAACCGAAAGCGATGTTTTACGGAGCGGAGTTTAAAGAGACACTTGGCGAAGTTCTTCCCGAACTGTCTACATTGCATATAACAATAGAAACAGGAACAGCTTACGAAACGTCTGCTGAGTTTGAAGCTCTGTTTGCCGGTTCTGATCATTTGCCAGAAACTGAAATGGTTTCCCCAGATGATACAGCGCTACTGATGTTTACGTCTGGTACTACAGGAAACCCGAAAAGATGCATGATCACACATGGCGGCATCTACAGATACGTCCAAAGATCCAGCAGCTCAGCAGCACGCATGAAGGGGCTTCGTTTCCTCGCGTGCCATCCGATTTACCATACGAGTGCGCTCATTTGCATCATGCTTGGAACGTTTGCAGGAACAACATTTGTATTTACAAAGGATCAAGACCCTGTTCACATGCTGAAGGTCATTGAAGAAGAAAAAATTCAGACTGTGATGGCTCTTCCTGTGTTTTACACGTACTTGCTTGAAGCGTGGGAAACGCACCAAACTGACTTATCTTCGCTTGTGATATTAATGACAGGCGGAACAAAAGTGCCAAGCAGCCTGATCCGCCGCTATCTTGATATTGGCATTCCGCTCGCGCACGGCTATGGAAGCACTGAGGCTTGGGGAATCAGCACATGGATGCCTGATATGGGAATGGATAAAGCGGCCTCTGCAGGAAAGCCTGTGGCAGGTGTTAAAGTCAAAGTGGAAGATCCTCAGACGGGAGAAGAACTCCCTCAAGGGGAAATTGGCGAAATCGTTGTTCATACCCCATTCTTATTTAAAGGCTATGAAGACAATCCTGAAGCAACAGCGAAAGTGCTGCAAAACGGCTGGTTCAGAACCGGAGATTCAGGTTATGTAGATGAAGATGGTTTTATTTTCATCACTGGACGCTATAAGGATGTCATTATTTACGGAGGCGATAACGTCTATCCGGATCAGGTTGAAGAAGTCATCCAGCAGATTCCGGGAATCCTTGAAACAGCTGTGGTCGGTATTCCAGATCCGCTGTACGGTGAAAAGCCGAAAGCTTTTATCGTGACAAACGCCGGCCAGCTTATAACGGAAGAGGATGTCATCGCATTCTGTAAAGAACGATTATCCGCATACAAAATACCTGAAGTCGAATTTGTTAAAGAACTGCCGAAAAACAACCTCGGCAAGGTAAAAAAAGACGTCTTGCGCAAGCAGGCTGTACATTCATAAAAAGAAGCCCGCCACTTTATATGGCGGGCTTCTTTGCTGTTGCACAGACGGAGAGCTCAGGCTTAATGTTTTTAAATTGCAACTCAATGTCTTCGAAGCCGGCTGCTTTGAAGTCTGCAATCATCTGTTTTCCAAATGATTTGGTTTTCTTGGGACTCGCATCCGCTTCTCGCGGCTGCATCGTAATCGCTGCTTTGCCGCCGGGCTTTAGCGCCTGGTAAATCTGTTTTATGCCTTTTTCCTGGTCATTCCAGATGGTGTAGTTGTTAACGGAAATTACTTTATCATAAAACGAGGTGGTGAGAGGAAATGTCTCGACACTTCCTTGTATCAGGCGCACTTCCTTCAATTTTACTCTGCGGGCGGCCAGTTTCAGCATGGTCTCTGACACATCAATCCCATGAAGATGAATGTCCTTTTCACGTTTTAGCATCTGTTCCATGCAGTATCCCGGCCCAAACCCCACTTCTAAAATGTTGTCCCCGCGTGTGATCCCCAGCAGATCTATTGTCCACTGATTCAATGTTTTATTTTCAGCAGCCATGATGTACCCGGCAATCATGCCGAATACGCCCTTTGGCTTGCTGAATTTTTCTGAAAGCATATTAATCATTCAGCAACCCCCTTTGTAAGTTATTTCCTCCTTGCGTTTCATGTGAAACATTTTTCTGATAAAACATTACGAAGATGCCAACCCATGTTTATCCAACGAACATGTGAGGTACACAACAAATAGACATGAAAACAAAGGAGGAGAATTATCATGGCCAATTATCCAAAAGAACTGCCGGCCCAAACCCAAAATCGCCAACCGGGAATTGAAAGCGAAATGAATCCAAGTCCGGTGTATGAGTATGAGGATTATAAAGGAGCGGACAAATTAAAAGGGAAAGTAGCGCTCATTACAGGCGGTGACAGCGGGATCGGGCGCGCGGTATCCGTTGCTTACGCAAAGGAAGGAGCTGACATCGCCATTGTGTATAAGGATGAGCATGGAGACGCCGAAGAGACGAAGAAACGTGTAGAACAAGAAGGCGTCAAATGCTTGCTGATTGCTGGTGACGTAGGCGAAGAGGAATTCTGCAATGAAGCGGTTGAAAAAACGGTCAAGGAATTAGGCGGCCTTGACATACTTGTAAACAATGCCGGTGAACAGCATCCGAAGGAAAGCATCAAAGACATTACAAGCGAACAGCTTCACCGCACATTCAAAACAAACTTTTATTCTCAATTTTATTTAACTAAAAAAGCAATTGACTTTCTGAAACCGGGCAGCGCCATCATCAATACGACTTCCATCAACCCGTACGTAGGGAATCCGACCCTGATTGATTATACAGCGACAAAAGGGGCGATCAATGCCTTTACAAGAACAATGGCGCAGGCGCTTGTCAAAGATGGCATCCGTGTGAATGCAGTCGCGCCGGGGCCAATCTGGACGCCATTAATTCCAGCTACATTCTCTGGTGAAACAGTCGCCCAATTTGGGCAAGATACGCCGATGGGCCGTCCTGGACAGCCTGTTGAGCACGTCGGCTGTTATGTGCTGCTGGCATCAGATGAGTCATCTTACATGACAGGCCAGACACTGCATGTCAACGGCGGAAATTTTGTGACGACATAAGTGGGAGTGAGACATATGGGCATCACGAAAGAAGAAGTTAACAGCTACTATCAAAAAGCAGGCATTGTATTAACGGACGAGGAAGTAGACCAAATTCAGCTCATGGACTACGGCTTAGGGAAAGAAAGAAAAGTCGGGCTCCAGCTTTTCGTCTACGTCAATACAGACCGTTATTGTTCAAAGGAACTGGTGCTGTTTCCGGGACAGACTTGCCCGGAACACCGCCATCCGCCGGTTGACGGCCAGGAAGGCAAGCAGGAAACCTTCCGCTGCCGCTACGGAAAGGTGTATCTTTACGTAGAAGGAGAAAAAACGGAGCTTCCAAAGGTCCTCCCACCGCAGGAGGATAGAGAACACTATACGGTCTGGCACGAAATTGAACTTGAACCGGGCGGGCAATATACCATTCCCCCAAACACCAAGCATTGGTTCCAGGCCGGGGAAGAAGGTGCCGTGGTGACGGAAATGTCTTCGACGAGCACAGATAAACATGATATCTTTACCGATCCAAGAATATAAGGATGAGGCGTAACAGCCCATCCTTTTTTGTATTGAAAAAAATAAAATCACCGCTATAATGGGTAAAAAAGGAAAGAGGGCGAGGGAATGTTTACCTGCAAGGTAAATGAGCACATCACCATCCGATTACTGGAGCCAAAGGATGCGGAGCGGCTTGCCGAACTTATTATAGAAAATCAGCAGCGGCTTGGCCAGTGGCTGTTTTGGGCGGAAAATCCAAGCAGTGCTGAAACGTACAGTGAAACGATCATCCCAGGTTGGCGGCGGGAGTATGCCGACCTAAGCAGCATCGAAGCGGGGCTCTTTTATGACGGCAGCCTATGCGGCATGATCGGACTTCATCATCTAGACCAGATCAATCGAAAAGCGGAAATCGGCTACTGGATTGCCAAAGAATTTGAAGGCAAAGGCATCGTTACCGCCGCCTGCCGAACACTCATCACATATGCTTTTGAAGAGCTTGGGGTGAATCGCGTTGCTCTCTGTGCTGCTGTCGGGAACAAAAAAAGCAGAGCGGTCCCGGAACGGCTCGGCTTTCAAGAGGAAGGAAAGGCACGGGACGGCTTATTCGTTAATGGCAGGTATCATGACCTTGTTTATTACAGTTTGCTGAAGCGTGAATGGAAAGATTCAAAATAAAGCGCGCATTTTCTTGTTTAAATCTTACCCAGATGTGGAAAAGTAACAGCGGAGACGTTAAAAAGGAGTGATTCGAGATGAATCAGCAAGACGTTAAGCAAAAAGTACTTGATGTTCTAGATCACCATAAAGTAGGTTCGCTCGCAACGGTTCAGAAGGGCAAACCGCATTCCCGCTACATGACTTTTTTTCATGACGGGCTGACGATTTATACACCGACAAGCAAAGACACTCATAAAGCCGAAGAAATTGAAAACAACCCCAACGTTCACATTTTATTAGGCTATGATTGTGAAGGCTTTGGCGACGCGTATGTTGAAGTTGAAGGAAAAGCCAAAATCAACAACTCGGCAGAACTGAAGGACAAAATATGGAGTTGCAAATTAGAGCGCTGGTTTGACGGTAAGGATGATCCGAATCTGGTGATTCTTGAAATTGAACCGGAGGATATCAGGTTAATGAATGCCGGAGAGAAAACACCGGTCTCACTCGAATTATAAAAAACTTGTGTTTTCAGGGGCGATATGTTATCATGAATAGCTAGTAAGAAAAATAAGCAAATAAAAAAGAAAGTAAACTTCTTTTTTCTGTTTTGAGAGAGAAGCTTACCGCTTCCCAAGCAGCATAACCAGCTGCCCTTATTCTTTTCCTTCATAACAAATCGCCCCTAACGATGAGATGGAAAAAAGACTTTTTTGTTTTACAATTCACACCGGCGCGGCTTCGGAGCCGCAGTGACGATTGAGAGGTAGGGCTTTCGTTGTCTTGTGTTCAAGAAATTTCCATGGTGTTTACTTTCCAGAATGATTCTTCGGAACAATGCTTTATGAATCTAACCCGCCCGACTTGGCGGATGATATAATCTTTATTTGCGTATAGAAAAGAATAAGACAAACCGCTCGGCATACGCCGGCGGTTTTTTATTGTTAAAAAACACCCCGCACTGAAACCTCTTTGTCTTCTTTTCAGTCTTATCTCTAGGATGAAATTGGAGGAAGAATAACGTGCATGTCATGACAACACAAGTGCTTTTTATTTTCTGTTTTTTATTACTGATTCACTCAATAGAAACCTTAGCTTATGCCACAAGGCTTTCCGGGGCACGCGTAGGATTTATTGCGTCCGCGCTTTCCCTATTTAATGTCATGGTCATCGTGTCCAGGATGTCGAACATGGTGCAGCAGCCCTTTACTGGACATTTAATCGATAATGCTGGAAAAAATGCCCTTGCGATTGTAGGCGAGCAGTTCCGCTTCTTGATATTTGGATCGACAGTCGGCACCATCCTGGGCATTATCCTGCTCCCGTCTTTTGTTGCTCTTTTTTCACGGGCGATTATTCACTTGGCGAGCGGCGGCGGCTCCGTTTTTCAAGTGTTTCGAAAGGGATTCTCGAAGCAAGGGTTCAAAAATGCTCTTTCCTATTTGCGTCTGCCGTCTCTTTCATATGTAAAGGGATTCCACATCCGCTTGATTCCGAAGCGTTTGTTTGTCATCAACATGCTGATCACATCGATTTATACGATTGGCGTGCTCTCAGCTTTGTACGCAGGCCTTCTGGCGCCGGAGCGCAGCACGACAGCCGTTATGGCATCGGGCTTGATTAACGGAATTGCGACGATGCTGCTGGCGATTTTTGTTGATCCTAAGGTATCCGTTCTTGCCGATGATGTGGCAAAAGGAAAACGAAGCTATACGTATTTAAAATGGACCTCTGTAACGATGGTCACGTCAAGGGTGGCGGGCACTCTCCTCGCCCAGCTGATGTTTATTCCGGGCGCCTACTATATCGCGTGGCTGACAAAGTGGTTTTGATAAGAAAGGCTGGATTATAAAAATCCAGCCTTTTTCGCGCTTACTTATTTATATTTCCTTAATCCGCGGTCGTACAAAAAGTTTCCGAACGGGACAAAAGCGGCGATGAAGCCAGCGGCTGACCATTTCAGCGGCCATTTGACAGAGAAGGTTGCATACGCCAAGACTAGCAAATACAAAATGAACAACCCGCCGTGAACCGAACCGACAATTGTCACCGCAAGCGGAAGGTCCGCCCAATATTTTAGCGGCATGGCGATGAACAGCAGGATTAAGAGTGACATTCCTTCAATAAAACCCATTGTGCGAAGTTTTCCGATCGGCGTTTGCAGCATAAATCACCCTCCTTGTGGACACGTTTTCATTCTATACTATAAACAATCCAGAGAGCGCATATGACAGCTTTAGAAAATGTTCGGAAAATATTCATTTTTAGATGCTATTTCTAGGGGACTGTACTTGTCATTTACAAAAATACCCGAGATAATGTGTACAAAATCATAAAAGAAGGATGTTGAAATGAAACTTGATCAGATTGATCTGAATATCATTGAGGAGCTGAAGAAAGACAGCCGTTTGTCAATGAGGGAATTAGGCAGGAAAATTAAGCTGTCGCCGCCATCCGTGACAGAACGCGTAAGGCAGCTTGAATCGTTCGGGATCATTAAGCAATACACGCTGGAGGTCGATCAGAAAAAGCTGGGGCTTCCTGTTTCCTGCATTGTGGAAGCAACCGTCAAAAACGCGGATTACGAGCGGTTTAAAAGCTATATTCAAACATTGCCGAATATCGAATTTTGCTACCGGATTGCGGGAGCAGCCTGCTACATGCTGAAAATTAACGCTGAAAGCCTCGAAGCGGTAGAAGAATTCATTAACAAAACATCGCCCTACGCGCAAACCGTCACTCACGTTATTTTCTCAAGGATTGACACGAAGAACGGGCGCAGTTAGAGAAGGCTTGTTCAAGTCTGTTATAATAAAAGGATGAGCGTGAAAGAAAGAGAAGTGATCAAGCATGTCAAAAATAGTTGTATTAGCTGAAAAACCTTCAGTCGGCCGGGATTTGGCCCGGGTGCTGAAGTGCCATAAAAAAGGAAACGGTTATCTTGAAGGCGATCAATATATTGTTACATGGGCTTTGGGCCATTTGGTGACACTTGCTGATCCGGAAGGCTACGGAAAAGAATTTCAATCATGGCGTCTGGAGGATCTGCCGATTATCCCAGAACCCTTAAAGCTTGTTGTGATTAAGAAAACCGGGAAACAGTTCAATGCGGTCAAATCCCAGCTTACCCGTAAAGACGTCAATCAGATTGTCATCGCGACTGACGCAGGCCGGGAAGGAGAGCTTGTAGCGCGCTGGATTATTGAAAAAGCGAATGTCCGCAAGCCGATCAAGCGGCTGTGGATTTCTTCTGTGACAGATAAAGCGATCAAAGAAGGCTTTCAAAAGCTGCGCAGCGGCAAAGAATATGAAAACCTGTACCATTCTGCCGTCGCCAGAGCGGAAGCGGATTGGATTGTGGGGATCAACGCGACCCGTGCACTGACCACAAAATTCAACGCCCAGCTCTCATGCGGCCGTGTGCAGACACCGACGCTTGCCATGATTGCAAAGCGGGAGGCGGACATTCAAGCGTTTACGCCGGTTCCTTATTACGGCATCCGCGCTGCGGTCGATGGCATGACGCTGACGTGGCAGGATAAAAAATCAAAGCAGACGAGAACATTCAATCAAGACGTAACAAGCCGTTTGCTAAAAGACCTCGAAGGAAAGCAAGCGGTTATTGCTGAGCTGAAAAAAACAGCAAAAAAAAGCTTTGCACCTGCGCTTTATGATTTAACGGAGCTTCAGCGTGACGCCCACAAGCGCTTCGGATTTTCAGCCAAAGAAACGCTTTCTGTGCTGCAGAAGCTGTACGAGCAGCATAAGCTTGTCACATATCCGCGGACGGACTCAAGATTTTTATCCAGTGACATCGTCCCGACGTTAAAAGACCGTCTGGAAGGCATGGAAGTAAAACCGTATGCCCAATATGTCAGCCAAATTAAAAAACGCGGCATCAAATCTCATAAAGGGTATGTCAATGACGCGAAGGTATCAGACCACCACGCGATTATTCCGACCGAAGAGCCGCTTGTTCTCAGCAGTCTGAGCGATAAAGAACGAAAGCTGTATGACCTGATTGCGAAACGTTTCCTTGCTGTTTTAATGCCTGCATTCGAATATGAGGAAACAAAGGTCATCGCAGAAATCGGCGGAGAAACCTTTACGGCGAAAGGCAAAACCGTGCAGTCACAAGGGTGGAAAGCTGTTTATGACATGGCAGATGAGGATGACGAGCAGGAGGATGACAGAGACCAGACACTCCCTAAACTTCAAAAAGGCGACACACTTGCCGTCAGCATGTTAACTGAAACAAACGGCCAAACGAAGCCGCCTGCCCGCTTTAACGAAGGGACCCTGCTGTCAGCGATGGAAAACCCAAGCGCCTTTATGCAGGGAGAAGAAAAAGGCCTCGTCAAAACGCTTGGTGAAACAGGTGGCCTCGGCACGGTGGCAACACGTGCCGACATTATTGAAAAACTGTTCAACAGCTTTTTAATCGAGAAAAAAGACAAGGATATTTTTATCACTTCTAAAGGAAAACAGCTCCTGCAGCTTGTTCCAGAGGATCTGAAATCACCGGCCTTAACGGCAGAATGGGAGCAAAAGCTGTCTGCGATCGCTGCTGGCAAATTAAAATCATCTGTCTTTATTAAAGACATGAAGGCTTATGCTAACCAAACAGTACAAGAAATCAAAAACAGCAGCCAAACCTTCAGACACGACAACATGACGGGCACGGCATGTCCGGAATGCGGCAAAATGATGCTGAAGGTAAACGGCAAACGCGGCACGATGCTTGTGTGCCAAGACCGTGAATGCGGAAGCAGAAAAACGATTTCCCGAAAAACAAACGCGCGCTGCCCGAACTGCCATAAAAAAATGGAGCTTCGCGGGCAAGGTGAGGGCCAGACCTTTGCGTGTGTATGCGGACACCGTGAGAAACTTTCCGTATTTGAAAAACGAAAAAACAAAGATAAAGGGCGCGCTTCCAAACGGGACGTTTCCTCTTATATGAAAAAACAAAATAATAAAGATGAGCCGATTAACAACGCCCTGGCAGAACAGCTAAAGAAACTCGGTTTGGATAAATAATAGAAAAACCTGTGCATATTGCACAGGTTTTTATATTGGACTTAGGTCCTGTTTTTTAAATGTTCAAAAAAGGGGATAAAAGCTAGCAATTTGCATTTTTTTCTTTTATAGTAAGTGTACTTTGTAACATGGCAGTCATATTTTCGTCTATATATATTTGTGAGCGTCTGATTCGCTTCAGGCGACAAAGGGGGATTTGCCTGTGAGGCATGTATTATTTGCTGTCATCTTATTCTTCTTATCTATCGGACTTTCCGCAGGGTGCGCTGAAGATGGAAACAAAACCCAAAATCAATCGGCGGCCGAAATGAATGCCGGCCCGCTCCAGCCGGCGGAGTATTTCATCTATCACAATCTAATGAATGACCAAGGGTTCATCAAAACCGACTTTTCAGACCAGCCTTCATATCTATCAGAATCTCTTGGACTGTGGATGGAGTTTCTGATCAGCAAAAATGACGCTGCGCATTTTGAAGAGCAATATCAGCACCTGACTAATTCATTTCTGATGAGCAATCACTTGGTGACGTGGAAGATTCAAAACAGCCAAGCGAGCGGGACGAATGCGCTAATAGATGATATGAGAATTATGCTGTCTCTTGACCAAGCCGCCGCAAAATGGGGCCGCAGCGACTACGCGCAAACGGCCCGGGATATCGGCACAGCTTTGAGGACATACAATATGAACAACGGGTTATTTACAGACTTTTACGACTCACAGGCCGCCTCTAAGGTTGTGACGATTTCATACGTCATGCCTGATGCATTAGCTGTCTTAAAGAAAAATGGAATCATAGACGAAGAAGCGGAACAACGAAATGCCAATGTTCTCTATTCAGCGCCTTTAAAAAATGGCTTTTTGCCGAAAACATACAACTCTGTCACGAATGAATACACGTATGATAGTGACATCAACCTGATTGATCAGGTGTACGCTGCTTGGCATTTGCAGGAAGGGAATGAAAATGCGGCTGTTCTAGCGAACTGGATTAAGCAGGAATTTCAGGCAAACGGAAAGTTGTACGGACGATATTCGGCAGATACGAAGGAGCCTGCCGTCCAATATGAATCGCCATCCGTTTACGCATTAGCCGTATTATTTTTAACGAAACAGCATGGAGACAGCTCTGTCATCAAACACATATATGACAGAATGAATGACTTTGAAATTCTTGATCCGGTGAAAACGTATTATGGAGGTTATATGAGCGGCACCCAGACGCATTCTTTTGACATTCTGCTGCCACTGTTAGCTGAAAGGAAGCTTTTTAATGAAAATATCATTCAGTGAATCACATACATTATTTGCTTATATTTCAGGGCTCATCGCAGCCCTGTCACTGTTTATTTATTATGTGCCGGCCCAGCAATCTGAAGGCGCTCTGATTCTTTGCATCACGTTTGTCGTCATCGCCGCAGGCATCTGGTTCGGCCCGATTTACGCGCTGGCAGTGACCTTAATCGTACTCTTTGTTATCGGCACGCTCATGATGTTTTTCCAGACCGGACAGGCTGCGTTGTTTCCGGCTGAGGAAGGGCTGCGAATGCTTGTCGTGTGGGGAATCGCACTTTTGCTTTTTTCTTTTATCGCAGGAAGAATCCACGATATTACAGCAGAGCTTCGGCGCTCAGTGACACGGCTTCAATCCGAAATCAAAAGCTTTGTCGCTGTGGACAGAGTGACCGGCTTTGATAACAAGCAGAGGATGAAGCTGGAACTTTCAGAAGAAATCAAACGGGCGGAGCGCTACGGCAATTCTTTCGTGTTTTTGCTGCTGCATATGCACTATTTCAAAGAGTTTAAGTCTTTGTACGGCGAAAAAGAAACAGACCGTCTCTTCCAATATGTCAGCCAGCAAATCAGGTCTAGCGTCAGGGAAACGGATAAGAAATTCCGCCCCTCTGACGAGCGTATCGGAATTGTGCTGACGCACACGCCTGCTGAACATATGCCGGCCGTCCTGACAAAGCTAAAAAGACAATTGGACACGTATCAGCTTGCAAACGGAAAGTATGTGTCGCTCACGTTCCACGTCTGCTATTTGCCTTACCGCAACGATATCCAAACAGTTGATCAATTTTTAGAAGAACTGGAAGACGAGATGATGATGAATGAACTATAAAGGAATCAAGCTGCTCTGCGTCACAATGCTTCTGCTTTCAGCCAGTGCATCTTTTCCCGTTTCTGCACAAGCGAAGGAGCAGGATGCTGGCATCCTCATTATCTATTCAACCTTAGACGGCAAAGAGTCGTCTCAAGTCAAAATGCTGGATTTGCTTGCGGGCCACTTTACTTCTCATGTGACAGTCAAAAATGATTCGGATGTTGGAGCGTCCGATTTCAAAGGCAAAGACCATGTGATATATTACGGCCAAACAAAAAGAAAGATCAGCAAAAAACTGGTGTCTCTTATCGGCAGCATAAAGGAACCAGTTGTCGCGATCGGCTATAATGCAGGACAAATCAGCCAATTTGCCGGGCTTTCATTAGCCCGAAAAGAAAATGTGTTTCAGGTCCACAACAGGTCGGAAAAGTCCGATATGTCACTGGAGAGCGGGCTTAACGTGCTGAGCGTATCAGGCCTGAAAGGAAAGGCGCTCTATACCTTTAAAGCCAGTGACGGCAAAACGCATTCTTTTATATGGAAAACAAAAAAAGACAATGTGTACATTGGATTAACAAATTTGTTAAATGACAATTTGATCGTGGCGAAACAGCTCAGAGAAGCTTTCGGAGAGAAGGCGGGGACAACGCTATTGTATTTGCGTCTCGAGGATATCAGCCCGATGTCTGATGAAAAATTACTGCTTCAAGCCGGTACATATCTGCATAAGAGGCATGTTCCTTTTATTTTGGCAGTGATTCCTGTTTATTTGAATCCGGAAACAGGCGATAAAGTGTATTTGTCTGATAAACCGAAGATGGTCAAGGTGCTGAAAAAGCTGCAAAGCATGGGCGGCAGCATCATTGTTCACGGATACACACACGCCTATCGCCACAGTGAAACAGGAGAGGGCTTTGAATTCTGGGATGCAAAGGCGGATCAGCCGATCACTTCAGAAAAGGCCGATGACACCCCGTCCATTTTGGCAAAGGAACAGGCTTTTCCGAATGAACAAGCCTATAAGAGCTATTTGAAGCCGTTTCAGGAAAAGGAAGAAATGTATACAAAGCAAAAACTGACCCGCGCCATTGAGGATTTAACATCATCGGGTCTCTACCCGCTCGCATTTGAAGCGCCGCATTATACGATGTCCGAATATGGCTATCAAATCGCCTCGCAGTATTTTACAAGCATATTCGGCCAGGTTCAGCTCAGCAGCAAAACGTGGAAAACATCCGGTGCACCCCCGTTTGTGAGTGCTCCTTCGATGCTGCACGGCATGACGCTGTATCCGGAAACGATCGGTTTTGTCGATACTTCAAAGCAAAACCCGCTCGGCAATATGGAGGAGCACATCTCCCAGATGGTTGATTTTGAAGGCGGAGTAGCCGGAGGATTTTATCACCCGTATCTCGGGATGACATATCTGCCAGAGCTGGTTGATCAAATGGAACGCATTCCGGACAGTGAATGGCTTGATTTAAAGAAAACAAAACAAACCGTCAAAACAGACAAAGTGGACATTCACACAAGCGGTGACGGAACGATTCAGGTGAAAAACGGCGTAAGCGCCATTGACGAGTTTTTCGATCATCATCGGCAAACCCCTCTGGAAAAGGCGTTATGGATTCTCTCCGCAATCGTGCTCTTATATGTCATCATGTTTGTCAGTTATACGTTTTACTTGAGAGCCACATTGAAAAAACGAATTTTTAAGGAGAGAAGAAGCCTTGGGTAATACGCTGTTCTTTATCTCACTAAGTTTAATATGGGTCATGCTTCTCTACCACATGTTTCTCATGCAGGGCGGATTTCGCCACTATATGACCTTCGAACGGAACATCCCGAAGTGGAGAGAAAACATGAAGGAGCTGCCAAAGGTCAGTGTTCTCATCCCGGCGCATAACGAAGAGGTTGTGATTCGGCAGACGCTGAAGGCGATGGTCAACCTTTATTATCCGAAGGATCGGCTGGAGATTATCGTCGTTAATGATAATTCATCTGACCGGACCGGTGATATCGTCAATGAATTTTCCGAGAAATACGATTTTATCAAAATGGTGATGACAAAACCGCCTAACGCCGGAAAAGGCAAATCCTCTGCACTGAACTCTGGTCTTGCCGAATCGAACGGCGATGTGATCTGTGTATATGATGCAGACAACACACCTGAGAAAATGGCCGTATATTACCTCGTGCTTGGCCTGATGAATGACAAAAAGGCAGGTGCCGTGGTTGGGAAATTCCGTGTCATCAATGCTGCAAAGACGCTGCTGACGAAGTTTATTAATATCGAAACGATCTGTTTTCAGTGGATGGCGCAGGGGGGCAGATGGAAGTGGTTTAAAATCGCCACCATTCCAGGCACCAACTTCGCGATCCGCAGAAGCATTATCGAAAAGCTCGGGGGCTGGGATGACAAGGCACTCGCTGAGGATACTGAGCTGACGATCCGGGTGTATAATCTCGGTTATCACATCCGCTTTTTTCCGGCCGCCATCACCTGGGAGCAGGAACCGGAAACGTGGAAGGTGTGGTGGCGCCAGCGCACCAGATGGGCGCGCGGCAATCAATATGTCGTGCTGAAATTTTTGGCGCAATTTTTCAAGCTGAAACGAAAACGGATAATCTTTGATTTGTTTTATTTTTTCTTTACGTATTTTCTGTTTTTCTTTGGCGTGATCATGTCAAATACGATATTCGTAGTGAATCTGTTTTATGATTTGCATTTGTCGGTTGGATTTTTGGCAATGATTCTTTGGATTTTAGCTTTCTTCTTATTTATGACAGAGGTCATGATTACGTTGAGCATTGAAAAAACAGAAATGAACAGGCAAAACTTTTTTATCGTATTTCTCATGTACTTTACATACTCGCAGGCATGGATTGTGCTGGTCATCTATTCTTTATTCGTAGAAATCAAGCACCGTTTATTCAAGCAGGAGGTCAAATGGTACAAAACAGAACGATACAATCAACATAAAAGCGGGTGACCTTTTTGAAACAAATAATGATTTTTCTCACAAGCCTCATGCTCATGGCGATGACTGGACCAGCGGCATTTGCCAAAGAGGTGGAGGTCAGCGGTTCGCTCCTCGGAAAAAACAGCCAAGAACAAGCTAAACAGCAGATGCTGACAAGCGACCTGATTACACTATACGGATCAAAAGACAGCGCGGAGCTGACATATCAGATCCCGGCAGGCGCCTCTTCCGGCAACCAGCAATTGGTGATTGAATACGAGGCATCAAATCTTTTAATTTCTCCATCGTCGTTAACGGCTGTCATTGACGGTGAACCGGTCAAAACGGTAAAGCTTGATGGTGATTCGAAACGGAAAACAGTAAAGCTGAACCTGAATAAAAGCCAGTCTGCCCAAGGCTATCACAACGTATCGCTGACATTTTACGGTGTCATGAAAGAGGGCGTCTGCGTCAGACAGGATACGTCCGGAAACTGGATCAAAATTTATCCGGACAGCCGCCTGACGCTGGCGGACAGCAGTGAAGCGAAGGGAACGTCGCTGGACCATTATCCATATCCTTTCGCCCAATCGGAAAATACAGCGGAAGAAACCGCCATTGTCATTCCGGATGACCCAAGTTCGGCGGAAATTGAAGCTGCAGTAAAAACAGAAGGCTATTTGAAAACGGTGGACAGCAGTGTCAGCATGTCGTATGTAACGGAATCTGAACTGAAGAAAATCGACAAGCCGACGATTTTCATCGGTGTGGACAAGCATTGGAACGGCAAGGTGAAAATGCTGATGAAACAAGCCGGCATACAGGCAAAAGGAGAAAAGCTCCTGCTTGCGGAGCGGGTGCTGAAAGCAGAGGGCAAGCGGCAGCCGGTTCTGTTTGCTCAAGCCGCGTCCGATGACGTGCTCACTGAAAAAATCAGTGTCATCACGGATCAGACTTATACAGGCCAGCTCAGCGGTGATACACTCTCAATCAGCAAGCTTAAGAAGGCTGAAAAAAAAGAAAGCAATAAGCTGACTCTCGAGAATTTTGGAGCGGATGATATCACCATTGGATCTGACAAAACTTCCTCTGCACATTACTTTTATCCAGTTTCGGCTGTTTTAGACCAAAACCAATCTGCAAAGCTGTCGCTCAAGCTGAAGAAGTCCGAAACGATTCAAGCCTTAACAGCGGAAAACGAATCGGTTTCTCAGGCGGCAGAACTGAAGATCATGATCAACGGCCAGCCGCACTCGGTCGGACTTGATCAATTGGGAAAAGAAGATAAAAATGGATTCTATCATGTTATGGTCAAAGTGGACCCTAAGCTGCTGCAAAAAAACCGCTACATTGATATTCAGTTCGTTACGACTGGGCTAAAGGAAAACAATCCCTGCAACACGATTGATGAAGGCAAGTGGGTCTTTATTGATAAAAGCAGTACATTGACTTACGCCATAAAAGGCATGTCTCCGTCAGCAGATTTTAAAGAGTGGCCGCTTCCTTACGCCGGACATCAGGAACAGACAACGCTGATTATGCTTCCTGATAACGTAAGCCAATCGAAGCTTAAGGAGCTTACTCTCGTAACGGAGTCCTTTGGCAGCGAAGCGCAGCATTCATATACGGTCAAGAAATCATCTGACGTAACAGCAAATGATGCCAAAGGACGGAACCTCATTTTCATAGGGGGTATCAATCAATTTCCTCTCCTGAACGAGAAATCATCAGATCTGCTTGTTCCGCAAGCGAAGAACGGCTCATTTGATGTATCAGGTTTTGAGATGCTGAATGAGACGACAAAACAAGTGGCATTTACCCAAGCATCTCTTTGGGATTCACGCTACACAATGGCCATCTTTGCACCGTCAACAGGAACTGGCTCGGCTGTCACGAAAGAGATCATTAATTATTTGACCAGCACCGATGTCTTATCAACCGTCGTGAATGAAACAAACAGCCAGCAGGTGTTTACAAATCACCAGCAGCTTAAATCAGAAGCAAACAGTTCCAGCGCAGACCAGCCATCACAGGATCATAACCAGAAATGGCTGTATATTGGTGTGCTGGCACTTATTATGTTGATTGCGGCAGTGTTCATTTGGGTTGCCGTAAGACGAAGAAAAAGAAAGACAGACAGAGAATAAAACAGAGGCAATCTAGCCTCTGTTTTTTTATTTTCGAAATGTAAATTCCATTTGTGGAACAATCAGAGTGCGTCTCGCCACGCTTTACTTCTCTTACAGAAGTTTTCCGTCAAGGTGCTGTTTATGACGAAAAATGCTGGCACACCATTCTTCACAACCAATCAGCCTTCCTCCTCAGAGTCTGGCTGTTCTGGAAAAAGGACATACTGGTTGCCGCGCTGCCGTATCATTTTAAAAAGTAAAGCTCTAGGACCAAGGGAAGACCTTGGTCTTTTTTTGCGGGAAAAGGAGAAATGCAATGTTTACACAAGGTGCATTTGTGATCGTGTTGAACGAAAATCAACAAATTCTGCTGGTTAAACGTAAGGATGTCCCTTTATGGGATCTGCCGGGCGGCAGGGTCGATCCAGGGGAAACTGTTGAGGAAACGGCAGTTCGGGAGATATTGGAAGAAACGGGATACAGCGCAGCGCTTTCTGTGAAAATAGGTGTCTACCAAAGGCCAAAGTTTCAAGATGAGCAGCATGTATTTGCTGGACACATAACAGGCGGACAAGCGATAGCGAACGGGATGGAAACAGCGCGATTGAAGTGGTTTTCTCCGCTGCGCTTGCCGATTCTTATGGTGCCGAACCGAAAAAGGCAAATCAAAGATTTTGTTAATGGCGCTTTAGATACAACCATCACCCTCAAGGACAGAGGTATGGTTGCGGCGATTGACCTGTTGAAAAGAAGACTGGGCAAGTGATAAAGATCTCCGTGTTTTAAAGCTATTCTCCAGTGGTATTGAAAAAAGGAAAAAGGAGGATACGGCATGGCACATAAAACGGCAGGACAAGCAATGACAGAACTGCTTGAACAATGGGGAGTTGATCATATTTATGGCATTCCCGGAGACAGTATAAATGAGTTTATCGAAGAATTGAGACACGAAAGAAATCAATTGAAATTCATTCAAACCCGCCATGAAGAGGTGGCGGCGCTGGCGGCCGCGGCTGAGGCAAAACTCACCGGCAAGATCGGCGTCTGCCTGTCAATTGCAGGGCCGGGAGCAGTGCACTTATTAAATGGTTTATATGATGCAAAAGCGGACGGCGCCCCTGTGCTGGCAATTGCAGGACAGGTTTCATCAGGCGAAGTCGGACGGGATTATTTTCAGGAGATCAAGCTTGAGCAAATGTTTGAAGACGTGGCTGTGTTCAACAGAGAAGTACATAGTGCGGAATCACTGCCAGATCTCTTGAATCAGGCGATCCGCACCGCCTACAGCAAAAAAGGCGTTGCGGTATTAAACGTGTCTGATGATTTGTTTGCGGAGAAAATTAAACGTGAGCCCGTGCACACCTCACCAGTGTATATTAAAGGGAACCTTGAACCGAAAAAAGAACAGCTTGTCACTTGCGCGCAATATATAAATAACGCTAAGAAGCCGATTATCTTGGCGGGACAGGGAATGAAAAAGGCGAAACGGGAACTCCTGGAGTTTGCGGACAAAGCTGCAGCCCCGATCGTTGTCACGCTCCCGGCAAAAGGCGTGGTCCCCGATAAGCACCCGCATTTTCTCGGCAACCTTGGGCAGATCGGCACAAAGCCGGCTTACGAGGCAATGGAGGAATGTGATTTATTAATCATGCTCGGTACTTCATTCCCGTACCGCGATTATTTGCCTGATGACACGCCGGCGATCCAGCTCGATTCAGATCCGGCGAAAATTGGAAAACGCTATCCGGTAACGGCGGGACTTGTCTGTGATTCGGCTCTTGGCCTGCGCGAGTTGACGGAGTTTATTGAACGGAAGGAAGACAGAAGATTCCTGGAAGCCTGCACTGAACATATGCAGCATTGGTGGAATGAAATTGAAAAAGATGAGACTGAGGCTGAAACACCGCTCAAACCCCAGCAAGTCGTGGCACGTCTTCAGGAAGCGGCAGCCGATGATGCGGTGCTCTCTGTAGATGTCGGCACTGTAACAGTCTGGATGGCGCGTCATTTCAAAATGAACGCGAACCAGGATTTCATCGTTTCCAGCTGGCTAGCGACAATGGGCTGCGGCCTGCCGGGAGCGATCGCATCAAGCTTGGCCGAACCGGAGCGCCAGGCGATCGCTGTCTGCGGTGACGGGGGCTTTTCCATGGTCATGCAGGATCTCCCGACTGCCGTTAAATATAAGCTCCCAATTACCGTTGTCATTTTAAACAACGAAAATCTCGGCATGATTGAGTATGAGCAGCAGGTCAAAGGCAATATTGACTATGTCACCAAACTTCAAAATGTCGACTATGCCTCATTTGCAGAAAGCTGCGGAGCAAAGGGCATAAAGGTGACTAAAGCGGAAGAGCTTGCGCCTGCTTTCCATGAGGCGCTGCACTCAGATCAGCCGGTCGTCGTAGACGTCATGATCGGAAACGAACCGCCTCTGCCCGGCAAAATCACCTACGGGCAGGCAAAAGGCTTCAGCAAATATATGCTGAAAAATCTCTTCGAAAATCAAAAAATCGACATGCCGTCACTGAAGAAAAGTTTAAAACGGTTATTCTAACAAAACAGGGGCCTATTCAGACCCCTGTTTTTTAGGTGTTGGAACCAAATGATATTGAGTTATCATAGCAATATATTGAATGATAGGAGGAAAGCATGTTTGAATTCACAAAATTAGTGGTGTACTTATTGGGATCTCTAGGGATGATCTATGCAGCGTGTCAAGATGTTCGCCATGCTCAAAACGGACAAAAGGACAAATGCATCTTCTTTCAAAACAAAAAGATTAGCGCATTTGTCCTTGTATGTTTCATATGTTTATTTTTATCAAATCTTACAGCGTTCATGTCTCTATGAGTTTAGTTCTCTTTCTTCTTAAGCCCAAAAAAGAAGGGGAAAGCAGAACCAACCAAGAAGGTGCCGAATAAAAACATTCCGCCGATAAACACGTGGAAATTCGTGTGTCCGGCCGTAAACGCGGTGATCAAGGAAATGATACTGAGCACGATCATGGCAATGCCGGGCGCGACTCTCATTTTTCCTTTGGATTTATAGGCAATAACAGAACATAAGATTCCGACTACAATAGGAACAATCCATAAATAAAACAGAATAAATATTGACATGATCAAAACTCCGATTTTTTCTTCTATCATAACAAATTTCTGTCAAAAAGGGTATCAATGAGCTTTTGCGACAAATCAAAAACCGGCTGCTAAGCCGGTTTTTTTAACGAAACGTATCTACAATTAAAAATACATTCAACGCGACGATCAATACTGCGATCAGCCAAGATACCACCGTGACCCATTTGGCATTGATCAGGGCTCCCATAATCCGTTTATTGCTTGTAAACATAATAAGCGGGATTAAGGCGAAGGCGATGCCGAAGGACAGGACGACCTGGCTCATTACGAGAGCGGTTGTCGGATTGACCCCTGATGCGATAATCAAGATCGGTGGAATGATCGTGATAAAACGCCGTACATACAGCGGAATGCGGTAGTTGATAAATCCTTGCATAATCACGTCGCCTGAAAGTGTGCCGACTGACGAACTGGATAGTCCGGCAACGAGCAGTCCGATCCCGAACAAAACGGCTGACATCGGGCTGACAAGATGTCCGAATTGTTGAAACGCGACATCAAGATCCTCGACAAACAGCCCGTTTTTGAAGAATAATGCGGCAGCCACGATCAGCATGCTCGCATTAATCGCACCTGCGATCAGCATCGCTATTAAAATATCAATAAATTCAAATCTGAAGATTTTTTTGCGTTCAGTATCAGTTTTGCCGACAACCCGCCGCTGTGTAAGGGCTGAGTGTAAATAAATGGCGTGCGGCATAACCGTTGCACCGAGAATACCTGCTGCAAGAAGCACACTGTCAGTGCCTTGAAACGCCGGGACAAAAAGGCCTTTCATCACTGACACGGCATCAGGCTTTGCGAAAAAGGTCTGCAGCGCAAAGGCGATCACCACCACAAATAGCATGCCGGTAATGCCAGCTTCAAGTGAACGATATCCGCGGCGCTGAAGCTCCAATATCGCGAAAGAACCGATCGCCGCTATAATAGACGCTTCAAGCATCGGAATGCCAAACAGCAAATACAGTCCCAGAGCCGCCCCGATAAATTCCGCCAAATCAGTTGCGATAATGACCAGCTCGCCCTGAATCCATAATCCGATGGAGACGGGCTTTGGAAATTCTTCGCGGGCAACCTCAGGCAGATTTTTGCCTGTCGCGATGCCGAGTTTGGCGGATAGTGATTGGATTAAAAGCGCCATGATATTAGAAAATAAAATCACCCATAGCAACATATATCCGTATTTAGAACCCGCCGATATATTCGTTGCGAAGTTGCCGGGATCAATATAGGCGATGGCTGCTATAAATGCAGGACCCAGAAAGGGGAGCAGCCCTCTGAATCCTCTGATTTTCCCGTCAAGCGCATCTTGGACTGCTTTGGAACGGGGAGATTGTGCTGTGATGTCCTTGTTCATCATGTCTCACCTGAATTCTGATTGTTTTTGCCAAACAACAAAGAGTTTCCTTAAGGCAAATTATTTTATCTACATCATATGACCGAACCGGTTTCTTGTCAACCGAAAATGTTCAAAGTATATTCCTAAATTTTTCCCTGTTATGCAACATGATATGTAGAGAATCTGATAAAGGTCCCATAAAAAAAGACATCGTTTCTGTTCGAAACGATGCCTCCTGTATGAAATGAGACTAGGCTTCCTTACGCAGCCCGCGGAATACGAGGCTCAGCAGGAACACGAAGATGGCCGCCCCGATGATGGCTGGGAAAATAGCAAAGCCAGCGAGGCTTGGTCCCCAAGTGCCAAGAAGTCCGTGACCGATCCAAGCGCCGATCAGTCCGGCAATCATGGAACCGAAAATTCCTCCCGGCATCCGGTTGCCGACAATGGCGCTTCCGATAAGTCCAATTAAGATAGCGATAACTAATGAAACCAAAAAGCTAATCATTATATTCACCTCTCCTTAGTGATTTATATATCAATAACCGTTCCAGCCAGTCCCGAAACGTACAAAAGCATATTGGCTTATGATTCTGTTTTTATCTTTCTCTGCACACTGCCATCAGCCAAATGAACAATTACGTCTGTGCCTTTATGTTCCGCAATTTCCTTTGCCCGTTCAATCGCTTCCTTTTTCGTCTCCTTGATGTCAGATACACGTTTGGCATCCTCAGCTTTGACTGCCCAGCCATTTTTATGCTTGATGACATGCTCCGCTTTATTCATTAGCTCCGGTCTGGCGTCATCGTTTGCCTCCTCATCGCGTTCTGTCTCATTAGCATGCTTGAGGAAATCATCAATTTCTTCTTTAGAGGCGTTTTCCGCCCATTCCTTTGCTTTGCTTGTCGCAATCGGAATCGCGCGTCCGTCCTCATAACCCTCATCCATCATCGCATTAGCAATTTCAATTGCTTTTTTCCTTACCGGCTTCTCAAGATTTTTTAATGAAGCGGGATAATCCTTCATCGACCAAGGCATGTCCATCACTCCTTTTTCCTTTTATAAAAATGGTACCCGTAGGTGAAAAATAAAAACGTTTCCGAGAAAATGAAGGTATACTATATAGTAGAAAAAACGGAAGGGAAGTGCGAGTTGGGTGACAGCAGAACGAAAAGAAGACTTACATCAGCAATTAAAAGAAATAGAAAAATGGGAAAAAGCTCAGCAAAAAGTCTGGTTTTGGGAAAAGCTCAGCCGTCTCCCGTTTCAACTGCTGGACAAGCTGACGCCGGAATTCATTCAGAAAAAGATCGGGAAGCTTTTGGATGAGGTCGGCAGCTTTGTTCAAACAGGAGGACAGTATCTGACATCGGAAAAACAGATTATCAAGATGTTTCAAAAGAAACTGCCGGAAGATACCTTCGAATCACTGGAGGACATCCGAAAAGCGCCTCTGCCTGTCATGGATGAAATTGCGGAAGGAATGGGCAAAAACAGAATCAACACGGCAACCGTACAAGGTGCGGCAACGGGTGTTGGCGGTGTGTTTACGCTGGCGGCAGACATTCCGGCCGTGCTTGGTCTTTCGTTAAAAACGTTACAGGATATCGCGGTTGCTTACGGCTATGACCCAAAGGAGAAAAAAGAGCGTGTCTTCATCGTAAAATGTTTACAGCTGACATCGGCGGATGTTGTCGGCAAAAAAACGATTTTGCAAGAATTAAAAGACTATGATCAAGATCGTACATATAAGAATGTCGCTTCTCAAATCCAAGGCTGGCGCGAAGTCGTTTTAGGATATCGCGACACGTTTGGCTGGAAAAAGCTTTTTCAATTGGTGCCGGTCGCGGGAATGGTCTTTGGCGCGGCAGCCAATCGCTCAACATTAAACGACATTACTGAAACGGGCATGATGCTGTATAAAAAGCGGCGCATTCTTGAGCGGCTGAAAGAAACAGAACAAGAGCTTGAATAGAAGAAAGCAGACGGTCACCGGTTCCGCCTGCTTTTTTTAGTGGAAATACACCCAATGTGCTTTGTTTGTTTAAAAGAATGGATAGCGGGAATACAACAACCAACACCAATTAAAGGAGGAATTCAAAATGGCAGACGATAACAAAATGAGCAGAGAAGAAGCAGGTAGAAAAGGCGGAGAAACAACAAGCAAAAACCATGATAAAGAATTCTATCAAGAGATTGGTCAAAAAGGCGGAGAAGCCACTAGCAAGAACCATGACAAGGAATTCTATCAAGAAATTGGCGAAAAAGGCGGAGAAGCCACTAGCAAGAACCATGACAAAGAGTTCTATCAAGAAATCGGCGAAAAAGGCGGAGAAGCCACTAGCGAAAATCATGACAAAGAATTCTATCAAGAAATCGGCCGTAAAGGCGGAGAGGCAACAAGCAAAAATCATGATAAAGAATTCTACCAAGAAATTGGCTCAAAAGGCGGAAACGCCCGCAACAACGACTAATCAAAAGCACAAAGGCAGACAACCTGTAGATAAAAAGCGATCCGGCACATCAGCTGGATCGCTTTTTATTTTGGGAATTTTTCTCGATTAAGCCGGTATTGCGATACAATAAGTGTAAAAGGGGTTTTCGCTAATGTCCGAGATGCAAAATGTGCTCGCCATCGCCAATGAAGTCAAAGAAAAACACGCCAATTTTTTAATTTCAGAGGTCAACGATCACTGTGTGCGCCTCGCTGTGTTTACAGGAAAATATGACTGGCATCATCACCCTGACTCAGATGAATTATTCATTGTTCTTGAAGGTGAGCTGCTGATCGATTTTCAGGACAGAGAAACCGCGGTACTCAAAGCAAATGACAGCCTGCTGATCCCAAAGGGAACGATTCACCGCACGCGCTCTCACGTCAGAACGGTGAATCTCTATGTCGAGCATACACAAGCGAAAACAGTCATCATAGAGAAAGTGCCATGCTGATCAAAAGGATTGTATGTAAAGTAGACGCTGCAAACGCTGAAGCATTTGCAAAAGCGCAGTCACAGTGGGGAGCACTATCACATGTAAATGGCTTCATCAAACAGGCCGGCGGCTGGCGGAAAACAGCAGATGGGCTGTTCACCGCAGAGATCATCAGCGTTTGGGAGAACAGAGCTGCCTATGATCATTTTATGGAGAACGAACATGACGTTATCTATGAAGAAATCGGGCAAAAGGCTACGTTATCTTCAATAGAAGTGGCGCTTACTCAGGTTGATGCAGAGGGGGCCGCTTGCTTATTTGAGAACCGGAAAATTGAATACGAGCCTGGATGGACCGTGACAAAAGCGTAGTTATGGGAAGTCGTCCAAAAAAAGATGATAAGCTGATTTTATCGCTCATAATAACAATAAAGATATTCTCCTGTTATTTTGATTGAATTAGAATGAAGAAAATGGCATTCAATTGTGAAATCAGGGGGATTGATTCGGATGACTTTTCATTTTAATGAAATTGATCATATTCAGCTTGCGGCTCCTAAAGGCTGTGAAACTATTGCAAGACAATTTTACGGCGGCATATTAGGTTTTTCGGGAAATTGAAAAACCTTATGATTTAAAAGCCCGGGGCGGGGTCTGGTTCACTCCTGGGAATAAACAATTGCATATCGGGATAGAAGAACCTTTTGTTCCCGCTAAAAAGGCACACCCTGCCTTTGAGGTTGTGAATATAGAAGGTTTAAAAGAACATTTGAAATGCAATGGAATGGAATAGTTGAGGACAATAAACTTCCGGGAGCGGACAGATTCTATATTTCAGATCCATTTGGCAATCGTCTGGAGATGCTTGAGTGGCAGAAAATGCACAAAAAAGGATAGATCACGGTTGATGAGGATCTATCCTTTTTATATTAGTGTCTTTACTCGCGACCCGGAAGCGTATCATGAACAAAAGGCGGTGCTGGTTTTAACTCCGGTTTTTCTCCTAAAGCTTTAGCTTCTTTCACATATTCAAAGGCTTCTCCGTCCGGCGCTTTTTCGTTCAGCCAGTTTTGCTCGGAGCTTTCTTCGCCTTCAGAGAAATTGATAAGCTGATGCGAGAATTCTTGTTTTTCGAGTGCTTTCGGGAATGTTCCCGGCACAATCGGGCCTTCTTGTGCTTCTAATTCTTTAATGGCGGCGAGCCATTGATTTTGGTGCATGGTGTCACGCGCCAGCAGGAAGCTGAGCATATCTTTCACACCTTTGTCATCCGTCATTTCAAACAGGCGTGCAACCTGCAGACGGCCTTGTGATTCCGCATTCAGATTGGCGCGGAAGTCTGCCAGCAGGTTTCCGCTTGCTATGATATAGCCGCCGCTCCAAGGTACGCCTGTACTGCTTTCCGGCATAGCGCCAAGTCCTGATACAATGGCATGGTGAGGGTTCATGCCGCCCAGGATGGAGCCGATGACCGGATCTTCAGCGGCTTTTTCCTGCTGATCAAGCGGGGCATCCTCAAGAAGTCTGGCGATCATCGTAGCGATCATTTCAACATGCCCGAGTTCCTCAGTTGCCGTATCCATCAGCAAATCTTTATATTTTTCATTTCCTCTTGTATTCCAGCCTTGAAATAAGTATTGCATGGCAACAGAAATTTCTCCGAATTGCCCGCCTAAAATTTCTTGCATTTTTTTAGCGAATAATGGATCTGGACGATCTGGTTTAGCAGGATGCTGCAGCATTTTCGTATGCTTAAACATGTTCCCATCTCCTTTTTTCGTTTATCTCTTTTTATATTTCCGATCCATTGAAAGATAAACAGAAAACAGCGTATCGAGATGGGGATTACGAATTCTGTCGCAGCTCTAAAAGCTCCCGTATCAGCTTTCGGCCGAAGATGGGCTCGTACTGCCGGTAAACAGGATCAAGGCGCTTCATCCATTCTTTTTTCTCTTTATCTGACAGCTCGTAGATTTTAATAGATGAATTCTTTTTGATTTCTTCCAGCTGTTCCTTGTTCATTTCTTCGGCGTGCGTTTCGTTCCACTCCGTCGTTTCCTTCATCGCTTCAGTCAAAATACGCCTTGTTTCCGATGTTTGCGCGTTCCAGAAATGCTCATCAGTCATGACAGCATATCCGAGATACCCGTGGCTGCTTATTGTCAAATAGTCCTGAACATTATAAAATTTTTTAGAATAAATGTTTGAGATTGTATTTTCTTCACCATCGACTATATTGTTTTCTAACAGCTGAAAAGTAGAATTGAAGGATTCCTGATGAGGAGTTGCGCCAAGCAGCTTAAACTGATCCTCTATCACATCGCTTTGCATAATGCGGAGATCTTGTCCTTTTAAATCATCCGGGTCTTTGACCGGCCCTTGATTTGTCGTGATTTGCTTAAAGCCGTTTGTCCAATAGGCGAGGCCTTTTAATTGATTTTTCTTTAGAGAATCAAACAGCTGTGTACCGATGCTGCCGTTCAGCCCTTTTTTGACAGCATCATAATTTGTAAATACATACGGCAGATCCAGCAAGCCCCATTCAGGCGAGAGCATGCCGAGCTTCGATGTGGAGGGGGCGATAAATTGAACATCGCCGTTTTGCAATGCTTCAATTTCTTCAATGTCCGAATACAGGCTTCCATTCGGATACACTTCAATTTTTATTTTTCCGCCTGATTTCTCGTTTGCCAGCTCGGCGAATTTATTGGCGGCCAGCCCTTTCGGCGTATTTTCGGCAACCACATGGCTGAATGTAAACACGATTTGATCCTGTAAGCCTTCCTGGTCGTCATCATAAACAATCTCTTCACTGACGCTATGATCATGGAATCCGATAAATAAAGCGGTTGCAATTCCGGCGATCATCAGTGCGAGACATGCAAGCAAACTCTTCATGTAATGCCCTCCCCTTAGTTAAGGATAATGGGGGCAATGCCATTCGTAAAGACCTGAAAGGAGAAGCTGATGAACAAAAAGAAGCTCTCAATCCGTTGGAAAATCACGATCCTATCCTATATACTCGTCATTTTCTCCTTTTTGATCGGCGGCATTGTGCTCATTGGCAATATCCAGCATACAGAGGAGCGGGAGCTGAAAAAACGTTTGATGAATACGGCCCGGACGGTGTCAGAGATGACAGAAATGAAAGAGGCCTTGGCGCGAAACAAACAAACAGAAGCTGTTCGCCATGCGGTAGAAGAAATCAGGATGATTAATGAAGCAGACTATATTGTCGTCATGGATATGAATCACATCCGCTACACGCATCCTGTCAGTACAAGCATCGGCAAGAAATCTAAGGGGGCAGACGAAGAGGCGGCGTTTGCGGAGCACATTTATTTCTCAGAAGCAAAGGGCGAGATCGGCACGGCGGTCCGGGCTTTTTATCCGGTGAAGGATCATGATCTGAACCAAATTGGCGTGGTGCTTGTCGGGAAAACACTCCCAGGGATTGCAGACATCCTGCTTCATTTAAAGCGTGATATTACATTTATCGTTGTGCTGACCCTCGGCTTCGGCCTTGCAGGGTCCTTTCTGCTGGCCCGCCATATCAAAAAACAAATGTTTCAGCTTGAGCCACATGAGATTGTCCGAATGTATGAAGAACGGACAGCGACGTTCCACTCAATGAATGAAGGCGTCATTGCTATTGACAACCGGCTCATCATTACAATTTTCAATGAAAAAGCGAAACAGATTTTTGAGGTGCAGGGGGATCTGGTCGGGAAGGTGATATGGGACGTTCTCAAGGATTCGCGCCTGCCCGAAATCGTGGAGCGGAACAAAGCGGTTTATAATGAAGAAATTCGCGTTAGCGGAAAGGTCATCATGAGCAGCAGAATTCCGATTGTCATGAAGAAAAAAGTCATTGGCGCCGTCGCTATTTTTCAGGACAGAACGGAAGCCGCTAAGATGGCAGAGGAATTGACGGGCGTCAAAAACTTTGTGGAGGCGCTCCGCGTTCAAAACCATGAGCATATGAATAAGCTGCATACAATCGCCGGCCTCATCCAGCTGGGGAAATCTGAAAAAGCCTTGCAGCTTGCATTTCAGGCATCAACTGAGCAGGAAAATGTGACTGAATTTCTGCACCGTTCAATTCAAAATGACGCCGCGGCGGGCCTTCTATTAAGTAAAATCAGAAGAGGCAGGGAGCTTGGCATTGCTGTTCATATTGATGAAAACAGCAGTCTTCAGCAATTTCCAGAGCATGTTGACCAGCATGATATTGTCGTGCTTCTCGGCAACCTGATAGAAAATGCCTTCGGTTCATTTGAAACAGTTCAATCTGATGATAAACGAATTGATATCAGCATTGAACAAACGGATGATATCCTTGCCATTTTAATAGAAGATAACGGCTGCGGGATTGAACCGGCACATATGCCGTACCTTTACAACAAAGGATTCACGGTCAATAAAACAGGCGGCACAGGTTATGGCCTGTATTTAGTGAAACAAATCACAGACAAAGGATCGGGCACGATAGAAGTTGATTCACACGCGGGACAGGGGACATCTTTTTCTATCGTTTTTCCAATGAAGGGGGAGGAAGCACAGCATGGTTCGTAAGGAATGGAAGGTTCTGCTCATTGAAGACGATCTGATGGTTCAAGAGGTAAACAAGGAGTTCATCACAACTGTCAAAGGCTTTACTGTCTGTGCAACAGCGGGAAACGGAGAAGAAGGCATTAAGCTGATTAAAGAAGAACAGCCCGACCTCGTCATTCTCGATGTGTACATGCCGAAAAAAGACGGAATCAAAACCTTGCAGGAGATCAGAAAGCAAAAACTTGAAGTGGATGTCATCGTCGTCTCCGCTGCAAAAGACAAAGAAACGATCTCTCTTATGCTGCAAAATGGAGCGGCCGACTATATCTTAAAACCGTTTAAGCTTGAGCGAATGAGACAGGCGCTTGAAAAATACAAGCAATATAAACAAAAAATAGAAGCGAGCGATACGCTGTCCCAGGAACAGCTCGATGCGATCCTGAATATTCCGCAGCAGGTCGTACAGGATTTGCCGAAAGGGCTGAATCATTTCACGATGAATGAAGTCATAGCTTTCTTGAAGCAGCAAACCGCATCTCTTTCTGCGGAAGAGGTCGCCAAGGCGCTCGGCATCGCCAGAGTGACAGCGAGACGATACCTTGATTATCTAGAAAAAAACGGAACCATTAAATTGGACGTTCAATACGGCGGAGTCGGCAGGCCCGTCAACCGCTACGTGTTGAAAGGATAAACCTGAGACCAAAAAGACCAAAATGTCCGTTATGATCATAAACTTCCCCAGACCCCGTGAAAACGCTATCATTCTAGTAAGAAAGACACAAAGGAGAATAGGACAGGGGGATGCAGGATATGAAACTGTTTAAAAATTTAACAGTTCAGGTCATAACTGCGGTTATCATTGGGGTCATTGTCGGACTGGTCTGGCCGGATGTCGGCAAAGAAATGAAACCGCTTGGCGATACATTTATCAACGCTGTTAAAATGGTGATCGCTCCAATCATTTTCTTCACAATCGTTCTCGGGATTGCAAAAATGGGCGATATGAAGAAGGTTGGAAAAGTAGGGGGAAAGGCGTTTATTTATTTCGAGGTTGTCACTACGCTCGCACTCATTATCGGTTTATTTGTCGTCAATATCATGAAACCGGGCGCGGGTCTTGATTATAGCAAGCTTGAAAAGGGAGATGTATCCCAATACACGCAAAATGGCGGTCAGGGAATCGACTGGATTGAATTTATCACACATATTGTTCCGAGCAACATGGTTGATGCCTTCGCAAAAGGGGACATTTTGCAGGTCTTATTCTTTTCTATTCTATTCGGAGTCGGGCTTGCGGCATTAGGTGAAAAAGGGAAAAGCGTCATTGATTTCTTCGACAAGATTTCTCACGTCTTTTTCAAAATCATCGGCTACATCATGCGTGCCGCGCCAATCGGGGCATTCGGGGCGATGGCGTATACCATCGGGCACTTCGGTCTTGATTCCATCAAGCCTCTGGCAAGCTTAATGATGTCTGTTTATATTACGATGTTCCTGTTCGTGTTTGTTGTTTTAAATCTCATCTGCAAGCTTTACGGATTCAGCCTGTGGAATTACCTCCGGTTCATTAAAGATGAGCTTCTGATCGTGCTTGGCACAAGCTCTTCAGAATCGGTGCTTCCGCGAATGATGGATAAAATGGAGCGCTACGGCTGTTCGAAATCGGTAGTTGGGCTTGTTATTCCGACGGGCTATTCATTTAATCTTGACGGCACATCCATTTATTTATCAATGGCGACGGTTTTTCTGGCACAGGTGTTTGGAGTAGACCTCAGCATCGGCCAGCAAATTACAATTATCCTCGTTCTGATGCTGACATCGAAGGGAGCGGCAGGTGTGACGGGAAGCGGATTTATCGTCCTTGCCTCAACACTGTCTGCGCTTCAGGTCATTCCGCTGGAGGGCCTTGCACTCCTGCTTGGGGTCGATCGTTTCATGAGTGAAGGAAGAGCGATTGTGAACCTGATCGGAAACGGAATCGCCACGATCATTGTTGCAAAAAGCGAAAATGAATTCGATGAAGCAAAAAGCATAGAGGCTGTTGAAGGCTTGAAAAAAATGAAAACCGCAGTCTAAAAAAAACGGCCCCTTCATGGGGCCGTTTTTTTTAAATTGTTTAAGAATAATTAAGGTGAGGACAGAGACCTCAGCATTTTTTTGTTATATAATTTAAAAATGGATACTATATTGAATGAAGGACGTTTGTCCTAACAGGAGTGTATAAATGGCCGCTTTAGTTAAATTTTTTCAGCACCCGGGAGTAAGACGTTTTTCCATCTTTGTCGTGTTAACTGGTGTGTTATATCTATTTAAGAGCATGATCAACTTAATATTGCTTACCTTCATTTTCACATTTCTAATGGATCGTTTGGAGTTTGTCGTACGGCGGTTCGTAAGCCGGTTCTACCGCGTGAGCCAGCGGGTTGTCATTACGTTTCTTTACATGTTGCTGGCTGTGCTGCTTACAGTTGGTGGATTTGTTTTTTATCCGGTCGTCGCGGCGCAGATTCAGCAGCTGGTTAAGCAGATTAAACATATCGCGTATCACCCTGACACCATCCCTTTCTTTGACGAGATCACAAGTGTTTTCGGAGATATTAATATCAGTTCATATGTCAAAGAGGGTTTCAATGTGGTGTATACGTATCTGGCCGATATCAGCACATTCGGCTTGCAGATCGTAATGGCGCTCATTCTCAGCATGTTTTTCTTATTTGAGAAAAAGCGGCTTACTGAGTTCATGGCGAAATTTAAAACAAGCAAACTAAGGGTCTTTTATGAGGAAATTGCTTTTTTTGGAAGCAAATTTGCAAGAACGTTCGGCAAGGTGCTTGAGGCTCAATTCATCATTGCGCTCGTCAACTGTATTCTGACGCTGATCGCGCTTTGGATTATGCATTTCCCGCAGCTGTTTGGGCTTTCTATTATGGTGTTCTTCCTTGGATTGATCCCTGTAGCAGGCGTCGTCATTTCTCTGATCCCGCTCAGTATTATCGCGTACAGCACTGGCGGCGGAATGTATGTGCTTTACATGGTGCTTGTCATATTCGCCATACATGCGATCGAAACGTATTTCTTAAATCCGAAGCTGATGTCTGCGAAAACGGAGCTGCCGATCTTTTTCACCTTCACAGTACTCATTTTCTCTGAGCACTTTTTCGGCATTTGGGGTTTAATCATCGGGATTCCGATTTTTGTGTTTCTCCTAGATATTCTTGATGTCACCAACAAGGAAGAAGGACCCAAAAGATTCCAAGAAAAAAGTAACAAAAAATAGTTTACAAAATTGGATCTTTTCTGTATAAATAAACTAAATCATACAATAGTAAGCCACACGCTAAATCCTTTCATAAGGAGTGGGGGACCCAATCTTTTGGGGTTAATTTTTCATCTGAAAAACGGACATCTCTTCGTCCGAACCCGTCAGCTAACCTCATCAGCGTGAAGAGAGAGTCCTGTGGTTTGAAGATACAGCCAAAGCCCACGGGAGTCTCTCGCGGGCTTTTTTTCAAAAAAGGGAGGAATGCGGATGAAACTGGCTACAAAGATAATCATTGCATTGGTGCTAGGTGCGATAACGGGAATTATTCTTAACGTAACATCACCTGAATTATTTGAAAATTTAAATAAATTTATATTCGGGCCGCTTGGCACCATCTTTTTAAACCTCATTAAAATGCTTGTCGTTCCGATTGTCTTTTTCTCACTAACATTGGGAGTAGCCGGGCTGGGCGACCCTAAGAAGCTTGGCAGAATCGGTGTTAAAGCGATTTCTTATTTTCTCGTTACGACAGCAGTGGCGATTACCATTGCCATGATTTTAGCTCTTGTCATCAAACCGGGAGAGTTTGGAACGTATGATACATCGTCTGCCGAATTTACTGCTGAAAAAGCGCCAAGTATTGCGGACACCCTGTTAAACATTATTCCGGCCAACCCTGTTCAAGCGATGACGGAAGGAAATATGCTGCAAATTATCGCTTTTGCCATTTTTGTAGGGCTTGGGATTACAATGCTCGGAAAAAAAGCGGATATGCTTCTCAAGGTGGTTCAACAAGGAAATGAATTGATGATGTACCTGGTGAATCTTGTAATGAAGTTCGCTCCGTATGGTACATTCGGTCTGATTGCGACAGCTATTGGAAGCCAAGGGTTCAGTGCAATGAAAGCGATGGGCTTGTACATGATTGTGGTAACCCTTGCGCTACTGATACATGCGGTCGTTACCTACGGATCTACGGTTGCGCTTATAGCCAGAAGAAACCCGATTACGTTCTTTAAAAATTTCTCAGAGGTGATGGTCGTTGCATTCAGTACTTCCAGCAGCAATGCGACCCTGCCGGTATCCATGGATGTGGCACAGAGAAAATTAAAAGTGCCTGAGCCGATCAGCAGCTTCGTTCAGCCGCTCGGTGCTACAATTAATATGGACGGAACAGCCATCATGCAAGGGGTAGCCACCGTCTTCATTGCGCAGGTATTTGGGCATGATCTGACATTCACTCAGCTGCTGATGGTGATACTGACGGCAGTGTTAGCAAGTGTCGGCACCGCGGGTGTTCCTGGAGTCGGCTTAATTATGCTCGCCATGGTGCTTCAATCTGTCGGCTTGCCTGTCGAGGGAATCGGATTAATTCTTGGAATTGACCGCCTGTTAGATATGCTCCGGACAGTGGTGAATACAACAGGAGATGCGGCATGTGCCGTCATTATTACAGAAACAGAAAAGAACAAACAGCCTGAGCAAGCGCCGACTCTATCGGTTTAACCAAACATTTGGAAGCAACAAATGCTATAATACAAACAGTGCCTAATTTTTGGGCACTGTTTATTTTTTGTCGAAAAAGGAGGAAGGCTTTATGGCTGAGCCGATTTTACATATTGAAGGCCTCGATAAAAAGATTGGGTCTACACAAATCTTAAAACAAATCAGCATGGACATCATGGAGGGCGAAATCATCGGCCTGCTCGGTCCGAATGGTTCCGGAAAAACGACACTCATCCGTATCATCGTCGGGCTGTTAAAACAAAACAGCGGAAGTGTGACAATCAGTGGTTTTCAGCATGATACAGAGTTTGAAAAAGCGATGGGAGCGGTTGGAGCGATCGTCGAAAATCCTGAGTTCTATCCGTACCTGACAGGATGGGAAAACCTTAAGCACTTTGCGAATATGCACAAAAAAATAGCGGATGAACGGCTTGATGAAGTAGTGGAACGTGTAGGGCTGACATCGGCAATTCATGATAAGGTGAAAACCTATTCCCTCGGCATGCGCCAGCGTCTTGGTATTGCACAGGCGATTCTTCACCGGCCGAAGCTTCTTATTTTAGATGAACCGACAAATGGTCTTGATCCTGCCGGCATGAAGGATTTTCGCGATCATATTAAGGAGCTCGCAGAAAAGGAAGGAACAGCAGTCCTGTTCGCCACTCACCTGTTGCGGGAGGTTGAAGATCTGTGTGACCGTGTCATCATCATTCAAAAAGGCGAGATTAAAGCGGAAGTCAGCTTACATGGAACAGATCAAAAGACAGAAAAAGCGATCATTGAAGTGCAGCCGGAAGAAAAAGCGCTCAATTGGCTGGCAGGCAATCAATATCAGGCAGAGCGGCAAGGCGGGGCGATTGTTGTTGAGGTAGCAAAAGAAAACATTCCGGAGCTGAACCGTTCACTTGTCGGACAAGACCTGAATGTCTTTTCCATTACTCCTTATACGCAATCACTTGAAGATGAATTCATAAAAGCAACAACTGCTCATCAAGAGGAGGGAGAAGAGCTTGTCTAAATTAATTTGGAATGAACATATGAAACTTTTTAATCGGAAGGTCACGTTGGTATCTCTAATCCTGATGGCGGTCTTTCAATTTTTCATGGCCTTGATTATTAAACGGATAGTCATCAGTGCCGGAACGGATGAAAACTTCATCGGCTATTTATCGTATACACCGAGCCTGAACATCCTGCTGCAGGCCTTAACGATCGTGATTGCAGCGACAATTGTTTCGATGGAATTTGATAAAAAGACGGTCAAATTTTTGCTCATCCGTCCTGTTAAACGGCAAAAGGTTTTTTGGTCAAAATTAATCACAGTCGTGATGGTCAGCTTTTATTTGTATTTGGCATACTACATTTTGGCATTATTATTCGGTCTCGTCTTTTTCGGCACATCCGTGAGCGCGGAATCAAAGACATTGCTGATCAACACCTTGGCGCTGATCGGCTCAAATTGGCTTGAAGCCGTAATGATGGGATTATTCGGGCTGCTTTGTTCTTCACTGTTCCGCAACAGCGCGGTAGCAGTTGTCGTTTCTTTTGTCGTTTTATACGGAGCGAGTACACTTGTCCAGCTCATGAAGCTCTTTGAAAACAAATGGGGCAGCTTTTTGCTTTTTGCCAATACTGACTTTACACAATATAGTAGCGGAGCGACAGCTTTGTTCTCCGGCATGACACCATTATTTTCAGTAGGGATTATCATCATACATGCCATATTCTTCATCGCCGTTGGCTGGTGGTGCTTCTGTAAACGGGATGTCCGGGTGTAAAGGAAAGGAATGACATTTTTGTGAAAAAGCTCACGTAAATCAATATCATTTGATAATTTGGTTTATACTAAAGGTACTGACGGAGGTGTCTCGATTGAGGAACTTTATTACCGCTTTACCGATTGTATTGCTGCTTGGATTCTCATTTGTGTCATTCATGTTTCAGTTTGAACATCTTGTTTATTTCAGACTCGCGCTTGGGTTGTTTTCTCTCGTGGGGCTGTACATGATATATAAAATGAAGACGGGCATTCGTTATTTTATCATCTACCTGTATGCCAGCTGGATTGTGCTTGCGGCAGTGACTGCGTTTGAAGAGCCGATTTTTTCGAGCTTTTTCTTTGGCGGCCTGGTGATGACAATGGGTTACCTGACATATATGCTGATTTATCTCGGCATGAAACAAGACCGGGATGCAAATCCTGTGTAATCACGCTGTTCCCTTAGGGGAACGGCGTGTTTTTCTATACCGGACAAAAGGTTAACAGTTGCGGAATAATGGCAGGAAATCTATAATACATATTAAATTTATCGGAATTAAAACTTGGGGGTCTGCCGGATGTCATTATTTATACAAAACGATCAACAGCGGCAATGGATGGAGAAAATTGGACGGATTGCGGATGAGTTTCAGCAAACAGCAGCTGAAGATGACGAACAGGGACGTTTTCCAGCAGAAAAAATACAAAAACTGCGTGATGCTGGGTATACGGCATTAACATTGCCGGCATCCCATGGAGGGGGAGGCATTTCTGTATACGATATGCTCCTGTTTCAAGAACGGCTGGCACGGGGAGATGCTCCTGCAGCACTAAGCATCGGCTGGCATTTGAGCGTAATCGGAGAGCTTGGAGAAGGCAACAGCTGGGATAAAGACGTATTTGCGTATATTGCAAAAGAAGTTCAAAACGGAGCCGTCATCAACAGGGCGGCGACAGAAGTGAAAACAGGGAGCCCGACAAGAGGAGGGCGTCCCGGTACAAACGCCGTGAAAAAGGATGGCAAATGGACAGTGAACGGCAGAAAAACCTTTACGACGATGTCACAAGCACTGGATTATTTTCTAGTGACAGCATGGATTGAGGAGAAACAAACTACAGGCGTGTTTCTCATTCATAAAGATGATCCCGGTTTGTCGATTGAAGAAACGTGGGATATGATGGCGATGCGTGCGACTGGAAGCCATGACCTTGTACTGAGTGAGGTAACGCTTGATGAGCAGAAACTGGTTGAATTACTTCAAGGGCCTCGGGGAGCTAAGCCGAATGGTTGGCTGCTTCACATTCCGGCGATTTATCTTGGCATTGCTCAAGCGGCGCGAGACTATGCGGTGCAATTTGCATCTGAGTATTCCCCAAATAGTTTGAAGGGACCGATTAAGGATGTCCCAGCCGTACAGCAACGAACAGGCGAAATGGAGCTTGAATTGCTCAATGCCAGACATGTTCTTTTCCATACCGCTCAATTGTACGACGATCCGGAGCGCCGTCCTCGAATGAGAAGCGAGCTTGGCGCGGCGAAGCATATCGTCACAAATGCTGCGCTGTCTGTTGTCGATAAAGCGATGAGAATTGTCGGCGCCAAAAGCCTTGAACGAACCAACCCGCTTCAGCGCTATTACCGTGATGTGCGCGCCGGTCTCCACAACCCGCCGATGGATGACGCGGTGATCCAAAAGCTGGCCGCGGAAGCGTTTGAGTCATGAAAAAAGAGCCTTCCGGGCTCTTTTTATGTATTGCTTTGCTCTTGCAGATTTTTTTGATGCTTGCGGTCGATTCTGTCATAAATGACGTTCATCAGCTTTGGATTCCCCATAATCGCCTCTTTGTTTTCCTGGATCAGCTGTTGGTAGGTTTTTGCTTTACGCTTCGGCATGCTCCGGCGCCCTCCTGATATGTTTGTATTCACTTTCTAACTCCGTTAGCGACAATTCATACAAATGACGCTTTGACTTTTTGTATATACCATTCTGTATGAACAGATGAATGAGCTGTTTTTTTCTGATTTCTGCAGACTGAGGTGTCATTGTGTCACCAACCTCCAACCAAACGATATTGATAATCATTATCAATTAACCTTAGTATACAATGTCCACATTAGCCTGTAAAGGTGAAAACAGTCCTATTCATTGGCAAGTTGGCAAACTTTCAACAGATCGACAAAAATTCCCCGGGCAATAATTTGCTGTCGAAATGTGCCTCTTATGAATGTTTCCGCTCTATTTTTTATGTTTTGAACCATACTATGTAATAGAATGGAGGCTGGTATTCAATGGAGCGGACAGAAAATCTGAAAAAAGGAGAAAAAGGGGCGCTCCTCAATATTTTGGCATATGTCATCCTTGCTGTTGTGAAGCTTGTAATCGGAATTCTATATCATTCCGAAGCGCTGAGAGCAGACGGATTAAATAATGGAACAGATATCGTTGCGTCAATTGCTGTGCTAATTGGATTGCGTATTTCCCAAAGGCCGGCTGACAGCGATCATCCATATGGCCATTATCGGGCTGAAACGATTTCGTCTCTTGTTGCGTCTTTTATTATGATGGTTGTCGGCATTGAAGTGTTAATCGGCGGAGGCAGAGCGATTGCGGACGGAACAACGGAAACGCCAAGTCTTATCGCTGCATGGACGGCGTTAGGCAGTGCTGTGTTTATGTATGGCATCTATTTATATAACAAAAGGCTGGCATCATCGATTAAAAGCTCTGCTCTTATGGCAGCGGCAAAGGACAGCAGGTCAGACGCTTTTGTAAGTGCCGGAGCATTTATCGGGGTGTTGTCATCCCAGCTGCAGCTGCCGTGGATCGATCCGGTAACGGCTTTTGTCATCGGTATCATCATCTGCAAGACGGCGTGGGATATCTTTAAAGACGCTTCACATTCTTTAACAGACGGTTTTCATATAAAAGATCTTGAGCCTTACAAACAGACCGTCGGCAGAATTGAGAATGTACATCGACTTAAAGATGTGAAAGCGAGGTATTTAGGAAGCACTGTTCATATCGAAATGGTCATTACAGTTGATCCGAAGCTTACAGTAGAAGAAGGCCATGGAGTGGCGGATGAAGTAGAAGACAAAATAAAACATGAACACGATGTGACTCATGTTCATGTTCATGTAGAGCCTGACGACATAAAATAAGGCTGTTTAACGAATTAGCTTATATGTTCAGATAAAAATTCAGTCACTTCTTCAGGCGTTTTGGCATTGGCGCTGTGAAGGTGAGCTGTTTTTTCACCATTTTTGAAGATAAGCAAGCTAGGAATACCCATTACTTGGTATTTTTCAGCCGGTTCAGGAAGCTCGTCCTTATTCAGCTCATACCAATCATTCTGATTGTACTCTTCCAAAATATCGCCGATGAACATATTCATGCGTGTGCAGTCTGGGCACCAATCAGCATAAAACTTTACGATAATTTCTTTATCAGATTGAATCAGTTCATTAAATTGTTCGTTTGTTGTGATTTTTTTCATATGTCACATCTCCTTTTCAATGCCATTTTAATATAAAATAAAAAGGAATTACATACAAATGCATTCAACATCAGCATGCCCAAAAATAATTAGATCATTTTCTTGTGAAAATGATAAGATAGTAAAGATGAATTGTAGTGGGGGGAGTATCCATTGAAAACAAGTCTAGGATTAGTGTACGGAGGAAAGTCGGCAGAACATAATGTTTCCCTGCAGACAGCTCTGGCTGTAATCAAAGCGCTAAATACTGAGAAGTTTGATATACATCCGATTTATATAACAGAAAAAGGTGAATGGGTAAAAGGCGCCCGTTTAACTGAGCCTGTTTCAAATGTGAAAATGCTTCAATTTGAGCAAGGAGGCAGTGCTTTTTCTCCAGCTGCCCTAAACCAGGAAATGTTTCCGCAGGAAGCGTCACAGCAAAATGAAGCCATCGACGTCGTATTCCCGCTCCTCCACGGACCGAACGGAGAAGACGGTACGATCCAAGGAATGCTCGAACTGTTGAATATTCCTTATGTCGGCAACGGTGTGCTTGCTTCCTCAGCTGGCATGGATAAAGTTGTCATGAAACATTTGTTCGCGCAGGCCGGCCTTGCTCAGGCTAAATACGCAGCTTTCCTTAAGAAAGATTGGACTCGTTCTCCGGAAGAAAGCTGTGAGCAGGTCGAACAGGAATTAGGCTATCCTTGCTTCGTAAAACCGGCGAACTTGGGTTCAAGTGTCGGAATCAGCAAATGCCGAAACCGTGAAGAATTGCAAAAAGCGTTTGAGCTCGCATTCCAATATGACCGCAAAGTCGTCGTCGAAGAAGGAATTAACGGCCGTGAAATCGAAATCGGCGTTCTTGGAAATGACGATCCTAAATGCTCTGTTGTGGGAGAAATCGCACCGAAGACAGATTTCTACGATTACAAAGCGAAATATGAGGATGGAGACACTGATTTGATGATTCCGGCGCATGTGACCGACGAGGAATATGCGAAAATCAGTGATATGGCGATTAAGGCGTTTAAAGCAATCGATGGGTCAGGACTCGTTAGAGCGGACTTCTTCCTGACAGCTGAAGGCGAAGTTCTGATTAATGAAGTCAATACAATGCCTGGCTTTACACCTTTCAGCATGTTCCCGCTGCTTTGGAAAGAGGCTGGAGTGGAATACGCTGACCTGATTGAACAGCTTGTGGAGCTTGCAAAAGAACGCCATGCTGAAAAACAATTAATTAAGCATACATTCTAATAATGAACATGGACACTGCCGGTAAGAGGGCAGTGTCTTTTCCCGTATATATAAAAGAAAGAGAGGGACCTCACTTGATTAAACGAACAGTAAAGAACATTGCCGAAATGGTCAAAGGCACACTGACAAATCCGCAATATGAACAAACAATCATTCATGGAGTGGCAACTGATACAAGAAAACTGGAACAACATCAGCTCTTCATCCCGCTGAAAGGAGAACGTTTTAACGGCCACACTTTTGTGCCGCAGGCTTTTGAAGCCGGTGTAGCGGCCGTTCTTTGGGATCGGTCAGAACCAAATCCGCCCGAGAATCAAGCCGTCATCATAGTGGACGACACCCTTTCGGCTCTTCAGCAGCTTGCAAAAGCTTATTTGCAGGAGCTTGGCACCCGTGTCATCGGGGTAACCGGAAGCAATGGCAAAACGACAACGAAAGATATGATTCACGCCGTCCTGGGAACTCGGTATCGTGTCCACAAAACAGGAGGAAATTTCAACAATCACATCGGTCTGCCGCTGACCGTTTTAGCCATGCCTGAAGATACGGAGATCGCTGTATTGGAGATGGGTATGAGCGCCAAAGGAGAAATTGATCTCCTGTCCCGCCTGGCAAACCCGGATGCGGCAGTCATTACGAATATCGGAGAATCACACATGCAAGACCTTGGCTCAAGAGAAGGCATCGCGGAGGCGAAGCTTGAAATCATTAATGGGCTAAAAGAAGACGGAGTGCTGATTTATATTGGGGACGAACCGCTCCTTCAAAATGCATACACCTGCCGCACGAAAACGTACGGTACGGGAGCGCATAATGATTATCAGCTTCAGGATGTCAGCCAGAGTGAGGAAGGAACCCATTTTACAATCAAAGGGATGGAAAAAACGTTTTTTATTCCGATACTTGGCAAGCACAATGTCATGAACGCTATGGCTGCGATTGCTGCAGGGGCTTATTTTGGCATCACGCCTGAGGATGCGGCAAAAGGACTGAGCGGACTAAAGGTAACCGGCATGAGACTTGAACTCATCAAAACTGATAGCGGTATTTCGATTATCAATGACGCTTATAATGCGAGTCCGACTTCCATGAAGGCTGCCATTCAATTGACAGAAAGCCTTGAAGGCTATGGGAAAAAAATAGTTGTACTCGGCGATATGCTTGAACTCGGAGATCTTGAAGAAACGTTCCATAAAGAGTGCGGCGCCGTGATCAGCCCTGAGAAAATCGACCGTGTCTTTACGTACGGAAATCTGGGAGCATTTATTGCAGAAGGCGCACTGAAACACTTTGAGAAAGAACGCGTCAGCCATTACACTGATAAAAAAGATCTCTTCCAGGCTGTGAAGGAAAACGCGTCAAAAGGAGATTTAATTTTATTCAAAGCGTCCAGAGGTATGAAGCTTGAAGAAATCGTTAAAGATTTAATAGAGAGCCCGCTTTCATAATAAAAAATCTTTCGGAAAAAACGCATATTGCATCATAAAATAACCTGATGTGCAAACACTAATGTATGCCGGCCAGAAATTATGTATATCTGGCCGGCTACGGCTATGATACAATAAATACAGGTTATTTCGCGATAAGAACATACTCTTCCGGACTTTCATCCGCCGACCCGAAGTTCTCCGCCGGACATGGGAGCGGATGGAGCAGCAACCGGCCCGGCATATTCGAGAAGCCGATCTGCTTCTCATCTTATTGAAAAACAAGTAGTGTAATGGTAAGATAAAACTTAAAGTAATTCGGGCTTTGTATACGGATGGATCCTGTCCCTTTTTGTCTAAAGGGCAGTTTTATAAGTGGTAAATCACGACATTACTGAAACAGCAATTAGAAGGAGTTTGAATAATTTGACTATAACGTTTCAAGATTTTAATTTAAGTTCTGATCTCATGAAAGCAATTAATCGTATGGGATTTGAAGAAGCAACACCGATTCAGGCACAAACGATACCGCTCGGACTTTCAAATAAAGACGTCATTGGACAAGCGCAAACAGGTACAGGTAAAACAGCTGCGTTTGGTATACCCCTTGTTGAAAAAATAAACCCCGAGTCTCCTAATATTCAAGCAATCGTAATCGCGCCAACCCGTGAATTAGCCATTCAAGTATCTGAAGAATTATATAAAATCGGACAAGATAAACGTGCGAAGGTTCTTCCTATTTACGGCGGACAGGATATTGGACGACAAATCCGGGCGTTAAAGAAAAACCCGCATATCATTGTTGGAACACCTGGACGTCTTCTTGACCATATCAACCGCCGCACAATTCGTTTAAACAATGTAAACACTGTTGTAATGGATGAAGCGGATGAAATGCTGAACATGGGATTCATTGATGACATTGAATCTATTCTTTCAAACGTGCCGAGCGAGCATCAGACACTTCTGTTCTCTGCTACAATGCCAGCGCCGATCAAACGTATTGCAGAACGCTTCATGACTGAACCGGAACACGTAAAAGTAAAAGCAAAAGAAATGACGGTTTCTAACATTCAGCAGTTCTATTTAGAAGTGCAAGAGCGCAAAAAATTCGATACTTTGACTCGTCTTCTTGACATTCAGTCTCCTGAGCTTGCAATTGTATTCGGACGCACGAAGCGCCGTGTCGATGAGCTGGCTGAAGCTCTAAACCTTCGCGGATATGCGGCTGAAGGAATTCATGGTGACTTAACGCAGGCGAAACGTATGGTTGCGCTACGCAAATTTAAAGAAGGCGCAATCGAAGTTCTTGTTGCAACTGATGTTGCGGCTCGCGGACTTGATATCTCAGGCGTCACACACGTGTATAACTTTGACGTGCCTCAAGATCCTGAAAGCTACGTTCACCGTATCGGAAGAACAGGCCGTGCAGGTAAAACAGGTATGGCGATGACGTTCATCACACCGCGTGAGAAAAGCATGCTTCGCGCAATTGAACAAACAACGAAACGCAAAATGGACCGCATGAAAGAGCCAACACTTGATGAAGCGTTAGAAGGCCAGCAGCAGGTTACAGTTGAACGTCTTCGCACGACAATCAGCGAAAACAACTTGAACTTCTACATGACAGCGGCAGCTGAGCTGCTTGAAGATCATGATGCAGTGACAGTGGTTGCAGCGGCTATCAAAATGGCTACAAAAGAGCCGGATAACACGCCTGTTCGCTTAACAGACGAAGCGCCGATGGTCAGCAAACGCTACAAGAACCAGCGCACTTCTAAACGCAGAGACGGACAAGGCGGCGGCTACCGCGGCGGAAAAGGGAAAAGCAATAACCGTTCTTCCTATGACAAAAAGCGTTCAAACGACCGCCGTTCTTCAGGTGACAGACGCCAGAAAAAATCTTACTAATTCTATCGACTGAAAGCCCAAAACGTCATGTTTTGGGCTTTTTTATATTCGCGTGGCTATTCAGCAAACTTTCAGCTGACGGATGCTGTTTTTCTCTGTATGCTTAAGAATGAAACCTTTCTGTATAAGAGACGTATAAGTAACGACGAAAAAACGGGAGGTAGGTATTTTGAGAGACCAGCCAAAAAACCAAATCAGTCCAGACGGATTAAAGGTTTGGCGACTTCAAGAAGTCATCATATCCGCTGTATGCTTGCTTATCGTCATAGCAGTTGCAGTATTAAGCTATTACTTTCATTGGCCGTACTGGATCAGCGGCGGGCTCGGCGCGGTTTGGCTGCTGGGTTCGGTTGTGACGGTCCTGATCATTCCAAAGATCCGTCATAAAGTGTGGCGCTATGAAGTCCATGAACATGAGATAGATATTCAGTCAGGTATTTTTGTGGTGACCCGTGTGATTGTCCCGATGGTCAGAGTTCAGCACGTCGATACGTCTCAAGGGCCGTTATTGAAAAAGTACAACCTGGCAACCGTAAAAATTTCCACGGCTGCGACCGTTCACTCGATCCCCGCTTTGGCGATGGAGGAAGCGGATCGGCTGAGAGACTCTATTTCCCGTCTAGCAAGGGTGACTGATGATGATGTCTGAACCGAAACGCCTGCACCCGGCGGCAGTCCTTTTGAATTTATGCCATACCATTATTCAAACCATAAAAAATATTATTCTGCCATTCTTTTTTGTATATATCGTCAATTCGAACAATACTGTCCGTTTTTACGGAGCCATTGCGCTGGGTGTGCTGTTTATCTGGCTTATAGCCGCAAGCATCATCAAATGGAGAAGGTTTACCTATCGAATAGAAAATGATGAATTTAGAATCGAAGAAGGTTTGTTTGTCACGAAAAAGCGATACATATCAATTGATCGGATTCAAACGATGAATACGAGTGCGGGCGTGATCCAGCAAATCTTTAAGCTTGTGAAGCTGCAAATTGAAACGGCAGGCGGAGGCAAGGAGGCGGAAGCTGTTCTTTCTGCTATTTCAGTTGAAGAAGCCGAACGCATTAAGGAAGCCGTCTTTAAGAAAAAAGCGCAGAGGCACGAAAGCGAACAAGAGGAAGAATGGCTTGAAGCTGAACAGGAGTTCATTCCAGCCGTTGAGCCGCAAGAGCACTATCGGATGAACGTGAAAGAATTGCTCATGGCCGCTTCTACATCCGGGGGAATCGGAGTGATTATCTCCGCTGTATTTGCGCTTTTTACCCAGCTTGACGAAGTGCTGCCGATGGATTGGTTTTTCGATAAATTTTCCTTCCTTCAGCACGCGAGCGTCGGCATTTATGCGGTACTCATTTTTATTGGTTTATTTATCGCCTGGGTGTTCAGCATCGCCGGTATGATGTTTAAATACGCGAACTTTCAGATCATAAAAAAAGAGCAGGAATTGGTGATTTCAAGGGGGATTATTGAAAAACATCAAGTCACGATTCCCCTTCGAAAAATACAAGCCATTAAAATAAAAGAAAACATCATCCGCCAGCTTTTCGGTTTTGTGACGGTGTCCATCGTCAGCGCGGGCGGCGGCGACCGGGAAAAAGAAGAGGGCGCTTTGACCATTCTTTTTCCGATGATTCATAAAAAAAAGCTTCCGCACATGCTCCAGACATTTACGCCGGAATATACGCTGGAAGAAAACGTCCGCCGTCTGCCGCGGCGCGCGTTGAAACGATATCTGTTCCGTTCCGTTATTTTTTCACTCTTTTTGATTATTCCATTATGTATCTTTTTTCAGCCATGGGGCTATCTGTCAATCATTCTGTTGCCGATTGAATTGATCTTCGGCTACCTCGCATATAAGGATACAGCATGGACGATTAACGAGGACCGTCTTCAGCTGACGTCAAGATTTATCGGAAGAACAACTGCGATTGTGCTGAAAAGGCGGATGCAGGTTTGCAAGTTCAGCCAATCCTATATTCAGAAGAAAGGCCGCCTGTATACCATTTCTACCTCGGTCAAATCATCAAGCCATATGGAAGAACTAACGGTGAGGGATGTAGGGGAAGAGGATGCAGACTTCATTTTAGATTGGTATTCATATGAAAAAGCGGACGGTTAATACCGCCGCTCTTTTTTTTGCACACATAAAAATGAGAGCAAGAACCCGCCGCAAAGTCCAAACAGATGGGCCATCATGTTAATATTGGAGTTGATAAACGACATGAGAATGGCAAATGCGAGCAGTGTGAGAATCATTTTGGAATGCTCCTGCCCGATCAGCTCTTTGCGAAACAGAACCATAAACAGGTACACGCCGAACAGCCCGAAAATCGCGCCTGAAGCCCCGACATGCACGTAATCAAGCGGCTCTGTAACATATGTGCCGATATTGCCGATGATGCCGGATCCAGCGTACACAAGAAGGAAACGCGTTTTTCCCAGCATGCGTTCCAAAGCCGGGGCAAATAAAAAGATGGACATTGAATTGAACAGCAGATGGGTAAAACCGGCGTGCAGCAAAACAGGAGTGATCAGCCGCCACCATTCACCGTTTGCGACGCCTAAATTATAGCCTGTGACCGCATCTCTCCATAACAAGACTGAATGGACTGGAAGTGAAAAAAACAGCCAGAGAACAGCTTGCAAGGCCAATATAAAGGTGACAATGGGATAAAGCCTGATAAACGTTTGGAAATTTTCGGTCCGTATAAACATACCGAGCCCCTTTTCTTCATTTTGGTATTTCTATAGTAACACGTTTATGAGACAAACCTTTCAAATAGTACGTACGCAAAGGAGGTTATTACACATGATTTACGGCATTGGACTAGACATCACCGAGCTTAAACGGATCGCTTCTATGGCAGGACGTCAAAAAAGATTTGCCGAGCGGATTTTGACACTAAGCGAGCTTGACCAATATCAAGAGCTTTCAGAGAAAAGAAAAATCGAATTTCTCGCGGGCAGATTTGCGGCAAAAGAAGCATTTTCGAAAGCATATGGCACCGGTATAGGGAAACACCTCAGTTTTCAGGACATTGAAATTAAGAAAGACCCAAATGGCAAGCCTTATATCATTTGCGAGAAGCTGAGACAGGCTGCCGTTCACGTATCGATCACTCATACAAAGGAATACGCGGCTGCGCAAATTGTCATTGAAAGGTTGTCAAGCTAGTCTGCATATTAGGGCAACCCCACTCATATATTTGATAGTGCAATAAGGGAGACAAGTTGTTTGAGGCTTTTATGGTACGCATCTGTTCTGCCTACGTGTACCGAGCGTACCGTTAAAGTCAAACAAGCGATTTCTTCCTTTTACATCAATTGAGAAAAAGGGGTTGAAAAAGGTGAGAAAAAGCTTTGTTTTGCTTTTAACGGGACTGCTTGCTGTCCTTATTCTTTCTGCCTGCGGGCAAAAAACGCAGCAAGATATTGTGACCGGTTTAGATGAAAAGGCGAAAGAATACACCTCGTACAAAGCAAAAGCAAAAATGACCATCGAGACAGGGAGTGAGCCTCAAGTATACAATGTGGAAATCTGGCACAAAAAGCCGTCTCTGTACAGGGTTTATTTAGAAAATTCGAAAAAGGACCAAAATCAAGTCATTCTACGAAACGAAAACGGAGTATTTGTTCTCACGCCGTCTTTAAATAAGAGCTTCAGGTTTCAAAGCGACTGGCCGAACAACAGCAGCCAGGTCTACTTGTTTGAATCGCTCGTAAAGGATGTTCAAAACGATTCGGATGCAGTTTTCACTGCCAAAGAAAAGAAATACGTATTCGAAACAAAAACGAACTATCAGCATAACAAAATGCTGCCAACGCAAGAAATCACATTTAACAAAAAAGATATGAGCCCGTTATCTGTCAAAGTCATGGATACAGACCGAAAAGTCATGGTGAAAGTAGAATTCAGCAGCTTTGAATTTAATAAACAATTCGACAAAGAATCATTTGACGAAAAGAAAAATATGACTCTTTCCCAAATGGATGTCGCCACAAGCGCGAAACCATCCGATACGTTCGCGGTCAAAACGCCGCTAGAACTGCCGCTGGGTGTAAAGCTGCTTGAAGAAAAAGACATTTCTACTGAAGACGGGAAGCGGATCATCATGACCTACGGAGGAGAAAAATCATTCACCTTAGTTCAGGAAAAAGCTCAGATTGCGAAAGCTTCTTCCTCAGTTACGATGAACGGCGAACCAGTCAATCTCGGGTACACCATCGGCGCCTTGTCGGATGCATCATTATCATGGACTTATGATGGTGTAGATTACCTTCTCTCCTCTAAAGATCTTTCTAAAGAGGAAATGGTGACAGTCGCGAAAAGCATGCAGGGACAATCATCTAAATAACCGCAAAAGGCCAAACATGATTTGGCCTTTTTTTCGTTAGGCATCGTTTCCCTTTGTCCTTTAATTTTAGTATGATATGTAAATGATATTGAATAAAAGCTAGGAAGTGTCATTATGAGCACAAAACCTTTTTACAGAGATACGTGGGCGGAAATCGACTTGTCCGCGATAAAACAAAATGTCAGTAACATGAAAAAACATATCGGAGAACATGTCCACCTGATGGCAGTTGTAAAAGCAAACGCCTACGGGCATGGTGATGCAGAAACAGCAAAGGCGGCGCTTGACGCAGGGGCTTCATGCTTGGCCGTGGCTATTTTGGATGAAGCGATTTCACTGCGCAAGAAGGGCTTGAAGGCGCCTATATTGGTGCTCGGAGCGGTGCCCCCGGAGTATGCGGAAATCGCGGCTGAATATGACCTGACATTAACAGGTTATTCTGTTGAATGGCTTCAGGAAGCCGCCCGCCACATGAAAAAAGGTTCCCTTCATTTTCATTTGAAAGTCGATACGGGGATGAACAGGCTAGGGGTAAAAACGGAAGAAGAGGTTCATCACGTGATGGCGATTCTTGAGCGCAACCCCCGTTTAAAATGCAAAGGGGTATTTACTCATTTTGCAACAGCGGATGAAAAAGAAAGAGGCTATTTTTTCATGCAGTTTGAGCGCTTCAAAGAACTGATTGCCCCGCTTCCGCTAAAGAAAATGATGGTGCACTGCGCGAACAGCGCCGCCGGTCTTCGTCTAAAAAAAGGCTTTTTCAACGCGGTCAGATTCGGCATTGGCATGTATGGCCTCCGTCCGTCAGCCGACATCACGGATGAAATACCGTTTGAGCTGCGCCCTGCATTCACCCTGCATTCGACGCTGTCTCATGTCAAATTGATCAGAAAAGGCGAGAGCGTCAGCTATGGAGCGGAATACACAGCGGAAAAAGACACATGGATCGGGACGGTGCCTGTCGGCTATGCGGACGGCTGGCTTCGAAAATTGAAAGGAACCGAGATTCTTGTGAAGGGAAAGCGGCTGAAAATCGCCGGCCGAATCTGCATGGACCAATTTATGGTGGAGCTGGATCAGGAGTATCCGCCAGGCACAAAAGTCACATTAATAGGCCGGCAAAGGGATGAATGTATTTCCATGGATGAAATTGCAGGCAGGCTCGAAACCATCAACTACGAGGTGTCTTGTACAATTAGTTCCCGTGTTCCCCGTATGTTTTTGGAAAATGGGAGTATAATGGAAGTAAGAAATCCTTTATTGCAGGAAATTACAAGCAAATAGCCATCTCAATGGAGAATTCATAAAACAGCTTTGCTTGAAGAGTGAATAATGGTATCATTATCACTGGATGGATAAAAGAGTCGTATCCGTAAGTTTGGTGGAGGTGTATGTTTTTTGTCTGAATCCAGCGCAAGAACCGAAATGAAAATCAGCTTGCCCGAAAACCTAGTAGCTGAATTGGATGGTGTAGCGATGCGGGAGAAACGAAGCAGAAACGAACTGATATCACAAGCAGTGAGAGCGTATGTCAGCGAACGAACAACTCGTCACAACCGTGATTTGATGAGACGCGGCTATATGGAAATGGCGAAAATCAACCTGAATATTTCTTCTGAGGCTCACTTTGCGGAGTGCGAGGCTGAAACGACAGTTGAGCGCTTAGTCAGCGGAGGATAATCATTTGATTGTGAAACGCGGCGATGTTTATTTTGCTGATTTATCTCCTGTTGTTGGCTCAGAGCAAGGCGGGGTGCGCCCGGTTTTAGTGATCCAAAACGACATCGGAAATCGCTTCAGCCCTACTGCTATTGTTGCAGCCATAACAGCACAAATACAGAAAGCGAAATTACCAACCCACGTCGAAATCGATGCAAAACGCTACGGTTTTGAAAGAGATTCCGTTATTTTGCTGGAGCAAATTCGGACGATTGACAAGCAAAGGTTAACGGATAAGATTACTCATCTGGATGATGAAATGATGGATAAGGTTGATGAAGCCTTACAAATTAGTTTGGCACTCATTGATTTTTAGTAATATTTGCCTGGTTGCTCAAATAGAGCAACTTTTTTTGTTTTCAAAAAACATAAACGATATAATAGTGAAATAACGTAAAAAATATGTTGTTTTTATTGGGAGGTAAGCGAATTTGATGTCGAATCAGACTGTATACCAGTTCATTGCCGAGAATCAAAATGAACTGCTCCAACTGTGGACTGACACACTAAAAGAATTAAGCGAACAAGAGTCATATCAGCTGACTGACCAAGTGTATGAAAATATATCTAAAGAATATATCGACATTCTTCTCTCATCTGTTAAGGATGACAGCGCTGCTGAAAGCCAAATCAGCGAACTGGCGCTTAGAGCCGTTCAAATAGGGCTTTCTTTGAAGTTTTTGGCTACGGCGCTGGCTGAATTCTGGAAGCGTCTCTACACGAAGATGAACGATAAGAGATTGCCAGATCAAGAGAGTACAGAATTAATCTGGCAGATCGACCGCTTCTTCAGCCCGATTAATACAGAAATCTTTAACCAATACTCTATTTCATGGGAAAAAACAGTATCCCTGCAAAAAATCGCGCTGCAGGAGTTATCAGCTCCGCTCATCCCGGTGTTTGAAAATATCACCGTAATGCCGCTTGTCGGAACAATTGATACCGAACGTGCTAAACGAATTATGGAAAATCTTCTTAACGGCGTTGTGAAACACCGTTCCCAAGTCGTGCTGATTGATATTACCGGTGTACCTGTTGTCGATACGATGGTTGCCCATCACATTATTCAGGCGTCTGAAGCGGTAAGGCTTGTCGGAGCGAAATGCCTGCTTGCCGGAATCCGTCCGGAAATTGCTCAGACCATCGTTAACCTTGGGATTGATTTATCCCAAGTTATTACTAAGAATACCCTGCAAAAAGGAATTCAAACAGCATTGGAAATGACGGATCGAAAAATCGTTTCATTGGGGGAATAACATTTTGAGACATCCGAAAATCCCGATCTTGAAACTGTATAATTGCTTATTAGTGTCCATTCAATGGGAACTGGATGACCAAACCGCATTAACCTTTCAAGAAGATTTGTTAAATAAAATATACGAAACAGGTGCCAACGGAGTCGTAATTGACCTGACATCTGTGGACATGATTGATTCATTTATCGCCAAAGTGCTGGGTGACGTCATAACAATGTCTAAGCTAATGGGCGCCAAAGTAGTCTTGACCGGCATTCAGCCCGCTGTGGCAGTGACGCTGATTGAACTCGGAATCGCACTTGAGGAAATCGAAACAGCGCTCGATTTAGAGCAGGGGCTTGAGACATTGAAGCGGGAATTGGGGGAATAGCGAATGAACGACCAATCCTGTGTAAAGATCATGACAGAATGGGATATTGTGGCCGCCAGACAACTGGGACGAAACGTTGCAAAAGAACTGGGTTTCGGCACGGTAGACCAGGCTAGAATTACAACGGCTATTTCAGAATTAGCCAGGAACATTTATTTATATGCTGGCAAAGGCCAGATTGGAATTGAACAGGTCGCTGATAGAGGAAAAAAGGGCCTGAAAATCATAGCGGAAGACCAAGGGCCGGGAATTCCTGATATCCGCAAGGTCATGGAAGACGGATTTTCAACGTCTGGCGGACTCGGAGCGGGACTTCCCGGCGTGAAAAGGCTGATGGATGAATTCAGTTTAAATTCTGTAGCGGGGGAAGGAACAGAGATACAAGCCATTAAATGGCTTCGGTAGGAGGTAAGAAAGTGGATTTTAGGGAGGTTATTGAGCAGCGATATCATCAGCTGCTTAGTCGATATATAGCCGAATTAACAGAAACATCTTTATATCAAGCCCAAAAATTCAGCCGAAAAACAATTGAGCATCAAATTCCTCCGGAAGAAATCATCAGCATTCACCGAAAAGTGCTGAAGGAGCTGTATCCGAATCTCCCGGAAGATGTTTTTCATTCGCTGGATTTTTTAATAGAAGTCATGATTGGATATGGAATGGCTTATCAGGAGCATCAAACCCTCAGGGGGATACAGCAGGAAATCAAATCAGAGATTGAAATCGCGGCAAATGTCCAGCAAACGCTGCTCGGAACAAAGGTTCCGCAGGAAGAAGCGCTGGATATCGGCGCCATCAGTGTGCCCGCCAAACAGATGAGCGGTGATTATTACCACTTTGTCAAAGACAAGGAATCCATTAATATCGCAATTGCGGACGTGATCGGCAAAGGCATTCCAGCGGCTCTTTGTATGTCCATGATTAAATACGCGATGGACTCTTTGCCGGAAACGGGCATACACCCTTCTCAGGTGCTGAAAAATTTGAATCGGGTTGTTGAACAAAATGTGGATGCCAGTATGTTTATTACGATGCTTTATGCCAATTACAATATGGATAAGCATCAATTTACATATGCTTCTGCGGGACATGAACCGGGATTCTATTATTCTCAAAAAGACAATACGTTTTATGATTTAGAGGCCAAAGGACTCGTTCTCGGCATCTCGCAGGATTATGATTACAGACAATTCGACCAGCATCTCGATAAGGGCGATATGATTGTTTTATTTTCTGATGGCGTCACAGAATGCAGAACAGAAAATGGTTTCTTGGAGCGTCCTGATCTGCAAAAGCTTATTGAGGAACATATGTGTCCTTCCGCGCAGGAAATGGTCAAAAATATTTATGACAGCCTCCTCAAATTGCAGGACTTTCAGCTTCATGATGATTTTACGTTAATTGTTTTGCGAAGAAAGGTTTAGCATCAGTTAGCCGCGGGTATAAGACAATTAGTGATTTGAAATTTGAGGTGATACGTAATGAATATAAATGTTGATGTGAAGCAAAACGCGAATGATATACAAGTAAATATTGCAGGAGAAATAGATGTATATTCAGCTCCGGTGCTCAGAGAGAAGCTCGTTCCTCTGGCAGAACAAGGCGCTGATTTAAGAATTTGCCTGAAAGATGTCAGCTACATGGACAGTACCGGACTCGGCGTTTTTGTAGGCATCTTTAAAACAGTCAAAAAGCAAGGCGGTTCGCTGAAACTTGAAAATCTTTCTGAACGGCTGATCCGCTTGTTTGAGATTACAGGCTTAAAGGACATCATTGATATTTCTGCAAAGTCAGAAGGTGGAGTGCAATGAAGAATAACGCAGATTACATCGAAATGAAAGTGCCGGCTCAACCTGAATATGTAGGGATTATTAGGCTGACACTGTCAGGCGTCGCGAGCAGAATGGGCTATACGTATGATGAAATTGAAGACTTGAAAATCGCAGTCAGTGAAGCGTGTACAAACGCAGTTCAGCACGCTTACAAAGAAGATAAAAATGGGGAAGTGTCAATACGATTCGGTGTGTTCGAAGACCGTTTAGAAATCATTGTGGCGGATGAGGGTGACAGCTTTGATTTTGATCAAAAGCAGCAGGATCTAGGGCCGTACACACCTTCACACACAGTTGATCAATTATCAGAAGGAGGGCTCGGTCTATATTTAATGGAAACGCTCATGGATGAAGTCAGAGTGCAAAATCACTCCGGTGTCACCGTAGCGATGACAAAGTATTTAAATGGGGAGCGAGTTGATCATGACACAACCATCAAAAACTACGAAACTAACTAAGGATGAAGTCGATCGGCTCATAAGCGATTACCAAACGAATCAGGATGAACAGGCGCAAGAAACGCTTGTGCGGGTGTATACAAATATGGTTGATATGCTTGCGAAAAAATATTCAAAAGGCAAAAGCTTTCACGAGGATCTCCGGCAGGTCGGCATGATCGGGCTTCTTGGGGCGATTAAGCGATACGATCCTGTCGTCGGCAAATCGTTTGAAGCTTTTGCCATCCCGACAATTATCGGGGAGATTAAACGTTTCCTCAGAGATAAAACGTGGAGCGTTCATGTGCCAAGACGGATTAAAGAACTTGGCCCAAGAATCAAAATGGCGGTTGATCAGCTGACGACTGAAACACAAAGATCACCGAAAGTAGAAGAGATTGCAGAATTCCTCGATGTTTCAGAAGAAGAGGTTCTTGAAACGATGGAAATGGGTAAAAGCTATCAAGCCTTATCCGTTGACCACAGCATCGAAGCGGATGCGGACGGAAGCACCGTCACGATTCTTGATATCGTCGGATCACAGGAGGACGGATATGAGCGAGTCAATCAGCAAATGATGCTGCAAAGTGTGCTTCATGTCCTTTCAGACCGTGAAAAACAAATCATAGACCTTACGTATATTCAAAACAAAAGCCAAAAAGAAACTGGGGACATTCTGGGTATATCTCAAATGCACGTCTCGCGTCTGCAACGCAAAGCTGTGAAGAAGCTCAGAGAGGCCTTGATTGAAGATCCCTCGATGGAGTTAATGTAATGATCCAGGTTGAAGAAAACGAGCATATTCAAACTCTTGTATACCAACTGAATAAAGAAGGCAAATCGATTTGCGGCGACAGCTTTTATATGAAAGCTGATGACAAGGAGTTAATTTGTGCGGTAGCTGACGGACTTGGAAGCGGATCGCTTGCCAACGAATCTTCTGCAGCCATCAAAGACTTAGTGGAATACTATGCGAATGAAGACGTACAAAGCATTATTGAACGCTGTAATCAGGCGATGAAAAACAAAAGAGGCGCTACAGCATCTATCCTGAAAATCAATTTTGACCAAAGGCAGTTTACGTACTGCTCTGTCGGAAACGTACGTTTTATTCTGCATTCCCCGTCTGGTGAAAGCTTTTATCCTCTGCCGATTTCAGGCTATTTATCAGGCAAGCCGCAAAAATACAAAACGCACACAGCCACCTATGAAAAGGGTTCAAAGTTCATTATACATACAGATGGACTCAACGTACCCGATATCCGCTCCCATTTGAAAAAAGGCCAATCGGTAGAAGACATATCGAATTCGCTGAAAATGTATACGACATCGAGAAAAGATGATCTGACCTATATCCTTGGACAGCTGTCCTAGGGATTAACAAAAAGGAGAAGCCGAAATGCAGGCTTCTTTTTTTATGTGTTTTTTTCGGTTTTTGATACACTAGAGAAAGAACGACAAAATTGGAGGCTTTGGTTACATGGAAACGTCAGCCCTTTTAAAACAGCAAATTGCGAAAGAAATCGGTTTGTCACAAAAATACGTTGAAAGTGTTATCCGCCTGCTTGAGGACGGCAACACAGTCCCGTTTATCGCCCGATACCGAAAAGAGCAGACGGGGTCAATGGATGAGGTTCAGATTCAGACGATTTCTGAACGCTGGCAATACATACAAAACCTGAATCAGCGAAAAGAAGAGGTCATCAGGCTCATTGCAGAGCAGGATAAACTGACAGATGACTTAAAGCGAAAAATCGAGCAATCGGTGAAGCTTCAGGAAGTGGAAGACCTTTACCGCCCATATAAACAAAAACGCAAAACAAAGGCGACAGTCGCGAAAAGCAAAGGCCTCGAGCCGCTTGCCGACTATATCCTGACACTTCCGCTAGACAACCGTTTGGCAGAAACCGCCGACCAATACATCAGCGAAGAAAAAGAAGTGTTCACACGGGAAGAAGCGATTGAAGGCGCCAAGCACATTATTGCGGAACAAATCTCAGACGAGCCGAGTTTCAGAAAGTGGATTCGCCAGGAAACTTTTAAAAGAGGAACCATTAAGTCTGCAGCCGGAAAATCAGCAGACACAGACGAGAAAAATGTGTATGAAATGTATTACGAGTATGAAGAGCCAATTGCAAAAGTCGTTCCGCACAGGGTGCTGGCGATGAACCGCGGCGAAAAGGAAGATATTTTAAAGGTATCTATCGAACCGCCAGCGGATCACATTAAGGCGTATTTAGAAAAACAGATCATCAAAAACCGCTCAACGTCCGTAAAAGAAACTTTGCAAGAAACGATTGAAGACAGCTATAAAAGGCTGATTCAGCCGGCGATTGAGCGGGAAATCAGAAAAGAGCTGTCAGAAAAAGCGGATGAGCAGGCCATTCATATTTTCTCTGAAAACTTGAGAAAGCTTCTTCTGCAGCCGCCGATGAAAGGCAAAACCGTTCTCGGTGTTGACCCAGCTTTCCGAACTGGCTGTAAGCTCGCTGTGTCAGATGAGACCGGAAAAGTCTTGGGAATTGATGTCATCTATCCGCATGCACCAGTCAAGAAAACAAAAGAAGCCCACGAAAAAGTCAAAGCAATTCTTGAGCAGCATCAAGTCGAGATGGTGGCGATCGGAAACGGGACGGCATCAAGAGAAACAGAGCAGTTCATCGTCAATGTACTGAAGGACATGCCGCGGAAAATTTATTATGTGATTGTCAATGAAGCGGGAGCAAGCGTATATTCGGCTTCTGAGCTTGCCAGAGAAGAATTCCCTGAGCTTCAGGTTGAAGAGCGCAGTGCCGTATCTATTGCGCGAAGACTTCAAGACCCGCTGGCGGAACTTGTGAAAATCGATCCGAAATCTGTTGGCGTCGGACAGTATCAGCATGACGTCAGCCAAAAACGCTTAAATGAATCTCTGCGGTTCGTTGTCGAAACGGTCGTAAACCAAGTGGGAGTAAACGTCAACACAGCATCCGCCGCGCTGCTTCAATATGTAGCAGGATTATCGAAGTCTGTCGCAGGCAACGTTGTCAAAAAACGTGAGGAAATCGGGAAGTTTTCGAATCGAAAAGAACTGAAGGACATCCCGAGACTCGGTGCGAAAACCTATGAGCAATGTATCGGCTTCTTAAGAGTGCAGGAAGGGACAGAGCCTTTGGACAGAACAGGCATCCACCCGGAAAGCTATAAAGAAACAAAAGCTCTATTGAAAAAGCTCGGTCTTTCAACGGAGCAAATCGGCACGGCGGAATTAAAGGATAAAATCAATCAGCTGGCGCTCTCTGAAACGGCACAAGAGCTGGGAATCGGAGAAATCACCCTGAAAGATATTTGTGAACAACTGACAAGGCCGGAGCGGGATCCCCGCGATGAGGTGCCTAAGCCGTTACTGAAAACAGACGTCCTTCAGCTGGAAGATTTGAAAGAGGGAATGGAACTCCAGGGCACCGTGCGCAATGTTGTGGACTTCGGAGCGTTTGTTGATATCGGAGTCAAACAAGACGGGCTTGTGCATATCTCAAAACTCAGCAATCAATTCGTCAAGCATCCTCTTGATGTCGTATCCGTCGGCGATATTGTGACGGCTTGGGTTGACGGCGTAGATGTACAAAAGGGCAGAGTATCGCTGTCTATGGTAAAATAAAAGCACTGCTTACGAGCAGTGTTTTTTCCTATAGAAATACCAGCATTGATTCAGGAGTTTAATTTGGTAATTATCTTTTTCAAGGAACGCTTTTTGCATCTGTTTTTTAAGCCAATTTGGCATAGGCTCATTCCTCCTCAGCTTTTATCATAAGAGGGACGGTGATTACCATATTGTATGCGAACGGTGAATTGTCCCGTTCAATGTTTTTTAAGTGAGGTGCGCCATGGATAACAAAGAGCTTCAAAAGCTGACAGAGGATATTTCTGAAACGTATTTTAAAAAGCCGTTCCGCCACCAGGCGCTTTTTAATGACAGGCTTAAAACGACGGGCGGAAGGTACCTGTTAACCTCCCATAACATTGAATTGAACAGAAAATATTTGATTGAACACGGCAGGGAGGAACTGATCGGCATCATCAAGCATGAGCTCTGCCATTATCATCTTCACCTTGAAGGAAAAGGGTACAAGCACAGGGACAGAGATTTTCGAGGGCTGTTGCAGCAGGTCAACGCGCCAAGGTTCTGTACACCCCTTAAGAAAAAAACAGAAAACAAAAAAACTTATATGTATATCTGTACGGCGTGTGGCCAACAGTATATAAAGAAGCGTGCCATGAACCCTGACAGATACAGGTGCGGAAAATGCCGCGGAAAAATAAAAAGAATTTTTTCGTAAAAAAGGTTGACGAATATGGCAAGCCTATGTTACATTATAAAAGTCGTCACGAGAGATAAATAAAAACATTTACCTCTTGACACTAAAAATCAAGGCTGATATAATAAGTCTTGTCTCATTATTCCACAGTAGCTCAGTGGTAGAGCTATCGGCTGTTAACCGATCGGTCGCAGGTTCGAATCCTGCCTGTGGAGCCATATGGAGAAGTACTCAAGTGGCTGAAGAGGCGCCCCTGCTAAGGGTGTAGGTCGCGTAAGCGGCGCGAGGGTTCAAATCCCTCCTTCTCCGCCATAAGATTTCGATATAAGTTCTCAACCATCGGCCCGTTGGTCAAGCGGTTAAGACACCGCCCTTTCACGGCGGTAACACGGGTTCGAATCCCGTACGGGTCATTCCATTTCGTTGGGCTATAGCCAAGCGGTAAGGCAACGGACTTTGACTCCGTCATGCGTTGGTTCGAATCCAGCTAGCCCAGCCATTTTTATTTTTTGAAATCTAATAGTAAGAGCCATTAGCTCAGTTGGTAGAGCATCTGACTTTTAATCAGAGGGTCGAAGGTTCGAGTCCTTCATGGCTCACCATTGTGTCTTATGCGGGTGTGGCGGAATTGGCAGACGCGCTAGACTTAGGATCTAGTGTCTTTACGGCGTGGGGGTTCGAGTCCCTTCACCCGCACTTTATTTACAAAGTGCACGCAAATTGGTTTTACTAGGTTAAGAGCCTGATAAGCCAGCACAAACACAATTTAATGATCACGCGGTCGTGGCGGAATGGCAGACGCGCTAGGTTGAGGGCCTAGTGGGTGAATAACCCGTGGAGGTTCAAGTCCTCTCGGCCGCATCAATGATACCAAGGGTTGTAGACCCCTGGTATTTTTTTATGCTCTCTTTTATTTTTAAGGTTTACTCCTTTTTACTCCACTTGTTAGAATAATTCATCCAGCTTATCAGCAGTTTCTTTTTGTTTATTAGGAAAGAGATGACCATAAACATCGATTGTTGTTTTGATTGAAGCATGTCCTAGTCGTTCCTTTATTGTGATGTAATCTTCTCTTTGATGAATTAACAATGCGACATGTGAATGTCTCAGATCATGAAGGCGGATCGGTTCTACTTCTCCTCGATTACAAATTGTTTTGATTTTTCGGCTAAAGATGTCTTTATTGGCTGGGCTCTCTTTGTACTGGAAAATAAAAGTGTTGTCTGATGATGATACTTGAAGTTTTTCTAATATGTCTTGTTGTTTTTCTTTCCAGTCCAGTAACATTTCAAATAATTTTGTATTAATACTGATCCGTCTATTAGAGTTTTTGGTCTTTGGTGGAGTGATTTTATATTCACCTTTAATAAATGATAGTGACTTATACACATTTATTTCTTTTCTTACGTTATCAATATCATTCCAAGTCAAAGCGAGTAGTTCTCCACATCTCATTCCCGTGAAATAAGCAACAGTGTAGAATACTTTAAAAAGCTGCTCTTCATTTTCATCTATTAATTTTACAAATGCTTTAAATTGCTCAGGTGTCCAAAATTTCATTTGTTTTTTAGGTATTGAAAGATTAGGTACTCCATCGCATGGATTTACATCAATAATTTTTTCATTAATTGCGGTATCAAATAACTTTTTTAATATGATCATTATGTTGTTAACAGTTTTGTTAGATAAGCCTGTATCAATCAATTGTTTCTGGAAAAGTCTTATTTCTGTATGGGTAAGCTTCTTGATATTACTATTTATAAAGTGAGGAGTAATATGTTTATCAATTGTGTATAACTGAATCTGATAATAGTTAGGTTTGTTGTGAAGTTTACAATTTTCCAAGTATATATCTTTCACTTCGTTAAAACTTAAGTTTCTTTGACTTGGTTGTAAGCCAGAATTGTATTTATGCTTGAGCGCAATATACAATTCTTCTGCCTCTTTTTTTGTTTTTGCCATTCTTGTTTTTCTTCTGCGCCTTCCTGTAACTGGATCTACACCGACGCTTATATCTACTTTGTATGATCCATTCTTCAGCTTTTTGATTGGCATGATGTCAACTCCTATCCAAATGCCCCGACTTTGCTGTTCAAATTTAATATGTAATCCGTTGTATTTTTAAATTGAGAAATTTTTTGTTCCGCAACAAATAAAGGCACCTTAAAATAAGATGCCACATTTTCTTTGGTGAGATCTCTTATGATGGGGAGGGCATCTAACAGCATTTTATCTGTTAGAATTAACTCGGTTGCAAATATGTTTGCCTGTTGTTCCAATTTATCTTTCAATATGACGGAACAGTTTGACAATTTAAAGGTGTTTAGGTTTTTATGCAAAAAGTAATGTCCAATTTCGTGTGCAATAATATAGGACTTATTTTTATGAGAATTATTAACATGAATGAGGTAATGGTCTTCTTCTTCGTAATACTGAAGAAAACCATTTACTTTACCTAAATGACTATAAAGCACTGAGATATTAAATATGTTACAAATTTTAAAAGGATCATTTGTTTTATGACTTTTAATGATTTTTTGTACCTTATGTTTTATGAATTTATTAGTGTAAATTTTTCATCACTCTTTCTTTTTAAGTTCATCAACAAATTTTATCCCATTCTTTAATGCCTTTTTTATTAGTTCTGCTGTTTCCTCATCGATTTCTCCATCATTCATGAAATGGAGGGTATTTTCATTTTTGAGATCTTGCAACACCTCATTGAATGCCTGATCCAATTTAGAATCACTGTCTTTCGAAAGATTTTTGTCCAATAAATAGTCAATGGAGACATTATAAATATCACTTAATTGTTTTAGCATTTTTGTATCGGGGTCTCTATAATCTCGCTCATAATTTGATAATACTGATTTTGTTACTCCTAATTTTTCAGCTGCTTCTTTCTGAGATAATCCAGTTTTAATTCTTGCTTCTCTTAAACGTTTGCCTAAAGTCATTTTTCTCATCCATTCCACGAAAAGTTGATTATGAAATAATATTATCACCATTTGTTTACTAATTCATTACAGGTCACGAAATGTTTACCCCGATTAATCAGTAAAAAAAGAAAAAGTTCATAAAAGACCTTGTTCACGTTGTGTTTACTTATGTTATGTGTTTTGATAAATTTGATCACGAAATGTTATTTTTAGTCTTGACGTTCACGTATCGTGATCATATAATGTAATTGTAGCCACGAAAAGTTGATTATCTTATAGGGAGGTGATTTCTTGAAAGAATTTTTAACTGCTAAGGATATTCAAAATATTCTAGGAGTTAAACAAGCAAAGTCATACGAGATCATTAGAGTTTTAAACGCTGAAATGAAGAATGATGGTTACATGGTTATTCAGGGCAAAGTGAATAGGGCTAAATTTGAAGAGCGCTATTGTTATAAAAAGCAGGAGAGCAAAACGGGGTGATTTATATAAACACTGAAATAACAAACTCGTTTATGAAAGAAGCTGTTCCGTTGGCCAGACAAATGGAAGGGGATTGGATAGCACGAATGAAAATTGCTCTGAATTCAGTCATCATCAATCATTATTTAAACCTTCCCTTAACAATTGAAAATGTTAATGAATTACTGCGAAAAGGCGTTTCGTATCGAAGGATATGTAAACATTACGAAATCGGAAGAAAAGACATTGAAAAGCTGCGGCAATCATCCATAGTGTGACGTTATATACCACTATAGGGAGCCGTTAAGAATCTTTGAAAGGAGGGATGCGATGAAAATAAGGGTGAATGCAACAATCATCACTGATGTTGAAGCTTTAAAGGCTGATAAGGATTTAAACCATTTTAAAGATTATGCCACTTGTGAAACATTCATTGTTGATGCTGATAATTATTTGAAGGCTAATGAGGAAGTATCTGAGCTGTTAAAAGGCTGGAATTGGTGGTGTATCTGGTCTACTCGTCCATTGAGTAAGAAGGATAACCAAGTGTTTACTTTGTATAACGATGATCTGTATAACTTATGTCGCTAGGAGTGTTTGTTCCTTGAAAACTACATATAGACAAAAAAAGCGCCTTGACGAATGATCATCAAGAACGCCGTGTAAAGATTAGACACCTTTATTATACGGCACTTTTATAAAAATGTCATGCGTGAGTATTTGAGTGATGAACAGCAATCACTTTAAATGCTGTAGCAGGCTAGAATAAGCGTGCGGAATAGCTGTAGTCAGCTTGATGGCTATAATTAGCCTACTAGGTTGCCATGAGGGCATAACGCCGTTAGCAACTGATAAGCGCCAAGATGGATACAGAACCGGAGCGAATCCAAAAAAATAAACTAGAAATTTAATGATCTTTTGAAAATAAATAATAAAAAATGAAATGGGGATATGAAATATGAACTTAAACTTTATTGTACCGGATATCAATATGACTTTTGGTGAACTGAAATTTTTAGGTTTAAACCGTGAGCGCTATGCCTATGTAGATGGTAAAAGAACAGATACATTGGAATCAAGGATATATAATTTAGGATCTAGTGTACAAGGCGGGCAGATTGAAGTGACAATTCCTGCTTATGTTGATTTAAAGGAATTTGATTTCTTTAAGGATGTTGAATTGAAAAACCCAAAAATTATGGCTTCTGCTAGAGCAAACGGGAACTTTGCTAATGTAAACTGGACTGTCGAAGCAGAAGACTTGGTATTAAAAGGCGCAGGGTCTGCTGTATCCTCTAAACCTGCCGCGGCAACTGGTGCGAATGAAAAGAAATGACATGATGCTCTCAAATCGGCAGGCGGGTGATATATATGAGTGATTTCTTAAACAAAAGATTTTGGAAATACAGGGGCAAACGAATCCGCCCGTACATGAGAAATAACGTAAAATTAGCAGGCGCAATTATCTTTGTGCCTGTTTTTTTATTGTCTATGTTGATCTTTTGGAGAGAACAACTGGTTCATTTTGATCTTAACCGTGTTATAAAACATTTTGAGTGGAATGTACCTTTAATCATTAAAAGTGTTTTAGGCTCTCTGTTAATTGCTGTTGGAAGTATAGTTGCATCTTACTTTCTTTTCTTTGACAGCTATAAGAAAATCCTTCACAGGCAAAAGCTTGCAAAAATGATTTTCTCGAATAAGTTTTACGAAAGAGATAATGTGAAAGTAAGAAAACTCTTTTCGAATGAAACTGACACAAGAGAAAAGATCACATACTTTCCTAGAATGTATTACCAGGTTAAAAACAATCACATTTATATTCGTATTGCTATGGACATGAGCCGTTTTCAGAATCGCTTCCTAGACTTAGGAAAGGATTTGGAAAACGGCTTATTTTGTGACTTGGTTGATAAGCAAATGGAAGAAGGTTTTGTTTGCTTTAAGCTTCTTTATGATGTGAAAAAGAATCGTATTTCCATTGATGATGCAGTAGCTGAGAATGGAGTCCTTCCGTTAATGAAGCATATTTCATGGCAATTTGATAAGTTGCCGCACATGTTAATTTCTGGCGGTACAGGTGGAGGAAAAACATATTACATGCTAACGATTATCAAGGCGTGTGTTGGACTTGGGGCAGATGTAAGAATATTGGACCCTAAGAATGCAGATTTAGCAGACTTGGAAGAAGTGCTTCCGAAAAAGGTATATTCCCAAAAGAACGGCATTCTCATGTGCCTAAGAAAGTCTGTAGATGGCATGATGGAACGAATGGATGAAATGAAACAGATGCCCAACTATAAGACAGGTGAAAACTATGCCTATTTAGGCTTAAAGCCTGTGTTTATCTTCTTTGATGAATATGTGGCGTTTATGGATTTTTTAGATATGAAAGAAAGAAATGAAACCCTTTCTTACATGAAACAGTTGGTCATGTTGGGAAGACAGGCGGGATATTTTCTTGTTTTGGGGGCACAACGTCCAGATGCAAAATATTTGGCTGATGGTATTCGTGATCAGTTTAGCTTCCGTGTGTCATTAGGTTTAATGTCCGAGACTGGATACGGAATGATGTTTGGCGATGTTGATAAGGCATTTGTTAATAAAAAAGAAACTGGACGAGGCTATGCCAATGTTGGCACAGGTTCAGTGTTGGAATTTTACAGCCCTATCGTGCCCAAAGGATATGATTTTATGTCAT